>JAIXUU010000369.1 GCA_027483405.1 Planctomyces sp. | reverse complement strand
ACTGATCACTGAGCTTAAAGCTGCTAAATAGTTCATCATCCCTATCTAACAGCTCCAGTTATTGAAACGAGTGGCGCGCCCTGAGGTCTTGCGCAGGGCGTGGCTCTTCTATACGCCGCATTTTGTAGGGTGCATGCCAATGCACCAATTTGATTTGGGGCACCAAAGTCTGGTGCATTTTGAAGACTTCATGCACCCTACTTGGCCTTGTTTTCTTTTGGTGCACTACCTTTTTTGCGGCGATTTGTCAGCTCTTCCCAATTCTTTGGGTATTCGATTGTTGAATCATCAACTCCTTCGAAATTGCGTTTAGTAACATTGCAGAGCCAAGTAGTTCCGGTCTCCTCCTCGCCTTCGAGTTGATTGGAGTTCGGCATCTCCTCCATGCGATTTTCTGCCAATACCTGTAACCGTTTCTCCATCCTTACTCGATATCTTTCCGACATCTTTGCCTCCTCGTAAGCTTGACCCAAAGGAGAGCTTTCCAGAATCTGTCGTCTTCCTTCAACAAATGATCGCACGGAAGAAGATTCTCTCACAGGAAGCACTGTCCTGGTTTCCTCTGCCTGCGAAACAGCGATTTCAATGCGTGGAATCGGTGGCTGTTCAATGGTGGGTGGAAACACTCGCTGACTCCGTTGACAGTGATGTTGATAAAACACACTGTAACAGGATGCTCAAAACCCTGGAAAACGTCTAGCTGACTTTTGCCGATCATTGTCAAAGTACCTATGACCCGTATCCATCACATTAACTGCGGCACATTGCTCGTCCCGGGGTATCCCACGGTCGTCTGTCATTGCCTGTTGCTGGAAGACCCGCAAGGCCTGGCACTGGTCGATAGCGGGATTGGCCTGCTGGATGTTCAAAACCCGCTGGAACGTGTGGGGCAGCCGCTCATTGATCTGACGGGCTTTCAGTTCCATGAGCACGATACCGCCATCCGCCGGATCGAAGCGCTCGGGCTTAAGCCGCAGGATGTCCGGCATATTGTGCTCACCCATGCCGATCCCGATCATGCAGGGGGCCTGGCCGATTTCCCCGCGGCGAAAGTCCATCTGGCAGCTGAAGAGCGGGCCGCATTGGAAACCGGCCACTGGCGGTATCTCCCCATTCAATTCGCCCATGGCCCTCAGTGGGAGACCTACAGTTCATCGCAGCAAACATGGTTCGGCCTCGAAGCCCGCGAAGTCGCTTTGGGCTTTGAAGCTCAGGTGCTGCTGATTCCACTCTTCGGCCATACCCCTGGCCATTGCGGCGTTGCTATTTCCCAGGGAAACCGCTGGCTGCTCCATGTCGGCGATGCCTACTACCTTAAGGTCGAACTCACAGTCGAGAATCACCCCGTGGATGCCATGGCCACTCAACGCGCCGATGATGACCATTTTCGCCGGGCAAGTCTTGAGCACCTCTGCCGCCTGGCCCGCGATCATGCCGACGAAATCGATATGGTCGGCTATCACGATCTGACAGAGTTGCCCCGTTAAGGTGTATCCCAATGCACAAGTTCGGCGTAACAGGTCAATGTGGTCGTCATTCCGGTGTATTCCGAAGAGTCCATGCACCCTACTCCAGATGCATCCCATGAAGATTTGCCGGCTCGGTACGCCCCCAGTCTTGAGGGTAATGACCAGAACGGACATATTTGCGAAATGTCGAGGCTTCCCGATCCCAAGGATTGCCGACGAGTCCGTGTTTCACTGGATTGTAGTGGATGTAGTCGAAGTGGGTTTCTAGATCCTGTTCGTCGCGGATTATATGCTCCCAAAATCGTCGTTGCCAGACGCCTTTGTTTCTCCGCTACAGCCGACGATTTGACGTTGGCGACTCTTCACTGATTTTCTTTCCGCCGAAGTCTTTGAGTTAAGCCAATTGGGAGTAAAGCAGATCTCAAGAGACGCCATTTCGAAGACCATGACAACTGAGAGGATTGATCGACTCGCAGATTCTTCTGTATAGTAGCATTTAGACAACCGATCATCAAAAGTTGGAAGTGCTCTGATGAATCTCGATGAAGCATGCCAAATTCTAGGAGTAACGAAGGGTTGCAAGCTCGACTCGGTTAAAAAGCGTCATCGGTTACTTGTTCAGGTTTGGCATCCGGATCGTTTTTCGGAGAATTCGTCGACTCGAAAAGCAGCCGAAGTAGAGTTGAAGCAGGTGAACGCGGCAATCGAGTTGATTGAACGTACTCATCCAGAGGAGTGGAAGTCTGAGTCACCCTCAGCCAACCAATCTGGTCACAGTGAGGCTCAGAAAGCTGCTGTTTGGGCAGACGCTCAACGGGAGGTTAAAGCTGCTGAGGTGGAAGCGGAGAAGCAGAAAGCAGCTGCTTGGGCGGAAAGAGAAAAGCAACGGCAAAAGGAATGGCTCAAAGAGTCGCGAAGAGCTGCGTTATACACAAAAGTTCGGTGTCGCTGGCTGGCTCCTCTGTTCGGTCGATTTGCAATTGCCAGTGCATCAATTCTGGCATTTACCGTAGTTGTGTGGCTATCTCTGCATGAGTACCGAAAGTTGCTTCAGCTTGAAATCGATCGAGAAATCAAAGCAGGAGTCATCACTGAATCAAGATTACAAGCCGCATTGGCCATCGAGAAGGAATCTGAATCCGCACTACGAAAAGAGGAATTGTCCACTGCACGCATGCGAGAACTTATGATTCAAGATGAAATCGAACTGTCTTCTATTGTAAATGATATTCGCAGAGTGCTTCTAGAGGCAGATCTAGGCGATGCCAACCAATTGGAGCGGAACGCCATAACCATAAAACAGAATTGGCAAGAACGTTATTCACTGTCTATTCGTAAGTCACTCATCTTGCAATTAGCGAAAGCATCGCCAGCAACGAGGGTGCTGGAGACGGAAAACAGCAGAAAAAGTGTTGTTGAGCGGCGTAAAGAAGTTCGGGAATCACTGAAGCTGGCTGCTGCAAATGAATATCGCACTCTCAAAGACGAGATCGACAACAGTGATGCCTCTCGAGAAGAAAAATCAGTACGAAGCATCTATCTTGATCATATCTACAGTGCAGCAATCATCGGAATTGATCGGCTTTCGCTTGTGCAGCTCGAAGAAGTGAAGAGCGAGATGGCCAGCGGGTCATAGATCGTTGATAGGCTCAGATGCATTGTTTTGAAGAACGATAAACTGCTCCTCGATAGTCTCACAAGTCTGGCGATCTACCCATTTGTGGCGTTCTGTCGCAAAGTCGCCACTGCCGTTCTCAAGCTGCTGAAGAAAGCGAATCCTCCCCACAACGCCCATCCGCTGCTGCGTCGCGTCCATATCTTTCAGAGAAGTCTTTTCAAGCCTTCGCGACATGAAGAACTTCAGTTGAATAGCGAAAATGCGGCGACAAATTCCAAGCTGGAAACCTGCCGCCGCAATCTATCTTGCCACAATAAATTGTGATTCGTGGTGATACGTCTATCTACCACGGCTTGCCACGCATTAAAAGTTAAAGTGTGGCCAGTTCAACCCTTAAGACAGAGCATTACTTCTTTTTTGCACTACCCTTTTGAGAAAGTGCCGATCCTGCAGCCGACTTTGAATCCTTTCCAGTTCGACCATCTTTCAGAACCCGAGAGGCGGCTGACGCAGCATTGTCGCTAGTCTTCTTATCAGTCATTCCAAATCCCCGATAAGGCGACAGCTCAATTATGGCTGTCTAGAACAGAGGAACCAAACAGCGACATTCAATTGAATAGTCATAATCTGCAGGCCCATCACCTATATAACCCCATTGGTGTTAGAAACGTTCGTCGAAAATATAGAGAAATCCTTGTGGAAGCTCAGTATCGATTTGGCGTGGCTTACAAAAGCTGGTGCATTCCGAAGACTCCATGCACCCTACCTCAATCTGGATACGAAAAAAGGCCCCGACTTTTGGTCGGGGCCTTTCTTATTCGCGTTGCATTAACTGCAGCCGAGGCTGGTGCCGCAGTTGTGGCAGAGGTAGCAGGCTCCGTTTCTTACAGTGATTGAGCCGCAATTGCTACACGCAGGGGCGTCGGTCTGGAAGCGGCTGAACTGCTGGCTCCGGGATTGATCCAGAACATGGAGTTCAGCATGTGTGCTTCCATTTGTCTTGCCATGGCTGGCGTGGCCATTGGACGTGTGCCCGTTGGTGGTGTGGCTGCCATTTGTCCCAGAGGTTGGCAGGGGTGCGTGAATTCGCTTTTCCAGTGAAGCTGGCAGCTTGTCACTTCCCTTGATCTCCGGCTTCAGGCTGCCGTTCAAGCCGTGTGCTGCTTTGCCGGCCGGAGTCGCAGGTGCGGCTCCGGCCACGCGATGACTTTCGGCACTCTCGCCTTCTTCACCAGAGGCCGCTTCGGCTCGCCGCGGGACGTTGGCCTCGCGGAAACCAGGCATGAACTGGATCGCCATCCAGCGGAAGATGTAATCGACCACACTCTTCGCGTTGGGGATATCCGGGTTCTGTGTCCAGCCCGAAGGTTCGAACCGGCTGTGCGAGAATTTCTCGACCAGAACTTCGAGCGGTACGCCGTACTGGAGGCACATCGAGGTTTCGGTTCCGATGACATCCATCAGGCCGCCAATCGTTGAACCTTCTTTAGCCATACTGATGAAGAGTTCGCCCGGTGTGGCATCTTCAAACAGACCGACGGTGATGTAACCTTCATGCCCGCCTACTGAGAACTTGTGCGTCAGCGAGTGGCGGGTCGTGGGCAACCGGCGGCGGACAGGCTGGCCTGGAGCCACTTCCTTATTGCCATCGCCTCCCTTTTTCACGTTGAGTGGCTGGCTTTGCTTGGAACCGTCGCGATAGACAGCCAGTGCCTTCAGGCCCAGTCGCCAGCCTTCGGCATAAGCCTTTTCGATGTCTTCGACTGTCGAATCGGCAGGCATGTTGACAGTCTTGGAAATCGCACCCGAGAGGAACGGCTGAGCAGCCGCCATCATCTTGATGTGAGCACGCCACTGAATGCTGCGTGTTCCACTGGCAGGCTTGAAGGCACAGTCGAAGACTGCGAGATGATCTGGTGAAAGATCGGTCGCCGCTTCGATGGTGTCGTGCTCTTCAATGGCCTTGACGATCCGCTCGACTTCGGGGGAATCGTAGCCGAGGGTCTTCAGAGCGAGTGGCACAGTGCGATTGACGATCTTCATCAGGCCGCCACCAGCCAATTGCTTGTACTTCACGAGAGCGATATCGGGCTCAATGCCTGTCGTATCGCAATCCATCATGAAGGCAATGGTTCCTGTCGGTGCAAGGACTGTGGCCTGGCTGTTGCGGAAGCCGAAACGGCGACCACTATCGACCACATCATCCCACACTTCTTCTGCTGCCTTGCGAAGTTCTTCGGGGCAGGACGAATCGATGCGATCGACGGCGTCGCGATGCATACGCATCACGCGGAGCATTGGATCGGCATTGTTGCGATAGCCCTCGAATGGGCCGGCGAACGCTGCAATTCGCGAAGAAGTGAGGTAAGCCTGACCGGTGAGCAGAGAGGTCAATGCCCCGCAAATCCCGCGGCCAGCCGCACTGTCGTAAGGAATGCCCATCGACATGAGGAGGCTGCCCAGGTTGGCATAGCCCAGACCAAGCGGACGGTACTTGTGGCTGTTGGCAGCGATCTGTGGAGTCGGATAGCTGGCGTGATCGACCAGAATTTCCTGTGCTGTCAGGAAAATATTGATCGCGGAACGATAGCGTTCGACATCGAAGCGACCATCTTCCCGCTGGAACTTGCGCAAGTTCAAGCTGGCAAGGTTACAAGCGGTATCATCGAGGAACATGTATTCCGAGCAGGGGTTCGATGCATTGATGCGACCATCGTTCGGGCAGGTATGCCAGCGATTGATGATAGTGTCGAACTGAACACCAGGGTCACCGCAATGCCAGGCACCTTCGGCCATTTGCCGCATGACGTAGCGAGCTTCGTAGGCAGGGCCGGGCTTGGTGGCGTCGGTCACCCAGTGAGTCACCCATTTTTTGTTCTCTTCGTAAGCCCGCATGAACTCATCGCTCAGGCGAACCGAGAGATTGGCGTTCTGATACATGATCGAGCCGTAGGCTTCGCCGTTGAAGTTCGAATCGTACTCACCCGATTCGATCAGGACGCGAGCCTTTTTCTCTTCCTTGAGCTTGCACTGGATGAACTCGAGGATGTCTGGATGCCAGTCCTTGAGCGACTGCATTTTGGCTGCCCGGCGTGTCTTGCCGCCCGATTTCACAACAGCCGCAATCTGGTCGTAAACTCTCATGAACGAGAGTGGGCCGGAAGGAGTCCCACCGCCAGAGAGCTTTTCTTTCGCACTGCGGATGGAGGAGAGATCTGTCCCGGTGCCGGAGCCGAACTTGAAGAGCATGGCTTCGCTGGTGGCGAGGCGCATGATGTCTTCCATGTTGTCATCGACTGACTGAATGAAGCAGGCACTGGCCTGAGGATATTCATAGGAAGTTTCTGCACGGACGACCTCTTGAGTTTTGAGATCGAAGCGGTAGTTCCCCTTAGAACCAGCCACACCGTACTGATGGTAGAGCCCGACGTTAAACCACACGGGCGAGTTGAAGCTGCCGTACTGATGGAGACAGAGCCAGGCGAGTTCGTTGTAGAAATTCTCGCCATCTTCCCGGCTGGCGAAGTAGCCATCGGCAATGCCCCAGTCGGCAATCGTGCGGGCGACGCGATTGATCACCTGGCGGACACTGGTTTCGCGCTCGGGAGTGCCGTGCTCGCCATAAAAGTACTTGCTGACGACGACGTTGGTAGCCAGTGGGCTCCAGTGAGCAGGAATTTCGCAATCCTTCTGCTCGAACAGCACCTTGCCGTTCTCGTCCTTAATGAAGGCGGAACGGAGTTCCCATTCACTGGTCGAAAAAGGATCGACACCTTCGGGACAGAACTCCGGACGGATCCGCATCGGTGCAGCTTCCGGAAGTGGTCGCGATGTTCCCAATGGAAAGCTATTGGCGGGAAAACCACTGGGCCGGGTGCTGGGGGCATTTGTCGGACGGAGGCCGACGGGGGAAAGTTCAGACGTCGCAAGTCCTTTTTGTTCGTGCATCGTGCACTCCATATCCATGGGTTAGGGGTTAAAAATCAGTCCGCCATACCAGCAGACTATACATTATATCACTGCGCACAAACAGACACATCTATCGGCCAGTGCCTGCTTTTCAGTACAGTGGAAACTCACAAAACCGGCGTCGCATCACTGCTCGACCGCAAAATCACGAAGTGACAACTTTTCAGCGGCCACAGCTCTACTGTTGCACCACGACTTTCATAGTTCTGGGGCACTGAAGCGTAATTGGGTGAAAGTTCCATACCGGTACAGAACGCAGTCCTTGCTCCGGCATCAGGGCAGATCGCCCCATAGAGATCTTTTCGACAGAAAACCACTACTACTTGTGTGAATCAATGATAGCGGCAACAAGATGTTGACTGCTGTCATTGATCCCACGATACCCCGCCAGAAAAGATTGTCAAGCTCTCTTCGCACTCAATCTTGTGGGTCAAGTGGTTCAATCAACCACAAGTGATGGTGGATTTTGGATTTACCAGCCGTGAGAGAATTTCTGGCCGTGAAGATCGCTTCACAAACACTCCCTGAGAAGGATTGCGCAGTTTTCCCAGCTTCTCGAAAGACGACTTGCAAGCGAGCTCGTAAAAACGCTGCTTTGGCCAAAAACAGTCTGCAGGATGAAGGGTATAACTGTTGAAAACACCTTGTTTTTCAGGTGTTTTCAACAGTTCTGGACGGCCATGCGAACTTTGCCAAGGCTCAATTCGGCTCTTCAAAACTATTGAACCGCAATCTTTACCGTGAGCCAGGCCGCAGAAACTGCCGCTCCTTCTAGGGTGAGTTCACCTTGCTGCCCCAAGGCATTGTCTCATAACCTGCGAAGGAGATTTCCCATGATGAGACCGCTTGTGAGCGATCGTCATCGGCCCTTCCTGACGATGCCATCCCGCCTTTCACCCTCCCTGTCTGCTGCTCTTCCCGTCTGCCGCTCTTTTCCCACGCTTTCGCCCCGCTCTGCGGAAAACTTTCCATGTGGTGCCCTCAGTGCCAAGCCGATGTTGCTGCTGTGTTGATGCCGGATCACCGGCATTCACGATGCACGCATTGCGGAATGACATTGGCCGCCCGGCTCTCGACACCCACGATACCGCAGGATCAAGAAACCAATCCGCCAGGAACTTTGCCTGCACCAGCGAGCTTTAATCTTCTTCGGGACGAAACATCAACGCGTAATGTACGCGACGTTCTGGCCCGCTGGTCGACGCCACAGGCATTAGAATCTTTAGATCGTCCCTTTCTCCCGGATCTCTCTGCCAGCCCTTTGCGAGCCAGCAAGACGCCAGCACCTCATACCAGCACTCGCGAGCCAGTCACAGAGCCGCCTACGAAGACTTCCACCACTGCATCGAACTTCCCAAAAAACGATGCTCCAACTCCTCCTTATGCGGCAGAGACGCTTCCCGTTCATCCACAGGCTGCTCGCCGGGTCGATCTTTCGCATGGTGACGGTGCACCGCCCAAGCCGAAACATCGCCCCAAGCGGCGAACCGACGCTAAGGCGGTTCAGCGTCGCTTTGATCAACAGCAGTCGCGAATGGCCGGACGTGGTCCGCATTTTGATGTGCGACTTCTGAGGGAACTTGAGCAGGGACAGTACTCTTCCCAGGCGATGCACGCATCGCCCACTCAGGCTCATCTCCAGAAAGAATTGACCAGTCTGCAACAAGCGAAAACGGAAAAGCCATTTAACTGGGGTATTGTCTCTGGTCAGGTCTGTGCCTATCTGGGTGTGGCCTTACTGACCTGTGGAACGTCGCTTGTACTTTGGAGCCATTTTGGTGGCCCCGTCGAGCATGCACCGACAGGCTGGCTCATGACGACAGCAGGTCAGATGCTGCTCTTTCTGGGGGTTGTGACATTAGTTTCCTCCGGGATGGAACAGACCACCGACGAAGTGGCAACTCGCATTCAGACGTTGGGTGAAAAGATCCTGCGACTGGAAATCGCACAGAGAGAGTCGCATCTGCAGGCTCCTCATTATGCCCGCAAACGGCTGCGTACGAAGACCAAGTCGACTGCTGGAGGGGCTGTGCGCCGCCGCGAAGAAGAGTAAACCTCTCATTTCAAATCCTCAAACACCTCTACTTATTAATACAGACTCTGCAGACATGCATCTGGCGTTCACCTGTGATTCAAGGTGAAACAGGAATAACATGATGAAAACACAGACGATATTGAACTGGGCAATCTGTTGTGGTCTGGTTGTAACCCCATTGGCTTGTACATCGACCAAGACGACGAATACGTCACGTACGGCACGTGAGCAGCTATTGATTTCCAACGCAATTGATCATGCTCTCGAAAAGGTCGATTTGTCGACAATTCAAGGAACGAACCTCTATATCGAGGAAAAATATCTGGAAGGGGTCGATAAAGCCTACCTCGTGGGTTCGCTACGTCATCGCGCCATGCTGGCTGGGGCGAATATCGTCGCGAAAGCTGAAGAGGCTGATATTGTCCTCGAACTGCGGTCGGGTTCTATCGGTACTGATTCGGCAGACTCATTTATCGGTTCACCCGAGATTACACTCCCCGGGATGCTGACACTTCCCGAAGTGCGACTTGTCAGCCGATCGCGCCAAACAGCAACAGCCAAACTGGGACTACTGGCTTACGATCCCAAAAGTAAGCAGCTTCTGGGCCAGGGTGGCGTCTCATCAGCACAATCGGATGATAACAATATCTTCGTGTTCGGTGTCGGGCCTTATCATTACGGCACCGTCAAAGAGGAAGTGGAGCGAACCGCCACACCACCTGCCACAACCGCTCAACAACTCCCCTCACAAGTCGCTTTTCGTGGAACACGGCCTATGGGTTCGGCCATTGCCCGGGATGTTAACGAGGAAGGTTCAGTTCAACTCACCGGCGACCAGCGACCGGCCGATGAATAGTTAGTGGCATTCGTCTCGCAGGGTGAATACAAATGTACCAATTAGATATTTAGTGAGTCTCTGGTACATTCCGTCGGAACTTCATGCACCCTACATTAGATGCACTTGACATAGTCAACTCTCAGCGATGTTCAATACGAGCTACTCAGGCTGTCTTTGAACCAGTTCTCAAACTGTGTTGGCCACATCGTCGTTGGCCGACCGAATTGATAAAAGCTGACCTTGCTATTGGGTTGGATCACCAGCGACATCCTGCGTCCCTGGATCTTCAAACTCACGATCCTGGTGCGAGGTAACCACAAGGCTGTCGGACGTTCCATCCAGCGGGTGGCAAGCTCGATCGGTGTGATGGTTCCTGGAAGAGTTATCGATGCACTCTTTGCAGGAGAAGAGTCGAGCGTTTGTGGCGGCAGATCATTCGTAAACGATGTTTGACCTGCAGGATGAAACGCTTGTTCTGGTGATGTTCGCTGTGGTAAAGAACCCTGTTGCCGCCAGCAGAAACCAAGACTCCACCAGGTTCGATGCGACGCTGTTTTGAAACTGATTTTATGCGTCTCAAGCCATTCAATTTCGGGCAGCCAGGCCAAACCAATCGATGTCAGAATCAATGACCCATGGATCAACAACTGCCGGCGTTGAATGGCGATCGACGGTTGTTCGAGCAGTACAGCACCAAATCGGTCAGCAAGCTCACTGGCTGTCAGGTCAGGCTCAGCGAGATTCAAAACGCTTGTACAGAAGGGGCACCGTCCATATTGCGGGGATTCCCAGTTCAGACATTGGCGGCAAAGCATCAGCGTCACAGCCGTCTCCCGCCAATAATTTACTCACAAGTCAAGATCTAAGAATTATTAATCAGACAATGCACACTCAATAGACAGTCGTAGTCACAAACTCTATCGACACGTTGAGAGAACTATTGCTGGCCAGATTCCCGATTTGACCACCAGGGAAGGCTGACACCACCATCAATCAAGAGTGTGCTACCCGTCATATAGGCCGCATCATCACTGAGTGCAAAAGCCACAGCTTTTCCAATCTCTTCGGGTTGTCCCAGTCGACCAAAGGGGAGTTTTCTGGCTCCTTCGGCTAATTGCTCTTCGGTAAAAAACTTACGTTCGCCGGGTGTATCAATCCAGCCGGGGTGAATGATATTGATGCGGATGCGATGGGGTGCCAGTTCGATAGCCGCAGTGCGGGCCATGTGGTCGATCGCCGCCTTCGCCATGTTATAGGCCATGGCTGTCGGGATGGCGATGACGGCGTGGGGTGAACTGATCACTGCCATCGCTCCGCCTTGCCCTTGAGCGACCATTTTCAGTGCCGCAGCACGTACGCCGTAAAACGCGCCCCACATGCAGACATCAATCGTGCGACGGAACCCATCGAGATTGGCTTTGAGCATTGGCTCACGATCACTATAGACCGCATTCGAGACAAACAGATCCAGACTGCCCAGCGCCTGGGCGGTCTCGTCGATCATGCGTTCAATCACCTCCTGCTGTGAGACATCGCCTTGGAAGATCACCGCCTTCCGGCCCAGTGCTTCAATCTCCCGAGCAAGCGATTCGGCTTCGTCCCGATTGCTGAAATAATTGATCGCCACATTGGCCCCGGCCCGAGCCAACTCAATCGCACAGCCTCGGCCAATCCCGCGAGACGAACCAGTGACCAATGCATTCTTGCCAAGAAGTTTCATTTTGTGTCTTTTCAGTGCCAACACAAGATCGGTCTAATATGCAGGCTGTTTTGTAAGGCTCTGCTTTGGATGAACTTAACAATTCTACTGAGAGCAGGCGAGTGGCTGAACTCTATTCTCGCGAGGAATACACCGTGGATTCGAAAAGTGCGGCGATTCTGGGGATCAGTTTTGGGCTGACTTTGGGCGGAGCGGTGGTTCTGGCTTCGTATGTGGCCGCCAAGGCTCAACCGATGGCTGTGCCGCGTGTGGGAACTGGAAATTCCTCTGTGATTGGCCGGTATCAGATCGCAGGAATTCCTGGCCATGCGTATGTGCTCGACACCGCCACTGGCCAGGTGTGGGAAGATTATGCCCCGACAAACGAAGGGATACGCGACCAGCAGTTCAAGCAAATCAAACTCAAATAGCGGGCTTCATTCTATGGACTTCTTAAGGCGCGGGTCTCGACGTAACTCCACCACGACGAGACCTTGACGCTTTTCGCACTCCCGATGTTTGACCACTGATGCCTCATTTCGTGAGGCGGTATCTCAGATGGAATAATCTTCCTTAGGCGAGAAGATTCGAGCATGGCGGGGTGAGGCGAACAATTCTTCGCCAGCGACAGGCTTAAGTGCCAGATAGCGATCTCGGCTCAAGTCGATCTGCAGGGTGATCCCGAACTCTTCCGAATAGCAGCGGACGCGGGCGACGGCTCCCGCAGGATTGATCTGTAGAATTTTTACGCGGATTGATTCGGTACTTTCAGGAATCCGCGTGAGATCGACATCGTGCGGTCGTACGTAGGCCGTTGCGTTGGGAGCGTTGGCAGAGTTTTCTGGGGCATTGAACTCGATGCCACCTGCCACCATTTTGCCATCGTGGACACGTCCGTGGAACACGTTCACATGCCCTAGAAAATCCATTACAAACGGGTTAGCCGGGTGATCGAACACTTCCTGCGGGGAGCCAACCTGCTCGATCCTTCCTGATTTCATGACCACCACCCGGTCGGCCACTTCAAACGCCTCTTCCTGATCGTGAGTCACGAAAATCGTGGTGATCGGTACTTCATCGTGCAATTGGCGGAGCCATTGCCGCAATTCCTGACGAACCTTCGCATCGAGAGCGCCAAAGGGTTCATCGAGTAAGAGCACTTTCGGCTGCACAGCGAGAGCGCGAGCTAGAGCCACACGTTGTCGCTGCCCGCCCGAAAGCTGCGCTGGGAAGCGATTTTCGAGCCCTTCCAGCCTCACCAGATGCAGCAGTTCGCGGACACGCTGTGTAATGACCTGTTTGGATTCTTTTCGAATCCGCATGCCAAAGCCAATATTGTCGAAGACGGTCATGTGACGGAACAATGCATAGTGCTGAAAGACAAAGCCCACTCCGCGCTGACGGGGATGAGTACCAGTCACGTCTTCTTCTTCGTAACGCACAACCCCTTCATCAGCATGCTCGAGACCGGCAATGATTCTGAGCAGCGTGGTTTTCCCGGAGCCACTGGGGCCCAGGAGCGCCAGCAGTTCGCCACCTTTGGCTTCTACGGTCAAGCGGTCGAGTGCCGTAAAAGCACCGAATCGTTTTGTGACCTGTTCAACACGAATGGACATACGCTATTCCAGATATTCAAGCTGCTGTTAGCAGTTAAAGTTTGTCCGTATTCCAGTGATCCAATTCTTTGCAGTTACAACTCGTTGGCATCAGGTTTTTTGATCGAGGCCAGCACCCAGTGCTCGAGTGCAGCTTTGGCAATCAAAGTCATCAACGCAAACAATGTCAGAATCGAGGCGACCGCAAAGGCACCGGGTTCATCATGTTCATGAAAGAGCTTGTCAACGCGCAGTGGCATCGTCTCCGTCGAACCGGCGATCTTCCCGGAAAGCACCGAAACGGCACCGAATTCGCCCATCGCTCGGGCCGTACAAAGAATCACTCCATAGAGCAGCGCCCAGCGAATGTTCGGGATGGTCACCAGCCAGAACATTTGCCAGCCGGATGCTCCCAACGTGATCGCCGCCAGTTCTTCATCCGGGCCAATGGCCTCCATCACCGGGATCAATTCACGCGCGATAAATGGTAATGTCACAAACGTTGTCGCCAGAATCAGCCCCGGGGTCGAAAAAACAATCTCGATCCCCCACTCTTCCAGAGTGCTGCCAAAAAACCCCTGGCGTCCAAACAGCAGCATGAACATCAGGCCCACGGCCACTGGCGAAATTGCAAATGGCAGATCGACCATCGAAATCAATAGCGTCCGGCCCGGGAATTGAAACCTGGCCACAGCCCACGCCAACGCCATACCAAAGAAGATGTTGATTGTTACCGAAATCGAGCTGACCACAAACGTCATCCACATCGCATGCAGCGAATCGGGGTCGACCAGTGCTTTCTGTACGAAGGCATTCCATCCGGCAGAAAGGGCAATCGAGAAGACCTGCAGCAGCGGCACAATAATCAGCACCACAACAATCAGGTACACAATCCCGATCAGCAGCCATTTCAACCAGGCGGGTTCTCGTGAGCGGCTGAAGCCGCGGCGGGCGGGTTCAGTCATAGCGGCGGTTCCAGCGTTCGAGTCCGTTAATGATCACCAGCAGGATCAGTGAGATCACAATCAGCACGACGGCAACAGCCGTCGCTTCGGCATACGCATATTCTTCCAACCGGGAAACAATCAGATACGGAGCGATTTCTGTTTTGTACTGCAGGTTTCCCGAGATAAAAATCACCGAGCCGAACTCGCCAATGGCCCGGGCAAACGTCAACGCAAAACCTGTCAGCAAAGCCGGCTGTATGGCAGGGAAGATCACCATCGAAAGTGTCTGCCAGCGGGTGGCGCCCAATAACTCGGCAGCGTCTTCAAGATCGTCATCGAGAGTTTCCAGCAAAGGCTGAACTGTTCTCACGACAAAAGGCAAACCCACGAATACCAGCACGAGAATGATCCCGAGCTTGGTGAAAGCCACATGGATACCCCACGGGACCAGCCATTTACCGAACCAGCCGTGCTCGGCATACATGTTCGCATAGACCAGTCCGGCAACAGCCGTCGGTAAGGCAAACGGCAGGTCGATGAGCGAATCGATAAACCGTTTCCCGAAAAACTGATATCGCACCAGCACCCATGCGAGAATGACACCGATAATCGAATCGATGATTGCGGCAATCAGCGAGCAGAAAAATGTCACAAAGTATGCTGACTGGGCTCGTTCACTCCAGGCAGCGGCCCAGAACTGCGATGGGGTGAGTGTGGCGGCTTTCGCAAAACAGGCCGCCAGCGGGATGAACAGCAGCAGAGTCAAAACAGTGATGGAATAGCCCAGGCTCAGGCCCAGCCCGGGAAGGACACGGCGTTTCTTAAGACCCGCTGGCGGAGGAGCTGTTATGGCAGAAGACATCAACTTATTGGCCTCAAGTCAACCGGCTGCAATCAACCGATCCTTTGTTGTCAAATCCCAGATGATTTCAAACACTAACCCGCAAGCCTGCACATCGTCTTCGAGCCATACACCGCATACGAATGGCTGTTATCTATCGCTGCGCTGCCAGTTTCGAAATCTGATCAAATAATGCTCCTTCAACAAAGAACCTGGTCTGAACATCATCCCAACCCTTGGAGATATCCGTCACGCGGAACATGGTCAATGATGGAAAGTTATCTTTAAACTCTTCGGCCACCTGGGGGTCACTGGGCCGGAAGTAGTTCTCGGCAATCAGTTTCTGCACCTCAGGTTCAAAGTAGAACTTCAGATAGGCTTCGGCGGTCTCTGAAGTCCCTTTCTTTTTAGTGTTCGATGTCACCACGGCAACCATTGGCTCAGCACGAATACTTACCGGTGGATAGACGATTTCAACCTCGCCTTTGCTCTCTTTGACCGCCAGATATCCTTCGTTTTCCCAGGCGAGTTGCACATCGCCAATGCGTTTATTCAAGAACGTCGTCGTCGCACCACGACCTCCCGATTCCAGCACAGGGACATGCCGATACAAATCGGTCAGGTACTTCATGGCCTCTTCGTCGCTCCCGCCACGTGTAGTTACACTTCCCCACGCCGCCAGGAAACTCAGTTTACCATTTCCCGAGGACTTGGGATTGGGAGTAATCACTTCCACCCCTTCGCGAACAAGGTCGGGCCAATCCTTGATGTTCTTCGGGTTCCCTTTGCGAACGACGAACACGACCGTTGAAAAGTAAGGAATCGACTCATTGGGCAATCGATTCTCCCAGCCGGGTTCAATCAATCCCGATTTGGCGATGGCATTAATGTCGATCCACAATGCCAGTGAAACGACATCTGCCTTCAAGCCATCAATCACGGATCGTGCCTGGCTCGAAGATCCACCATGCGATTGTTTAATCGTCAGTTTTTTGCCCGATTCGGCTTCATAACGCTTGATGAATTTTTCATTCACCGCCGTGCAGATTTCGCGAGTGACGTCGTACGAAACGTGCAGGAGTTCCTGGCTGTTCGAGGATTTTTTCGTGCACCCGGAAGTGGCCAGGCTCATGCCAATGGCGGTCAACGTCATCAGCGCTGCCAGCCCGCGGAAAGTCATCGCAGAGCCTGTCTTGAACGAGTGGATTGTCATCTCTTCTATGGCCTCTTGTTGATCGCAGTTCGTATGTCGTTCATTCCGGAAATGGAACGAAAACCTCAGATTCCATCCCCACCAGAAAACCCGACTGCAAAGATCTCTTCTCTCATCACGGGTTGTGAATCGACGACCGCCTGGAGTGTGGCCTGATCCATCCGCCGGGCGGTGTAATTGCGAATATCCAGGAGCACACGACGAAATCGACATGATGTTTCCTGTGAACAAACCTCGTGGTGTGTGACTGAAACGCACGGCAAAGGTGCCAGTGTGCCATCAAATAAACGCACCACCTGGCCCATCGACAATTGCTCAGGCGGAACTGCCAGATGGAACCCGCCGATCCGGCCAGCCACACTCGTCACCCAGCCAGCCGCTTTCAGCTCGAGCATGATCATTTCAAGAAACCGCCGTGGAATATCATTGATCTTGGCCAGCTCTCGCACAGGAGTGGGTGGCCCGCCTTCCCGCTGACGGATCGCCAGCGTGACCAGTGCCCGTAAGGCATAATCAGATTTCCGCGAAAGCTTCATCGCGTATCTCTTCTCCTACCACGCACTTCGAAACGAAGGCATGCCCACCAACAGGAATCATCACCTATGCAGTGGGAATTTATCGCTGCCAGGGCAAAAATGTCAATGTTCAGTGACGTTTTGGCCCGACGGGAGATCCCTGTCTCTCAAATTGCGACTCCGACAATTCGCAAGTAACTATCCCTGCCAAGAGATGATCTGCGTTTTGTGCAGTGCATGCGGATGCAGTTGAGAGGGTTGCTCCGCCTGAATACAAGTCCATGCGGGACGCTGTCCCTTTGAAGCAGGTACAAGACCTCCTGAAGAGGTCTCCAGATCATATCCGAGAGCCGTAAATCCATTCACAGTTGCAAGTTCAAGCAATTGCAGACTCGACATCTCCGGGAACCGACTGCCGATGAACTGGATCTCTTTCCACAGGCTCAAATCCGGATTGGACGCTCTGCTATCGGTTCCGAGAGCCACATTGATGCCACGACTCATCAATTCCTGCAGTGGATACGGGGCATGTCCAAAAGCCGCATGGGTTCGCGGGCACCAGACGACCGACAATTGCGGCTGATTCTGGATCCGATCCATCTGAGCCGAAGTCAGATAGTTTCCATGAATGATCAATCCGCATGCGGCTGACTGCAGTCGATCGAGATAATCATCGATCGAGCGTCCGCCAAACAGTCCAGATTGCCATAGTCCGAAATCCTGCAGCATCGTTGCTAAAGGGCCCGTTCCCCGTTCCAGAAGTTCAATTTCCTCCAGACTTTCTGCCAAATGCATCGCGACCGGGACATTTCCCATCGACCGGCTCAGATCCACCACCTGCTCCAGCAGATCCAGGGGGACGGTGTAAGGTGCATGAGGACTTAAAGCGAACCTGACCGCCTTTTCGTCGGCTGCCGTCAATCCCGCAGCCAGTCTTCGTGCCCTATCCAAGGTCTGCTCTTGCCTCTCTCGGGAAAAACCCAGCACTTCGGCAAACAGCACAAACTGCAAATCCATGGCATTCGAGACAAGCTGCGGTGAATTCGCAGCGCTTCCGAAGGCATTCCGCGATGCACTGTTTGTCTCTCCCAGAACTTCCAGCCAGCCATCGGTCGCAATCTCTCCGACGATTCCCAAGCCAGCTTGTCGCGATTCTTCGATTCCTCGCCGAATCGATTCAGCAGGTGGAACGCTCTGCTGCTGCCGACTGGCGACCACTTGGCGGATCCAGCCCGCAAACTCTCCCTGAGCAGGAAATGGCTCTTCCAGAGAGGAAAACTCCAGATGGGTATGGGCATTCACCAGCCGGGGCAACATGGCTCGACCGTTTTTGGGAATCCCTTTCGGCTGGGTGGTCACTTCCACCACTACGCCATCTTCGACAATCACCCGGCACCCCTCGACTACCTTCCAATCACAAATTCGAAAGCGACCTGCGGCAGCTTTACTTCCCGTGCTGACATCAGGTTCAAAGAGCCAGTCGACATCGATGACCTGCCGCTCTTGTCGAGGCTGGGGCGCCAGGCTGGCAGGCTCTGCTCCCACGCGATCTGGCTCTTTCCCAGTCTCAGGTCGAATTGGTGTCTCACCCATACGTCCAGGTAAACGCACTGGTGGCGGTGCCTGAGGCCCCACCGGACATGCCTTCAGAATCGCCTCAAGGTCACTCGTGACGACTTCAATCGACTGCACTGCCATCTTGAAGTTCGTATGGTCACTGATCCGGGTCGCATCCTCTCGAAACTGTCTGACACTCGCCTTGAACTTCGACAGCTTGCGTCGCAGCATCAGCAGATATTTTTCCGGGTTCTCAATCTGAGTCTCGAGGGCGCGAGACAGATCAAACACACTGCGAACAATCCCCATCAGTTCTGGAAAGTCTTCGCACTCGGGCGAGTGCTTGATAAATGTGCGCACCATCCAGGCGTGGGACATCAGTTGCTGACAGCGGTTCATGGCTTCGTGTGGTGTCATACGCCCATCATAACAGCCGCGTCACCCCCTCCGCGACCCGCCACTGCTCGTGTGCAAACTCCAAATTCATTTCGAAGCCCATGTTCCGCGTGCTCATTGTCGCATGGATGATCTGGAAACGGAATATACGAGTTCACCACGAAGGACACGAAGAACACGAAGAAAATCTGACGAAATTGCCGCATGACATAGTGGTAGAGGTTTCGCGCAGAAGCGCGAAAAAACCCAGGTCAGCCGAAGGACATACTCAACGCTTATTGACAAGTCGAACAAACCACGAAACTCGATGGCTAATCAACGGATCGAGATCAGGCATCACTCATTTCTTGAGAATTTCTTCAATTCCTATCTTCGTGCTCTTCGTGTCCTTCGTGGTGACCGTCCAGAACCCATCCGTAAAGACGACTCATGTGATGAATCCAACACCTTCACAAAAAGAGATGCGGCTAATAGTCGTTGAATGGTATTAATTGTTTCCACCAAGAAGAGCACCAAGGAAATCAGAGCACGAACCGTTTGACACCCTCTTTAAGCACAGGGACATTAAAGTTTATCAGGAGCCCGATCTTGATTTCTGCCAATCTCATATAGGTCAACAACTGGGCTTCGTGAATCCCCAGCACCTTGTCGATGCTTTTCAACTCGACGATCATTTGATTCTCAATCAGCATATCGATGCGATATCCACAGTCGAGCATCATTTCTTTGTATCTTACCGGTTGTAGTGCCTGAAGCTGAAAGGCAATTCTACTGCGACTGAGTTCATAGGCTAGACATTGTTCGTAGGCCGACTCAAGCAGGCCAGGCCCGAGATGTCGATGAACTTCAATGGCACAGCCGATCACTCGATGAGAAAGTTCGTCGAATTCCAACTTCGTACCCCTCCGTGGTGCCTGCCTGAACCGCATCTGCAGATATTTACTGATATGGTGCCAGTTTAATCATAAGAACAAAAGGAGATAAGAATGCAAGACAGGAGATAAATTGAATTAATCACAAAAGACACGAAGAGCACGAAGCAAATTAGAGGAAAATTTCACCGGAGGATGTGCAGCGGCAGGCGGGAGCCCGCCCTACTTCAGAATCGGTAGTGAGAGCAACAGGCAGTTTATAAATATACTTCACGAGTGATGAGCGGCGGCGGCGAGTTGCTCGGCGAACTTTTGGATCGAGGCCAGTGACTTCTCAAATCCTGCGGGAGTCTCGGCACCATCGAGATGCCTCACAATGGCAGAACCTACTATCGCACCGTCGGCCTTCCCGCGGAGGGCTTCAATCTGGGCGGCCTGGCTGACTCCAAAGCCCACGCACAAAGGAAGCTGCGTCTTTTCACGCAGCAGCTTGAGTCCAGCCTCGATCTCGTGGGCAGCGGCATCGCGCACGCCAGTCGTGCCAGCGACGGCTATGCAGTAAATGAACCCCGAGGCTGTGGCAAGGATCTTGTCCATCCGGGCGGCGGGTGTCGTGGGGGCAACCAGTTGAATCAGATCGATGCCGAACTCTTTCGTGAGTGCAGCAAACTCTGTGGCTTCATCCCCGGGGAGATCAGGAACAATCAAACCGGCAAAGCCAGCCTTCTTCGCGGCTTCGAGAAAGGAACGTGTCCCTGTGCGGAAGATGATGGCAAACGACACCATTCCCACGAGGGGTGTCGAAATTGTTTTCGAAGCCTGCTCGATGGTCGCGAACAGATCGGTCAGCTTGAGATGCTTCCCTAATGCTCGCGTATATGACGATTGAATCACCGGGCCGTCGGCAATCGGGTCGCTATACGGAAACCCGATTTCAATGAGATCGGCTCCGGCAGCAGCGAGTGTCTGAATCAGCCGGATCGTTGAAGGCAAATCAGGATCGCCAGCAGCAATGAACGGAATAAAGGACATCTCTCCCGCAAGACGCCGGGCGGAAAGTGCTTTGGTGATTGGTGATTCGGACATGAAACAGCTTCTCGAAGGAGGTTCTGTCGCTAAAAAACATGTACCCGCAAGAGGAGCGACTGCTGGCCAGTGAAGGTCGCCATCAGTCTTGCGAACATATCATCAAATCTGCTGGCCGGTGAGCCGGGCGACTTCATTGAGGTCTTTATCGCCCCGGCCCGAAAGGCAGACGACGATGGATTCGTCCGGCGACATTTCACTGGCCCGTTTGAGTGTGTACGAGATGGCGTGAGATGTTTCGAGTGCTGGAAGAATGCCCTCCGTTCGTGCCATCAGTTGCATGGCCGCCAGAGCCTCGTCATCGCTGCAACTGGTGTACTGCACACGGCCTGAATCTTTCCAGTAAGCATGTTCGGGGCCGACACCGGGATAATCGAGCCCAGCCGAGACGGAATGGACATCCGATGTCTGGCCATCTTCATCCTGCAAAACGTAGCTGTAGCTGCCATGCAGAATCCCTTTGTTTCCAAACGAAAGGGCACTGGCATGATCGCCGGGCTTGGGGCTGCGACCGCCCGCTTCAACGCCGGTAATTCGCACCGATTCATCGTCAACAAAGGGATAAAACATGCCGGCAGCATTCGAGCCGCCACCCACACAGGCCACGATCTCTGTCGGCAATCCACCGATCATCTCAAAGCATTGAGCACGGGCTTCCCGGCCAATCACCGATTGGAAATCGCGAACGATCATCGGAAAGGGGTGCGGCCCAACCACCGAACCAATGATGTAATGCGTATTCTTGACCGAAGACATCCAGTCACGCATCGCTTCGTTAATGGCGTCGCGTAAAGTTCGCGAACCCGAGGTCACAGGTCGAACTTCGGCTCCCATCGTTCGCATGATGAAGACGTTCAGCTTCTGTCGGCGAACATCTTCTTCGCCCATAAAGACCGTACAGGGAATACCGAAGTGAGCACAGGCGGTGGCGGTGGCGACACCGTGCTGGCCGGCACCTGTTTCGGCAATGATCCGGGTTTTGCCCATGCGCATCGTCAAGAGGGCCTGCCCGAGAGCATTGTTGATCTTGTGAGCCCCCGTGTGATTGAGGTCTTCCCGCTTGAAATAAATCCTGGCGCCACCGCTCATGCGGGTGAGTCGTTCTGCGAAGTAGAGCGGGTTGGGCCTGCCCACGAAGTGCTTGAGCAAGCCTTCGAGGGCTGCGGAAAACTCGGGATCCTTCCGGGCACTTTGGTAAGCTTGAGCCAGTTCTTCGAGAGCGTACATCAAGGTCTCAGGGACAAATCGTCTCCCGAATTCCCCAAAACGCCCCTGGGCATCGGGAACCTGAGAGATCGGATGAGTGATGGCTGCCGACATATTGACGTCGCTCTCTTCCTCTAAACTACTTCTTCACCCGCTGATGACTTATCGCACTAGGAAGTATTCCGTGCGTTCGCACGATTTCCACCCGGAACAGGGTTCTCTTTCGTCAAAACTCACCCAGGCTAGCGATTGACGACTTCAGACACCTGGTCCTGCTGATTAACTCGCTGTCTGATCAACTCACTGTTTGATCAACTCGCCGGCTGATTCCCAGTATTCAATTCGGAAACCGTAGAAACACGGGTTCCTAGACGTTCACCAGCAATGGCCCGCTCGATTGTGCCTGATTTTTGATAGTTGAGAACCACAATCGGGATGTTTTGCTCCATGCAGTGATGAATCGCCTGAGCATCCATCACCCCCAGATTCTGACGCAGCACATCCTGATAGGAAATTTCACTGTATTTGACAGCATGCGGATTCTTGAGGGGATCCGACGAATAAACACCATCAACTCGGGTGGCCTTGATGAGCAGTGTGGCATCAATCTCGCGGGAACGCAGGGCGGCTGCCGTATCCGTCGTCACGAAGGGACTCCCTGTGCCGGCAGCGAGAATCACGACTCGGCCCTTTTCCAGATGGCGAATGCAGCGCCGCCGGATAAATGGCTCGGCCACACCTTCCATACGAATGGCCGATTGCAACCGTGCAGGGACACCGAGACTTTCCAGAGTATCCAGCAGTGCCAGCCCGTTAATCACTGTCGCCAGCATCCCCATGTAATGTGCTGTGGCTGGTAAAATTGTCTGCTTGAAGCCATCGAGATCGCGTCCACGCAGTATATTCCCACCGCCACAAACGACTGCCAGTTGCACGCCGGAAGCAACAACTCGCTTGATCTGCTCGGCAATCAGCACAATCTCGGGAACACTTAGTCCTGACTGGCCCGATTGACAAAAACTCTCACCACTCAGCTTCAGGAGCACGCGCTGGATGGGTGGCTTGTATGTGCTGCTGAGCGATGTGGGCATGGCGGCTTCCATTGATCTTAGCAAAATGTAGGGCAGGCTCCTGCCTGCCAATGTCTTATACGGTTCCCAGGGAACAACAGCGCGTTGTTGGTTTGCGAAAACATGCTTGCCCAGAGCTGCAAGCATGGCACACAGAGCGCCATTATTTCATGGAAAGCGTCTCATCACATCATAGGGGTGCATGCCGAAGACTTCATGCACCCGACTTCAAAAACCATGTTATGAAAAAAGGAACAGCGGAGGGTACCCATTCCGGATGCCCCCCGCTGCAAATTCAACAATTCTCAGGTGTGGAGTTCACCACGGGGGTCAATTAATTACCAATGACCCAGCGAGTAAACCCGGCTGCCTTAAATCCCTGCTCCGCCAATGCCTGGCTGACAGACTTGCTGTCATCCTTGGCAAAGGGCTGCTCGACGAGCACACCCTGCTCGACATAGAAGTTCTTGAGGCGGCCTTCGACAATCTTCTCGACCACGGCTGCCGGCTTGCCACTCTTGAGAGCTTCTTCTGTCAGCTTGGCTCGTTCAGCAGCCACAAGTTCCTGTGGCAGTTCAGTCGGATGTGTCGCCTTGGGCTTGAGTGCAGCAATGTGCATGGCAACATCACGCAGAACTTCAGACGACTTGCCGGCTCCTTCAGCCCGGAACAAAACGCCGTTTTTCTTGTCGTGATGAACGTAACCACCCACAGGGCCAGTCACTCGTGCGATCTTGGCCAGCACCATCTTCTCACGAATCTTGTTGACGACTTCGCCCAGCAGATCGTTCAACGATTGACCAGGACGATCAGGGGCTGCCTGTGCCAGCAGTTCTTCCGGAGTCGCTGCACCAGGCCCATTGAGCAGTTGCTTGATGCACTGGTTGGCCAAAAAGTTGAAATCTTCCGAAACAGCCACCGGTGCCGACTCGCACTGCAGTTCAATCATGGCGGCTTCGCTGCCATCAGGCTTGATTTCGATAACAATCAAACCTTCCTGCGTTGAATTTTCCGACCGCTTGACCATTACCTTCTTGCCCCACTCCTTGAGTAGAGCCAGCGCCTTTTCCTGATCGCCGCCGGCTTCAGTCAAAGCCTTTTTGCAGTCCATCATGGGCAGGTCGGTCATCTCGCGTAACTGTTTTACAGCGGCAGCAGTAATTTCCGCCATCTTCTCTCTCCTGTCGGGACAAGCCGAATCAATCTCGTTAAATGAAGTCAGTCACTCGATTGTGAGGCTGACATCTTGAATTTTCTCACGCTCCAGCTCACCAGCCGGTCGCAAATGATTTGGGTATCAATGCTCTGAAATCAGAATCAAAAACTGGTCGATTCTTGATTCCAGACTCAAATATGAGCCTTTGGGTTCATTTGCAAAAGTAACTTCTGGCAAAGAAACCAATTCTTCGCCAGAAGTCCACAAATCACATTCCCACTCCCAGTCGAAACTGGCGGGTCTTTGATCAGCCAGTTGCACTCGAAACCTGAACCGTCACTCGCAGGATTTCCACCTGAATCGGCTTACAGCGATGGACGTGGCTTGAGTTGCTCTTCGACCATAGGCTCCACCTTTTCCTGTGGCAGAACGCTCTTGCCTTCCAGAATCGATTCTGTCAGGTGCTGCAGGACGAGTTGAATCGAACGGATGCTGTCGTCGTTGCCGGGAATGGGCAGATCGACCTGATCAGGATCGCAATCCGTATCGAGCAGAGCGATCGTCTTGATGCCCACGAGCTTGGCCTCGTGCAGCGCGTTGTGCTCTTTCCGAGGATCGACAATGACCATCGCCTCTGGCAGACGGTTCATGTTTCGCAGACCATCGAGGTTGCGTGTCATCTTGGTGCGTTCGCGGAGCAACGTCGAACGCCGCTTCTTCGAATAAGTCTCGATCTCGCCCGATTCAAAGAGCTGATCCAGCTCTTCCAGACGCTTGATACGACCACGAATCGTGCGGAAGTTCGTAAACACACCACCCAGCCAGCGGTAATCGACGAATGGCATACCGGCCTGATTGGCATACTCACGGATGGCATCCGAAGCCTGCTTTTTGGTGCCGCAGAACAGAATCAGGCTGCCCTGGGAAGCCACCTTCTGCAGGTATCGCTTGGCTCGCAACAGACCGCGAACCGTTTCCTTAATGTCGATGATATGGATCAGATTACGGCGACCGTAGATGTAGGGCCGCATTTTGGGATTCCAGCGGCTGGTACGGTGACCGTAATGAATCCCGGCTTCAAGAAAATCCTTGACGACAATATCGCTCATGAAATCACCCAACTACTGCCGGTTGAGGCAGGGCTCGATCACTGAGAAACGAGTGCAGCAACATTGCCACTCTCCTCGCCGGCCGACGTGGGAGCCTCCCAGTCACCGCCAAAAGCCATGCAGGCACAGCTTTCGGTTCTGAATTGATATGTGCTTATGGTAGTCTGCCGCCAGAAGACCGTCAAACCTGCCATCGCAATTAAGTGCACGCTTGTTTATATTCGGCACGCATTTCGCGCGAAATCATTCTCCGTGAACCTCCCCGGCATTCCTGGTGGCCAGGAGCGGCAGGATTTCGGCGGATTCATACGCCATGAACCGCACGCTGCCATCACAGAATAAAAAATTCCCTCCCCCGGCATGCAGGCTCCAGAAGTGGAGGGAATCGCAAAGCTCGTCGAGGCTGCCCGGTGCAAAGGGATATGGTTTGTCCGGGCAATGACCATCGGTAATAAACTTGTTGTGCGGCGTCTGGGCCACTCGCTCTTCAATTCCCAGCAGCATGTCGGCTGAACCACTCCCCTCCTGACCAACTCCCGTATACCACCAGCCAAAATTGTGATCAGGACTCGGCGGACGCTCTCCCACGCACAAGGTCTGGCTCGTGCCGCGGGTCATATCAGAAAACCGGATCACTTGATCAAAGATCAGCACACCGTCCGCGGTCATATGGTTTCTTCCCATGACTCCCAGGTAGCTCGTGAGGGCGACGAAACCTCCATCAAGCGTTGAGGCACTGCGAATTTTCGACGCTCGTTCATCAAGTGGACAGACATACGCCGGCACAACCTGGGCAAACGGATAATGAGGCGGGTTCGCGTAGGGACTGGCTGTCATCTGATAAGCGGCTTGAGACTCATGCCAGAGAGTGGCCTGTTCGATATGGGGCAGGATGGGAATCATCCACGACATGGAATGCTGTTTGGGATTAGTTTTTAAGCCGGTCTTGCCCACAGGCAACTGGCGATGTGACGCTTCGAACGTGTGGAGTGCCAGACCAATCTGCTTGAGTTTGTTCTGACATTCCAGACGTTTGGCGGCATGGCGTGACCACTGGACGGCGGGGAGCGTGATGGCGACCAGCAGAACAATGACTCCGATCACGACGAGCAGTTCGATCAATGTGAAGCCGGAGCGATTCATACCGAGACTCTTTTCCAGCCCAGCCAGATAGCGACAACGAAACATCCTGCGACCACCCACCACCACCAGTTCATTCCCCGGGAGATCCCCTCCGGTTCTGGCAGGCCGTAATAGGTTAAATACGCCTGCTCCTTGGGGAAGGGGGCGTCCCACTTCGAGTGGTCGAACGTGAGAGTCTGCATCGGCGGTCCGTCGAGGGGTGAAATCCACAACTGCCAGATCTCACCCTTCAAGGGAATGTTCAAACCATCGAGTTCACTCCATTCGCTATACGCATGGGCGATCGGACGATGATACGACTTCCCATTAGAACTGAAATTCAAATCGAAGTCGATACGGACAGGTGCTCCATCGACCTTGGAGGAGAGATAGAATTTGGCTTTAGGAGTATAGTTGATTGGTAGTAACGCCTTTTTGCGCTCTTCAGGCACATCGGGAAAGGTTGCTTCGAGCACCCGAACCTCTTCACCCCGCCATGTTTCTCGCGGGAGTTCCTTCAACAGGACACCGGGTTCGCCGAGTCGGTCGCGGAGGATGGCGGCTTGGCCTAAGTGCGGCAACTCGTCGAAATCATGTTCCCGACTCAGGCCGGGCGGAAGATTTGACCCCAGTCCCAGCTTTGTCAAGACCCAGCGATCATTGTTCACCCGCTTCAATAAGGCCCCGTAATGGGAGTTGCGGATCAACAAGTTTGTTAGAGTCGTTTTTGGTCCTGTGGGGAAAGGATCCTCCATAATGTGATAGCTCGCCGCTTTCTTCACATGGCTTATGGTGGAAGCAAATTGCACATCACTTGTATTCTCAGGATTTACACGGGTTGATATTGTCAACGAATACTGGAACTTATCCGGCAAGCTCGGAATCTTCCACCATCGCTGCAGTGAGACGGGGGTTACTGGAGACGGAAGAGAGGCGGTCGGCGAAGGTGTAGCCTCACAATAGGCCGGATTATATGTTATAGAGAAGCAGATCATTAAAGCGACCTGCATAGCAGTTTTGCAACTTCGCAGCATGGTGCGAAACCTTGTTGTAGGGGGGGGGAGAGAATGTGAGGATCGCCCGGAATCGAAGCTGAGCGATTCCGGGCGATCAATGCGCTGTCGATATGTTTAAGCGAAGATGATTACATCGCATGGCAATCGAATTCGACTTTTCCAAGCGGGTGTGCACTCTACTAGGCTTTGCCTATTTCACCTCGCAGAAGCAGTCTGTTCTTGAAATTGTGGATGTCAGGGCTGTGACGCAATTGCAGTTGGTTCCAGGGTTAACGCCATTTCCACAGATACCCGCGGCACCAAGGTGACACGCATTCATTAAACCGCCATTACTAGCTGACCCTCGATTATTGCAGTCCAATGAGGGTAAGGTGCAGAGATCGTTAATGGTAGTTTCTCCACCTCCTTCTTCCGATTCTCCGTCATCGGCCCAAACGCTCGTGATGAAGGCGGCGGTCGAGAGGCAAAAGCAGGCGAAACCGAGGGTGAAAAATCTTCGCATGGCAAGTTTCCTAGTTGAGTGACAAACTCTTCGTTCAGAGACAATCCCTTCAGCGGATGGCCAACCTCGACACAGAGGTGGCGGTGGGAGAGACCGGAGCACGAATCACGGAAAACTCAATCCGCTCCAGGCGGACTCTTTGACGACTGGTAGCATCGCCGGAAGTGCGGGAAGCTTCCAGCGATCCAAAAGCGATTCAATAATTAAAGGTTTTGGAGAATTGTCATCACGGGCCGCACTAATCTGCAACACCAATTGAAAAATGCAGACGATTGCTAATGAATTTGTTGAGAAACGCTGGATGTTGCTCATGCTCTAAGTTTTCGCCAGAAGAAGAAGACACCCAATCCCAGAGCAACGATCACCACCCACCACCACCAACTCATTCCCCGGGAGATCCCCTCCGGTTCTGGCAAGCCGTAATAAGTTAAATACGCCTGCTCCATGGGGAAGGGGGTGTCCCAGTTGCCAACGTTTAATTCTGCTGTCTCGCTGGGAATGTCATTCCTGGAGATCCTCCATAATTGCCACGCCTCAAACTTCAACGGAAGTGTAAAATCGCCAACCTTACTTGGTTCACTATAAGAAAAGGAAAGGGGCCTTACATAGTCTTTTCCGTCGAGTGTGTATTTCAATTCAAACTCCATTCGCGCAGGGCCAGACGTTTCTGACTTTGTGAAATACAGTCGTGCCGAGTGAGGAAAGTCGATCGGCCCCTTGCCTATCTTTTGCTCTTCTGAAGCTTCGGGGAAGGCGACATCCAGCACATCGACTTCTTCGCCATTCCAGTTCTCCGTCCACGTTTTGGTGATGGAAACACCAGGTTCTTTCAGACGATTGCGAATACCTACATTTGTACCAGAATGCTGAGAGAGCATCGCTTTGGGGTTGACCGTCAGTTCCGGCGGATGATTTCGCCCTGGCGACAGCCTTTTGACGACCCAGCGACCACTATCGATTTTTTGCAGCATAGCGGCATACTCTGGATTACAGATCACGAGCCTGGTTATTGTACTAGTTGCACCAGTAGGCGAGGGAGATTCACAGACATAATACCCTGGTTGGAACTTGTAACGTCCAATGGTGGTAGCGACTCGCTGATCCTGCGGATTCTCCGGATTCAGACGAATGGTGCGCTTCACCTCAAGCTGGAAACGATCCGGAAGCGCTGGAAGCTTCCAGCGATCGAAAAGCGATTCAGTAGTTAAAGATTTTGGAGAATTGTCATCACGGGCCGCGCTAATCTGCGATGACAACAGAGAAATGCAGACGATTGCTAATGAGTTTATTGAGAAGCGCTGGATGCTGCTCATGCTCTAAGTTTTCGCCAGAAGAAGATGACGCCCAATCCCAGAGCAACGATCACCACCCACCACCACCAACTCATTCCCCGGGAGATCCCCTCCGGTTCTGGCAAGCCGTAATAAGTCAAATACGCCTGTTCCATGGGGAAGGGGGCGTCCCAGTTGGAAACATCCATGAGGCAATCGCCACTGGGAAGGTATTTAACAGTCGGCGCTCCATGATCCCAGGTTTTGTTACGGAGTGGTACGACTTGTCCATCGATCTCCTGCCAGTCTTCGAAGGCCACCGTGATCTCGCGATGAAAAGGGACTCCTTCATATTTATAATCGAGCGTATAATCGATGCGTACAGGCCAATACGAACGCTCTGGGGAAATGTAAACCCTGGCATGATCCGGCGTGTTTGCAGGTTGATAAGGATTTTTTTCTTTTTCAGGAAGCAGAGGGAATGTGACATCAAGCACTTCCACCTCCTCATTGTTCCAGATTTCATTCGGAAGTTGTTTCAAAGAGACTCCAGGTTCAATCAGTCGTCTGTGCACTCCAATATTCATTCCCCAGTGGTTTCGGAGAATACGATCACAAAGGTTATTGACGACATTGGTCGTGTCATTATCTTTTCTGATTTTGAGCGCCCTGGCGACCCAACGCTCAGATTTGATTCGCTCCAGACTGCATGAATAATGGGGATTCGCCATTGTTAAAAAAGTGGTTTTTCCAGTTTTAGGGTATGTGGCATCGATTTCATCGATTCCACACATATAGCTTTTCATAACCCCCATCTCCGAGTTGATTGTTTTAGTGCTTTCTTGCTTATCCGGGTTTTGTAGGTATGTGCCATAAATACGCACCTGAAAGCGATCTGGAATCGCAGGGATCTGCCACCATTCATAGAGTTTTTCTGGTGTCCAGCTTGAATTGTAGCTGCTGGCTGTTCCGCGATTGTCGCCAGCCAGGATGTCTTGATGAAATGGCCACACGATATGACTTAAGACTAAAGCCAGAAGCACTATCAATTGTGGCCACATGGATACCTCTCAATTTAAATGTGAAAATGATCGGATACTTAACGAACAATTATCTATGAGGTGAGTTGTTAATATACAACCAGCAATGACATAGACATACTCGCATACATTATTGCTGTGTGCCGCGTCATGTGGCTCGACAGAAACAGGCTGGCGTATTGGGAGTCGGTTCTGGTTCATGAGTGGGAACACAGGTGCAATCCGTTGCTGGCGGTACCGGATCGCCGCAAATTTCCGGATTACCAAGATTGCAGGGACGCGCCCTCTGTTGACAATGATACGAAGGGTTTTTACATGAAGGATTATCATAAGTCGTTGGATCATCGCCAGGTTCTTCGTTCACAGGATCATCAGCAGAGACGCTCGCGATCAGCGCGATCGCACAGACACAGAGGCAAATGGCGGATAGTGAGAAGAGTCTTTTCATGCGTTTTCCTTTGATTTCCAAAACATTCCGAATACACCTAGCGAACAGAATCACCTGTCAACTTCTCTGCACTGGTCTCATTCGATTTCTCGGCCATGGTCTCTTGTGGTGGCGAGGCTCGAACCACGGAAAAGACGAGCCGCTCCTGGCGCAGCCGCTGCTGATGGAGCGTGGTCAAGTTCACTGTTTCAGTCACAGGCTGTGCTTCGGCCGAAGGACTTTGAATCGGGCCGGGAGACTTGACCGCATTCAGCTCGCTGAACGAAGAAGAGTTGACGAGTTCTGCTCCATTGTGAGACTCATCGGCAATGAATAGCGCCAGCGAGCCATCGCCCCGTTGGGCATGCGGAAAAAGTTTTAACTTCATCTCAAGGAAGATCGTTTCCTGAGCGGGAATGACGAGCGGAATCGGTGTCACGAGAATGATGCCGCAAACAGATTCTTTACCGACGATCGCCACAGGTGTGCTGCGCACATTGCGGACAGGGATGCGGGCCTCGACCCATTCCACCGAGGGTTCAATCGGCGTGGCGGGGATGGGATGATGACTGCTGGTCAGCGCCTGTGCTGAGATCGCATGCGGCCAACTGATCGATAACGCCAGGACAATGGCCAGCACCATCAGCGTGACCATGAGAAGCGATTCTCCCGCTGCTCGGGCCACCGGTCGCAACAGACTTCCCGAGTGAGGCCTGGAAACGATGGCACACAGATAGGAGACCGCAATAATGCTGACATCGAGAATCACGATACTCCACGGGCGAAAGCTCAGTTTTCCGAAGCAGCCGCAGGTCGTTTCCCCCGCGAGTGCTGCCGAGAGTGCAAAAGCCGCCAGGATCGTCATCAGGAGTGCCGCCAGGATCCAGACCTCGCGGGATTGAAAGTTGGTCAGAACCAGAGTGGCGACAAAGACGAGGATTGAGACCGAAAAGAGCTCGAAAGCGCTCGCACTCCAGGCTGGCTCGAAATAGAGGAGATCGTGCAGTGACTGATACGATTTCAAAGCGGCTGAGAGGATCAGCAGGCTGCTGATCAGCACGGAGGCCAGCTTGGGAATCACGCTGAATTCGGGCCAGAAGGCAGTCGCTGCGCGCAGATCCATGAAGTACTCCCAGGGACAGGTGAGTCTTGGATCAAATGCTCGCCAGCGCTGTGAGCAATGAACTCCTGGACGCTAACCGTATTAGTAAGCACCGTCAACGAAAATCCTTGAGATCATTAAGAGCGTCCCTTTCAGCCGCTGAAGCTGAGAACATGGCTACAACGGCCCGGCGTTTGACGGCTCGATCTCACACTAGATACCGCGAGGCACCTTGTTTCAGCAGCAGGTGGGCCACGTTCGCCCCGAGTTCATGAGCGGCATCCAGAGCGTTCGCACCGCCGTATTGAGCAAGTGGCCGATGCATTGAACTTGCAGCTGCTAACGTTTCTGAACCATCGGGTGCAATGAGAATCGCTTCCAGATGAAGAGTTTCCGGCGTTTTCCAAGTGGCCCACGTCCCCACGGGAGCATGGCAACCCGCTTCCAAGGTTCGCAGAACGGCACGCTCGGCATCCACGGCCAGTCGTGTCTGGCGATCTTCCAATTGGCTGACCCAGCGGATCGTCGCTTCATCCCCAGAGCGGCATTCTAATCCCAGGGCTCCCTGACCAGCCGCCGGAAACATCGTGGGAGGTTCAAGAATCAGCGAGATGCGATCACTCCAGCCTAAGCGGGATAATCCAGCCACCGCCAGAACCAGTCCTTCATACTCACCGGCATCGAGCTTTCTGATGCGTGTGTCGAGGTTGCCGCGAACTTCGGTGCAAACCAGATCGGGGCGAATTCTCAAGAGCTGTGCCTGCCGGCGGGGGCTGCCTGTCCCTATCCGAGCGCCACGAGGCAACGTGGCGAGCGAAGCGGGGCCGGAATGACCTGTGGGTAACAACAGCGCATCGGCCACCGGTGCCCTCGCAGGAACAGCGGCGAGTTCCAGCCCGGCTTTGGGAACAGTCGGCAGATCTTTGAGGCTATGGACTGCAATATCGGCTCGGCCATCGAGCAGCGCTGCCTGAACTTCGCGAGTAAAGACGCCCTGCCCGCCAAATTGACGCAAAGGTTCACTCTGAACTCGATCACCCGTCGTGGTGACATGCACGAGCTCGACAGTGACTTCAGGATCGAGCGATCGTAAGGAATCCGCAACAAAATTGGCCTGCCAGAGTGCAAGCTGACTCGCACGCGTGGCAATTCGAAGTACAGGCATGGGAAGGTCATTCTCAGCAAATTAAGACCGTGCGACCGTTGAAACAGTAGATCACAGTGTAATCGAGTTCGGCAGGATTGTCCGTTGTCGCTGAAATGATCACTGGGAAAAAGTGGGTTCGAATCGACTCAGATGGGCGGGATCGATGAGGCCTCATCTTGAGGATGTGGGGTATGCTGTTGACCGATTCCGCGACCCCAGACAGCCACCGCCACCGGGCCGGAGCCGCTGGCTTGCAACGCGCGAATGCAATCGTTGGCTGTACTGCCTGTCGTGAGGACATCATCAACCAGCAAGACTTTCTGGCTGGTGAAGCGTGTTCGCCAGCCAGCCTGATGGGCCAGACGAATGTTTTTCCGTCGCTCTTTCCCGGAAAGCTGATGCTGCGGGATGGTGCGTCGTGGCTTTCGCAAAGCCCTCAGCAGGAGCTTTGCTTGCAACCGCTGGCTGATCAGCAGAGCCAGTTCATCAGTGGGAATGCGACTTCTCGTCAGTCGATCAATCCACTGTACGGGAACGGGAATCACCAGATCGGGCTGCCACGCGATTATCGCCAGGCCATGGATCTCCCAGAAGAGTTCCGTCAAGCCTTGAATCAAAGCGAGATCTCCCTGCTTGGCGCGAGAGATCGCCTGTGAGAGAGGTGGTTCGTAATTCCCGATCGACCAGACATGCTGCATGGCGAGCCGGTCGTTGCGGCAATGAATGCAGCCTTCATGGGTGGCCGAATAAGGCCCGACCACAGCACCACATCGCGGGCAATACCAGGCACTGGCGGCATGCAACTGCTCGCGACATTCGTGGCAAAATGAGCCGCCCGCATGACTGGTCGATGGCTCACTTTCCTGATGGCAAAGAGCACACGCCGGTGGAAAAAGCCAATCACGCAACGTGCGGCTCCAGCGGTGCAGTCGCGGGTTGGTGAGTTTCTGGTGTTGGGAGGATTGATCCATACACGGGATTCGACAATGCAGCGGTGGCTCTCGCAATCAAAATTTGCCCATGGCTGGCGGTTTCGCTCGCGATGGATCGGCATACGCTACAATCTTGCGGAAACAAATGGGGTTCAACACCAGGCGACTTCGCCAGGGAGAGCAATCACTGTGGAGCGAGTGACAATTGTGGGTGGCGGGCTGGCAGGCATGGCGGCTGCCGCTGCGCTGGTGCATCACAAGGTGCCCATCAGGCTCCTCGAATCGCGTCCAAGGCTGGGTGGCCGGGCAAGTTCCTTTCGCGATCAAGTCACGGGTGAAGCGATCGATAACTGCCAGCATGTGGCCATGGGCTGTTGCACGAACTTCTTTCGCTTCTGCAAGATGACGGGGATTCGGCAGCACTTTGAACCTGCGCGGGAACTTTACTTTTTTGGCCCCCAGGGGGAGATGACGAAGTTTGCCGCCAGTCGCCTCCCGGCTCCACTGCATCTGGCGGGCGCATTCTTCCGGCTGAGTTATCTTTCAATATCAGAAAAACTGGCGCTGGGCCGTGCGTTGTCGCGATTGGCAGTCGCCACGGAAACAGCGATCTCGTTTGCCGACGGGCTCAAGAGCCAACATCAGCCACCACGGGTGATTGATCACTTCTGGAATGTGGTGCTGGTCAGTGCCCTTTCGGAGTCGCTGGATCGGATTGGTCTGCAGCAGGCGCGGAAGGTGTTTGTCGATGGTTTCTTGCGGAACCCGCAGGGCTGGGTGGTGGAGATTCCACAGCAGCCGCTGGAAGAACTCTGGGCTGGGCCCGTGCGGCAATATCTCGAAGCCAACCACGGGCTGGTGGAAGTGGGGCAAGGTGTCGCAAAAGTCGAGCTTTGTAACGTGAATCATCCATATTCACAGGCCAATGGCTGGCGAGTCACGGGCCTGACAATGCGTGATTCGCGCATGATTCCCACGGGGGAAATGATTGTGGCGCTTCCGTGGTATCGATTGGGGGAAATCTTTCCTGATGAGAACCCGCTGGCGGAGATCATCGCGCACACGAGGCAATTTGAAGCCGCACCCATTTCAAGTGTTCACTTATGGTATGACCGACCGATCACTCCGCTGCCACATGCGACCTTTGTGAGTGGCTTATGCCAGTGGCTGTTCATCAAGCCCCAGGAAGCCAGTGCACAGGAGCATCCTCAGGAGACGGCTCGCTATGGCTATCAGGTGGTGATCAGTGCGAGTCGAGTGCTGGCAGGGCAATCCCAGGAGAGCACTATCGCGCAGGT
>JAIXUU010000117.1 GCA_027483405.1 Planctomyces sp. | reverse complement strand
CTGCGCCCCTGTTTTATCTTATTTGTGATGTATACATGGTGAATACTAGTGACTATTTATAAGTGCAGCATGGTCCGCACAGCGAAACACTACGGTGATCGCTTCGATCCCGTTGGGTCTAGTCGATAGAGCTCAAATAGAGCCGTTTCATCACGCGATTCATCATCTCTCCGCACGATATCGCTTACTCGAACTGATGATTCGTTTTCTTTGGTGAACAACATCCCAGACTGCTTCCACGTTTCGAGAAATTGAGAGTTTCTTCGGGCATGAGGCCCCACGACCAGCCAGACCTCAGCCGGTGAGTCGCGTTCAATAAATCTTAAATCCTGCACCGGCCCTGTGAGCACAAATCCTTGCGCTCGCAATTGCCAGAACATGGCTGGCTCGCCGTAGATATAGATGATCGCTGGCTTGCCGGAAGGTGTCTGCCTGCGAACCGTCTGCAGGAATGTCCGGCTTGTTTCCAGCATCGCAGTCCGATTCTGCCAGGCACGGAAGGGAAAGTCCTGGTTCTTCAAAAGAGGTGAAAAGCTTCCCAGCAGGAACAGGGGTACTAAGACCAGAAGCGGCTTAGTGCGAAAGAGCATCTTCCCAATCAGCACTCCTTGATTCAGATAAATATTGGTTCTCGTGACGATGTAGCGATGGTAGCCGTACGAAAACAGGAGAAACGCTGGTGGCAAGATCGGTGTCAGCAACCGCGGATAGGATCGATACATCGGGATCGAGAGCAACAGCCCGGTCATCCAGGTCAGTAAAAACAAAACGGCGATCCTCTGAACTTCGACGGGTGCGACGGCTTGTGTCATGCGAATTTCAGGGATTTCTGACTCGACTGCCGCAAACTTCGGCTGCATCAGTCCCCAGTAAGCACCGATGAAGCCGCTAATCATCCAGATGGTGAGATCACCTGTTCCCAAGGCCAACACGCAAAAAAGCATCAGCCAGTTGCAGTGCAAGATTGTGAGCCCGCCAACTCGAAGATAACCCGCAGCGACGATGCTCGATGCAAACAGAGACAGCGAGAAGTAGGTCGAGTAGTGCCGAATCGTCTCCCATTGATTCTGGAATTGCATGAACCACAGGCCGGGCCCAGTCACATATTGAGCGTGATTGGCCGAAACGACTGCATATCCGCCCAAAGGCTGCAGTCCCCAGAGCACAGGCAGCCACAGCACGACGGCAATCGCACAGATGCTGACGGTAATCTTCTGCACGCGCGCAGCCGGCAGGATATGGCATTTGAGGATCCAGCCGGCAAACTCAGCCGCCAGTAGAATGGCCAGTGGCAGCCAGCCGGAGTATTTGATGCTCCATCCGAGAGCGGTCCAGCCTCCCGCAGCGAAGATGGATCCCCAGGGGAAGTTTTTCTGAGCTGGAGTTGTGAGCGATCGGATCATGGCGCGAACCGCCAGCAGCATGCAGAGAGTCACCGGAATATCGGTCAAACCTGTGCGTGAGTAACTTGCCAGCAGATCCGAACAGGCGGCCATCAATCCCGCGATCAAACCCACCTGCTCACAGAAAAACTCTTTGCCAAAAGAGTAAATCACTCCACACAGGGCAATACCGCAAAGAACACCCGGCAGCATGACCAACCAGCCGGGATGCCCCAGGCCCAGCATCGCACCGATCAGTTGTGTCCATTCGAGCACCAATGGCCAGAGTGGTGGCGCATAGAAAAACCGGGCCGGATATTCGTAACCCTGGTCAGGCCCGAACCAGATGTTCGAAGCGTAAACTCCTTCATCGAAATGTTCGACACTTTGATTCCAGATTCCCCAGCATCGAATCATCGTGGCGAGGCCAATCACCAGCCAGAAGGCGGGCGTGAGTTGTGCCAGCTTCGACAACATACCGGGTGCTGGTTTGTCGCCCGCTGAGCGGACAGGGCGTTTTGCAGGCTTGCTCTCTTGACGCGGATTCACAGGTCTCGCCACTCAATCAGTCGTTATCGCACACGCCACACTGCGAGTTTCATGCTGTCCATGACAGATAATCTGGTGTCATCGTATATTGTACGATGGAAGGCAGCCGGGCCATGCGCATGTCCTGTTCGGTGAACCATGAATTCCAGCTCCCCTCAAGAGAGCTTACCTAACAAAAAAGCCCTCTGCCATTACCTGACAGAGGGCTTGGAGAGTTCTTACCATCCGTGTGGTAAGCAGAACTCAGTCGGAACTACTTGGGATCAGCTTCCTTGAGAGTGAACTGCACGCTGAGTGAGCCACTGTCGTCGTTGGTCGAGTAACCTGCGGAAGATCGCAGATACTTGGCCAGTTTTTCGAAAGGTGGCAACTTCTTGAAGTCGAGCCCTTCCGCTTCAGCAGCAATCCCTTCACCGGCTCGGAGTTGCTCGTAAATCGTCTTGAGCTGTGCATCACCCTTCTGGAAGGTGATCGCCGAGACTTTCGCCGGGAAGAACTTCGAGAGCTTGCTGTAAGTTGGCGAGGTCGACAAAGGAGTGCGCGTCCCGCGAACAATCCCTTCGATCACTTTGACGTCGGCTGTGATCACAATCGCGTTCGCAGTGACTGCCAGAGCGGGAGTGATCCCTTCCTGAGGAGTTTCGAATTCGTAAATCTTCTGACCTTCGAAATCACGGGTTTCGTGTGGGGCCAGACCCAGATCGAGCAGCTTCGCAATCAGCTTGGACGCCGCACTGGTATCCTTCACTTCGATCGCCAGAGTCAGGTCACCAACAGGATTCTCTTCCGAGATCCCGGTTCCTGTGGAAGTGAAGTGCAGCTTTCCACTCAGAAGATCAATCACATCCTTCTTCAGGTGGATATTCGGTGGCTGCTGGGCCACCGAATCCATGAAGCGGGCGCAGGCACCACCACCGGCAAATGAGTCGTACAAGGCTTCGCCAGCAGCATAAGCCGCCTGGAAGTCCCAATTCAGACCGGTATACATCGCGGCATTGGCACCCACCCACTTGGGAGGTGTCATCGCAATCGCAGGGAACTTGAAGAAGTTGATCACGCCAGAGGTTGGCTGTTCCACATGGACATAAGTCTTGACGATCGAATCGAAGTCGTCTTCGTCGATAATCATCGAACCGCCCACACCCTTGAGCTTGTCGAGCCCCAGCACTGGGAGCATACCAATGACTGACTGAGCCTGTGGCTGCTGTTCCTGAACGGCGGTGGCAATCTGCTCGGTCAGCAGAACGGGATTTACGAACCACTTGAAGTCGGGCTCAATGCTGTCATCCTTGCGACCGACCTTATCCATCACCAGAGTGAAGGCTTCGTTCTTCGCAAACACGTCTTCGTTCTCACCATCCCAGCGATCCAGAATGGCCGCAGCGGCATCCTTCGAAGTGGCGAACACAAAGGTTCCTTCGCTGAGGAAGTATGCCAACTGCTTCACAGGGCTGTCCGCCACTTTTTCTTCAGGCAAAGTGACAATCGTCACGCTGACTTCATCGATCTTCTCGGCAGAAATCTCGGCACCTTCTTCTTTGAGGGCCGCTTCCATCTTGCCGATGAGCGTCTTGATGGTCTCTTCCGAGTCACCATAATCCGCCATCAAAATCCCCGAGATTTCACCACTCTCCGTGGGAAATACGGCAATCGCCACCTGACCTTGAGGGACTGAAAGCAGCTCTTCCAGCGTCAGCCCCAATTCTTCCTTCAGCTTGCTCGAACCTTCTTCAATCTTGGCCTTCACATCGTTCAGAAATGGCTGAAAATCAGGATCCGCCAGCAGCTTGCCAAAGGTCGAAGCCTTAACACCTTCGACCAGGCCGGGAACATCAGGAAAGGCCACGAAAAATGATGTCTGGGGCGGCACGAGAAACTCGGCGGCCAGATAATCATCCTCTTCTTCGGCTGCAGCGGCGGCAGCACCTTTGGTCGCTGTCCCTTTGGTTGCTGTCCCCTGGGCCATGGCCTCAGGAACACTCCAGAAACCCGTGGTAGCCAGCATCAGGCTAAGTGCAGACATCCAGAACAGTTGTCTCATGAAACCCATTCTTTCGAATCTTCAGGAATCGTGTGGAATTCAAACCATTTGCTGCATGATGGCAAACAATTGCTGCCCAGAGAAAACTCTGCTGGAAGCTCTTTGTCCCCATCAGCGAAATCACCAGTAGCATGGCGTGTTCAGAATGTGAACACAATTGAGAAATTGTTGAGACAATCGATCGTCGCAAAATCTCTCGGTTTGTTCACATTTCGTCCACACGCTTCAACAACTCTCGACTTCGCGTGATCAACTCGATCATGCATGCCACAATTTCTGTTTACCCATAAGACTCAGCTTCGGTTTCATGAAATACGATCTCAAGCTGGTTCAGCAATAGAGGACTCTTCCAGTAAGCGTACCGGCTGACTGATGTCCATCGGAACTGGCTTATCCGATGGCCAGGTGGGTGTCGAGAAAATCACTCGCACCCCCCTGAAGTCAGCTTCCCAGCCTTTATCAGAAGTCACTCGGCAACAACCGCCCGTCCTGGCGATCCATCAACATTCGAAACGTCTTCATATCGATGTTTTCGCTTAAGAACCGCACACTCCCGTCACCCAGGGCGAAATGGCAGCCACCTGTGTGAGCACTCGAAAAACCACCGGTTGCAGGTCCCATCTTGGCGACAATTCTGTCGATTTGAGCCTGTGCAATCTCCTCAGGTGTCAATGTCGTCGCGGGTTCACCAGTCGATTCCCCGGGTTGAGCCATAGGATCGCTCGTTGCCTCACCGGGAGTCTCTTCGTTGGTCGTTTCGTCGATCCAGCCTGGAAGCATTTCACCGGCATTCTCTTCGCCTCCCAGTGGATTCATCGGTCCCTGGAACTGGCTTAAGGCTCTCGATTTCAACGCATTGATTCTCAAACCACCATTTCGGAGGGAAGCCCGAGTCCCCGACATCCAGCTCAAATTGACCAGAGCAGGCCCAAGGCCATAATCACGCGGGTCTTCATACTCACCCAAAAACAGTGTATTCGAACTTCCGTCTTCAATTTCTTCATAGCGGACTGAACTATTTAAAAAGAGAACTCCCAATTGACCGGAATTGACATACGCTTCGACGGGGTGATGCACTCCTGCATACGAAGTACTCCCTCCCCAGCTTTGCGGCAGGCTTTCGTCAGAAAATGTATTTACAGAGCTGGAGCACTGCATCACGCTGAACGCTCTCCCCCGCACTGGCTGGTTGGCTTGTGAATAGACTGAGCTGGTAAAGTCAATATGTCGAAAGGCTGCTGGTTGCTCAATATAGGGCAGAATCTGTGTCATCCAGCCCATGTGATAGCCATCTGGCAAGTTATGCACCGGCCCTGTCGCATTCTGACTCCCGGGTGGCAGCACTTCATGAGCCGCCATATAGTTGTGGATTGCCAGCACCAGCTGCTGCAGATTATTACGACATTGAGTTCTTCGAGCCGCCTCACGAGCCTGCTGCACCGCCGGCAACAGCAACGCAATGAGTATGGCGATAATCGCAATCACCACCAGTAACTCAATTAATGTAAAACCCGTTCTGACAGCCTGCCTCTGTCGAGTATTGATTTGTCTAATAAACATCGACTGCATCCATAATCTGATCATGAGAGACGACCTTGATCTGTAAACTATTGTTGAATGTTGATCTGTTTTATAAACGTCAATCGATTCGCAAATCACTGATTCGGTGTTAACCATAAGTATGATCGCCTCGAAACGATCTTTTGCTCACGAATCATGAGTTCAATCTGGATTTCACAAAGTTGGCTGTCAGGCTTTTCTTGCGGAATCAGGTGCTCCTCCTGTATCAGGCGGTAGGTAATACGCGCCCGTTCCTGCTGGCGTCCGGTCGCGAGTTCCAGAACTCGCTTTGGTTGACTCATCACGCCATCTCGCTGCCGGCTCTCCGCAGAGAACATCCCCTGGGAATTTTGCCTGAGCAGATCCTCGGCTCCCCGCTGCAGATAATCCATCTGAAGCGTCCGGCGCGTACTTTCACCCTGCTGTAATAACATTACGGCTGAAATCACCAGAGCAGAGGATGTCAATCCAAACAGCACCAGAGCCGCCACAACAAAGATCGTCACCGACCCACAGCGCGACATGATCCCAATACGAACTTGACCCTGAGAAGCAGACTTCATGATTTGACTCCTTGAAGATTCTGCGTTGGTGGAGCCTTCTGGTCCCGGTTTTCGGGAGTCGTCGCGTCGGCTGGCTGCTGAATCAGTTCATCCTCGTGAACCTTCGTTTTATCACCCAGCCATTCTCGCTTGATCTGGGCACGAATCACGTGAGATTGCCCGGCCGTCGCGGAGATCCGGGTCTTCCACACTTTTGGAGTTTCCGCCCTGCCACTCCATCCTGTGCGAGTGGTGACCAAAGGAGGGGGCAATGAGATTTCCAGACTGACGAAGGCCGATTCAGATCCTTCACCCGCCCGCATCTCGTCATCAGAATCAACCCATTCCGCAGTCGCATAGGGAAAAATATAGCGATCAGAAGTTGCCGTACTGCGAGCATCAGCGGGCGAGTTATCATCCGACTGGCTTCCTGAAACTTCTCGATGAACCACAAGCTCATGGGGCCGTTGTTCAATCCGGTAGGTAATGGGGATAGAATTCGCTCCCGTCATTTCGGGATGAGTGATGGCCGGAGTCTTGAGCTGCAGGGTTTTGGCTTCAGCCGGGATCTTGACTTGTGAGGCACTCCAGACATCCCGCCGGAAATCTGTCGCCAGCCGACGCAGACTGATCATGCTCATCATGCGATCTGCCTGCCCTGCCTGGGCCTGCAACATCGTCACCATCATCGTGAAGACGAGTGGCATGATCATCCCGATCACTGAGACCACCACCAGCATCTCAATTAAAGAATGCCCCCGCCGGGGCGAAGTTCGAGCACTACGCCCTGCCAGTTCAGCACACACCGGCTTGCCAGTCGCTTTCCGCTGCTGGAAAAGAGTTATCTTCAGCATGCTCATTGAACACCCTCCTCAACAAACTCCTTGCCGGCTGCGACTGGCTGCTGAATCGCTGGCTGCTGAGATTTCATCTCTGCCAATGTGGCCGGAATCCAGCCACTCAGCCTGAGTGGAGCATGCCTCTCGTGCGAAGTTTTTGTACCTTGTGTGATCTGCCAGTCAATCGCGACCTCCCATTGTTCAAGTGGCCCTGCATCGAATGGAGCCACCTGAGCATCGTGCTGCCACTGGATCTGACCTGGGCGCCGGGTCAACTGCAGCTTTGCTACCGGCAATCTTTCGCCAGCAAGAAGACTGGCGAGCAACCGCTCGCGAAATGACTCACTTAATCCCACTTCGGGTTCCAGAAACTGAGCCGGCAATTCCTCCAGATAACACCCTTTTTCCAATACTTCATACACGGCATCGCGATCTTTTACTGAGGCAGCGAGGATGTCATCGAGACAATTCGCTGCCATCTGACAGGCGATCTGTTCCTGATACGCCAGTCGCCGCGAACGGGCGACAAACGAAAACATCGGCACCAGACAACCCACCATCACGCTTAATAAGATCATCGCGATGAACAGATCCTGCAGAAACAGACCCGCTCTCGCTCCTCGATCAAAGTCTCGGGAGACCTTCACCGAATGACCTGCTCTATGGCAATGCAGCGAACCATGAAGTCGCGACTCCCCGTCGTAATTTTTTATGAGTTGTTGATTCATGACAGGCTGCTCATCATCGTCGTTAAGCTGCTCATAATTCCGTAACCGAGAAACAGTCCACACACACCAATCATGATGACAAAGACCGGGCCGACAAACTCCGCATACCAACTCCAGATGCGACTCTGTTGACGCAATTGCATCTCGGCAATTTCCCGCAACGTAAAGGCCACCTGGCCGGCTTCCCGTGCTGTCAATATCAGCGGTAACTCATGACTTTTCAGAAATCGATACTTAACCAGTGCCACGGGCCAGTCATATCCCTGGCGGATCGCCTGTGCCACCATTCGCAATCGATTCGCCAATCGCGTAGAAACCTCGACATCGGCCAGACGATCGAGGTCATCTTCAATGCTTCGTCCACTCTGAATCGTCGCCGCCAGTCCCCGCAATATTAAAGGTCGCTTCAGTTGATAAAAGATCTGCCCAAACACGCCCAGCACCCACGGTTGCTCGCCGGTAAATCCGCGGTGCAGAATTCCCAGGACCAGCACAGTCGCCAATAGCGCTGAAACCATAGCCCCGGCAAATAAGAGCAAGTGCCCTTTCACAGAGATCAGCATCTGCAATGACCAGGGAGTCTCGATATCAAAGTCGTGGAAGATCCTGAGTATCTTCGGAATGATAAATACACCAATAAATCCATAAACCCCCGCAGCCACTAATAGCGTCATCAGAAAAATCTCATAGAGCTTATGAGACGATTGTCGCAATTCACTCTGGAATTCATTGAGACTTTGCTGCACATCCTGCCGGAGTGACTTGGCTAAGGCCTGGGGCGAAGCATTCGCTGCGAGAAATGTATCTGGCGAGTCGAGAATCTCCGTACTGGCAGCCAATGCAGGAACCCATTCGATCCCGTAATCCATATCTCTCGAGATCGCACTCATCTGCCGACGGACGCCCCGCGAAGGGAAATCATCCCAGCCCACAAGTTCATCTCGGACATCCTGCCCACCGCTGAACACGCTGACCAGTGCCCAGCGGGTGCCCAGTTGTTCCACCCGATTCTGGAATCCATACCAGGTGATCAAACCCATCAAAAATGTCATCAGCAGAATCCAGAACAGAAATGCCCCTAGACCCAGCACGGGAACAATACTCAGGCAGATCACCATTAGGCAGATTTGATTGACCGCCAAAAATCGCAACTTGAGCCGGGCACTTTTCAGAGTGCGGTGGTGGAGTAAATCGTAGCGCAGGGCAGGATCCCGCTCGACTTTCCAGCGGAGATACGCGGCACGCCAGCCAATAATCCCCATGGCGATCCCAGGGATCGATAGAAACACCGCCAGCAACAACTTGAGGAGAAACCAGATATCGACCAGCATCCAGGGAGTCATGAATGCCAGCATTCCCAACATAAAGACAATCGCACTCCCTGCAAACAGCAGGATTGAGTTAATGATTGGCCAATGGGATCCCTGGATCGTTAATGATCTGCCTGCCGCAGGGAGACGTAAACCGGCTATCATTAAAAAAGAAATGAGTAATAGCGGCACGTTGAGTAATACCAACATCGCTAGCAGCTCAAACAGATTTCGAGGACTCAGTCCCGTCGAGAAGCTGATCAGGTCCATGGTGATTCATCCATAACTTCAATTTGCACAACCAGCTCCCAAAAGTCCTGAGATTCCATTTAAGAAAAACGAAGCAAGTGATCAGTTATACGAGACTGTTGAGCAGCATGAACAGGGGAGAAAACATTGCAATCAGCACAATCCCGACAGTCAGCACACAGGTCAGCACCATCAATTGAGGCATACAGAAGACGCCAATCTTCACATGGGCAATGGCCCGGATGACAAACGAGGCTGCCAATAGTTTGCAGGCATCCTGCAAACCATGATTCGAGGTCTTAAGGCGGAATAAACTGGCAATCAAAGCGGGAAGAAAGGAACTCTCTCCAAAGGCATCCTGAGGAGCATTTCCCTGTTCCATCTGTTTAATCCACTCCTCTGTCGATTCTTGAAAGAGAGGCTCCTCGGCAATCGACGCTGCGAGCCGGGCCACCACGGGGAGCGGTAACGACCAGGGCAAAGTCAGGCTGAGAACTTCGGTATAGGTGGCCGACTTTAAATGATAAATCGGGCGACCAACCAGGGGAACATAGATCATCAACCGGCGAAAAAAACGCCCGAAGCTCGTGAATCGTGTGAGGATCACACAGCTGCCGATTGCTAGTGCGACGAGGAAGAGCAGTATCAGCGAATAGCCGGCCAGAAAATCATAAAATCCGATCACCAGGCTTGTAAATATCGGGAGTTGAGTTCCGAAATCATCAAACATCATCTTAAATCGAGGAACAATAATTGTCCCTGCAGCCACCAGAATCATGACGGTGACGACATACCACAAAAACGGAGTTCCAATCTGAAAGAAAATTCGCTGGCGAAACAGTTTTTCTCTGGCCCGCGCCAGCATCAATTCGCGCAAGAGTGCTGTTGTCAAACGACCATCTTGTAAATAGTTGAGGTATGCCCCCAGATCCGCCGGTAAAGCGGCACCGGCAAACTGGATCGTGGCCGCCAGATCCTGATCATGTCGATAACGTTTCCAGGCATGCAGCAGCTTTTTGCGGTCTTTGCGGGAAGGGCTTTCTTCTGCCAGCAGACGTAAACAGAGTTCCGGTGGAATCTCCGTCTGTGCCCGATTTTCAGTTGAAACCTCCGGGAAAATCGGGAGCACTGCCAGCCCGAACGACTCCAGGCGATCGGCGCGCTCAAAACTGATCAGCTCCAATCCCTCTTCAAGCAGCAATTCCCCCAGCAGATTGTCGCTGGCCGCTTTCATCCGCCCGCGGATGATTTCGCGAGTGGCCGTTCTCGACAATGCCCCTGGCGAAGGATCGCTCGCCTTGATCGCTTGATAGAGATATTCAGGCATCTCACATCCTCTATAAAAACCCACCCGCGCGATCGCCGATGATAATTATTGACTCAACGTTCGATGGGCATCTGCATACATGTCTGTCTACTACATACTTGGCTTTTTTTATTGATGACACTTGATGGCCTTGTCACGATTGGAGCGATAACCCTGACCAGAAGACCATCAGTGGCCCAAAGACCGCAACCACATAGAGCACTCCACAACCTCCCCCGATCAGCAAGGTTAACACCAGCGGGATCAATCCCGACAACCATTCCAGGCGGGACTGCAACTGACGAAACATCACACCGGTCGACAGCTCCAGAGCCACCGGGAGCGAATTGGTACGCACGCCAATCTCAATGGCATCGGCCACAAAGGGGGGCAGATCACGAATTCGCAACAGCGCTGCCTCCGGGCTGATCCCGGCGGAAATGGCCTGCAACGCTTCCCGCGAATCTTGCTGCATACGCCCCGTTCCCAACAGATAATTCGATGATTTTAAACATTCTTCTATGGGCAGGCCTTCTTTTGTCAGCAGGCCACAGATATGCAGCCATTGCACCCACCGCACTGCATCCGGAAGACCGATCAGCCATGACAGTGCGCCACTCACCACCTGCAAACCAGGCCAGGCACTGGCTCTCGTTTCCAGAAGACCTGCCCGGACAATCGATGTCCTTCCCGCAGCCCAGAGAACAATCATCGCCAGGATCGGTATCGCAGGCATCCAGTAACTGGCGTAATCATGGATCAGGCGCAAAGCGACCTCGATCCAGCCCCCCTGAATACGAAACATCTCCAACGTCAGGAGCCAGCGGGGTATAAACCAGATTGCCAGTCCGCAGATCAACAGATACGTCAACACGACAACGATTGTCGGGTAGATCGCGACTCTGTGAAACTCTTCACGAACGACTGACATCTGATCACCCAGATGTGCCATCGATTCGAGCATTTCTGGAAGCCGACCACTGCGAATCCCGAGTTGGACAATCGTGGCGTAGAGCCGAGCTTCAGGCGTGTTTTCTGAAGCAATCGCCAGATCGAGGGCCTGCCCCTGTTGCAATCGCTCACCAATGCGTTCGGCCAGGCGGGCGAGATCACTCGATGAACCCCGCCCCAGTTGCTGAAACCCGATTTCTAAAGGAATTCCTGCCCGAATCAATAGGGCCAGCTCTTGATTCAGAGCTCTTAGCGCTGCAGAAGAGATAACAACAGCCGGTGTGGCAGACATGATGCGCCCGCAGATTTTCTAATGGGTCACGGTATATCAATAAAATATGTATGTTTAACTTATACAGATGGCAGTGTTCGACTGCGCTCCTTGGCATGGGGTGGCTGGCGCCAAAGGTCTTCGCGAACCGCCAGTTCGTGCCGACAATCGCTGGGAGTTCGAAGACTCAACCCCTGCCACCCTCCGCCGTTGTTTATTGGAATCCGTATGATGTGTTTGTCTTATCAATATTGAGAGTTGATACCATCAATGCGATTACAGATCCATGATCTGAATCTATAATTCCTCAGCAACATCCCGGCGTTCTTCCACTGGTCGAGTCCCGAGAATTCGATAAACTTCGGGCAAGTCGGTCTTCCCGGTACGGACAGCCTCTTCGAGTGCCTCCCGTAAGGGAACGAAACCATGCCGGGCTGCCAGTTCCTCAAGACGCTTGCCATTCACTTTGCGCATAATAGGTCGAGCCAGATGATGCAGTTCCGGCTCCATGAGTTCCGCTGCGACAAAACGGCCCTCATATCGCCGGTTTGATAAGAGAGTCTCTCGATCTTTGACCAGTCGTTTGACGAGCCGCTGGCACAGCACAGCAATCAAGCCGCTGCGGATCAGAAAAGGTTCAACCCCCAGATCCGTCAGCCGGCAAATCGCATCTCCGGCTGAGCCCGCATGAAACGTGGAAATCACCAGATGACCCGCCAGTGAGGCCTGAAAGGCCGTCTGTGCCGTCTCGGCATCGCGAATCTCCCCCACAAAAATCACATCGGGATCTTGCCGTAAAAGTGACCTTAATCCGAGAGCATAGTTGAATTCCGTTCCCCTGCGAACCTGCGTCTGCGAAACACCCGGAAGAATCGCCTCGACGGGGTCTTCCAGCGAGACCAGACTGCATTGCCCCTTCCGATAGGCTTGCAGCCACCTCAAACAGGCATAGGCACTCGTCGTTTTTCCGCTCCCGGCTGGCCCGGTAAGCAGCAGCATTCCGCTGGTCTGCAATAATGCCTGCTCCAATCCGAGTTGCACCTGAGGTGTATAGCCCAGCTCATCCAGCACTCGATACTGCCCGGAACCAATAAAGAGGCGCACCACTACCTTTTCGCCATGAATGGTCGGGAAAGTACTCGCCCGCAATTCCCCCGGAAATTCGGGTAGCCTGAGGCGACCTTCCTGAGGCAGATCTGTCCGATAAGTCAGCAGTTGAGCCAGAACTTTGATGCGATTGATAATCAGTGGCGAAACCTCAGGTGGAAAGCTCCCCATCGGCTCCAGCAAACCATCTTGCCGGAAGGCAATCTGTAATCCTGCCGGGGAAGGGACCAGATGCACATCACTCGCACGCTCATCAATTGCCAAGCGAAGCAATTGTTCAACAGCCTGCACAGCAAAGTCGGCGTCCTGCAGATTCAGGTTCTCCCACGGCAACTGACATCGAGCCAACGCGCCATCAATCTTCAAATCGTTTTTGGTCAATGGATGGAGAGAAATCGACATGCACATACCCAGCAACGGTTCAACAAACCACACGCAAAGACTAAGGCCCAACTCTCAAGAGATCTCCCCAGAAATCAAAATTGTTTACCAATCCCTCCAAAACTCATCATTATTGCCAAAATGAATTCTTTCGCTCCTGATTCAATCACGACTCCCTCCCATTCCATGAGTGGTAGGGAATGTGGCTTTGAGCGAGCATGATTTGCAGATTTTCATGGACGTTTGGCAATTGGTCATCCAACTGGACGGTTTCCTCAGATTAAGACGACGATAAACTCAGAGACGGCAGTTTGGCTGGAACGATAGGATTCTGAGAACTCAGACTTCAGGCTAGGGAACAGAGTGACGCACACCGCACAGGAGCCAGAAACAACACCTTCACGAACGCATCTTTCACTGGCGGATGGTGTCAATCTCATCGTGGCGATTGTGATTGGCAGTGCCATTTACTTTACCTCGCCCACAGTTCTCTTCCTGAGTGGCAGCCCACTCATGATGATGGGCCTATGGATTGCCGGCGCACTCATCTCGCTGATGGGCGCTTTCTGTTATGCCGAGCTGGCCACCACTTATCCGCGAACAGGGGGCGAATACTGGTATCTCACACGCGCCTATGGGCCTGTCGCCGGTTTTCTGTTTGGCTGGCTCCAGCTCACCATCGTGCAGACGGGCAGCATTGGGGCTCTGGCGTGGATTTTCTCCGAATTCGCCAATCGAATGTTCTTAACGGATCTCGCTACCACCCCGGCTGCTTCTCAAGTCGCCTGGGGTGCCATGCTCGCTGTCGCCCTCCTGACGGTGATCAACCTCATCGGGATTCAAGCCGGTGCTCTCGTTCAATGGATTCTCGTCTCGCTCAAAATCCTTGGGCTGAGTGCCTTGATCGTAGCAGGTCTTTGTTTTGGCAGTGCCGATCCGGGATTCAGCCAGCCGGTCGTCATCAGTGAGATTCCCAATCTGGGAGTCGCCTTACTGCTGGTGATGTACGCCTATGGTGGCTGGAACGATGCGGGCTTTGTGGCAGCCGAAATTCATCACCCGGGGAAGAATATTCCTCGCGCGTTGTGGATTGGGCTGGGGCTGGTGGCAATCCTCTACCTGCTGATCAATCTCGCTTATTTACTAGGGTTGGGGGCTGTTGGTTTGGCCGCTTCTAAAACACCACCCAGTGATCTCTTTCGACTGATGCTGGGAGATTACGCCGCCCGGGCCATGCATGTCGTTGTGGCGATCTCGGCCTTCAGTGGACTGAACAGTTTGATTCTGGCCGTTGCACGCGTCCATCAGGCGGTTGGTCAGGAACATCGGCTCCTCGCACCGCTGGGTTGGCTTTCACGACACCGGCAATCGCCCTATGTCTCATTAATTGTGCAGGGGATTGTCAGTAGCGGGCTGATTCTCCTCTTCGGCACAAAAACCGGACAGGAAGCACTCAATCAACTCCTGGAAATGGTTTATCTTCCCACGATCACCTGGAGCAACTTTGACAGTGGTTTTTCGACTCTATTCGCCATGTCAGCCCCACTGTTCTGGCTGTTTCTGGGCCTGACGGGTCTGAGTGTCCTGATCCTCCGGCAAGTCGATCCGCACCGCGAACGTCCCTTCAAAGTGCCGGGCTACCCGATTGTGCCGATCCTCTTCGTCGCGGTCTGCATGGCCATGCATCATCTGGCTGTCAGTTATGCCGATCGACTGCTGCTCATTGTCTTCCCTGCCGTTGCATTGGGACTGATTCTCTCCATGTTCAGTGGCTATCACCCCACAGAAGAATCCCCGGACAATCCCTCATGAGAAGACCGGGTGAACCTCACCAGCTTTTGCGCTGTCCACTGACTTCAAATCGGCTGGCTACTATCGACTGATGGATCAATACCAACGGAACATCGACGACAACTTCACAGCATTCCGTGCCCGATGAGGGCGCTTCCAACAGAATTTGGATGATCGAGATGAACACTTCTCAACTGCATAAAATCGGTGTTCCCGATCATGCGATCGTGCCTGCCATTCAGACCATTCAGCAGATCAAGGCCAGCGAACACGGTCGCGAAATCAATGTCAAAACTCTGCTGGCCGAAGTCGTGGCCAATCCAGCAGCTTTTGTCGAACACGAGTTCTGTGGAGCTTTGGCCCAACTGCTGATCAGCGAACCTGTCACCAGCAAGCGCGAAGTTCCTGCCGCTTACAAGACGTGGGGTGAGGAGATCGACCCGGCTGCACATGCCCAGATGCGTACGGCCTGTCTGCTGCCGATGGCTCATGGTGCCGCCCTGATGCCAGATGCTCATGTCGGTTATGGGCTGCCCATTGGAGGTGTGCTGGCTCTGGAAAATGCCGTCGCGCCTTATGCCGTGGGTGTGGATATTGCCTGCCGCATGAAGCTTTCTGTACTGGATGTTCCACCATCGGAATTGGCGACGAATTTCGAACGCTTTCGCCATGCGATTGAAGCGGGTACGCGGTTTGGTGTGGGTGCAGTCCACGAAAAGCCGCAGGATCATGCCGTGCTGGATGCCGACTGGAACATAACGCGCATTACCCGCGAACATAAAGACAAAGCCCGTCGCCAACTGGGAACCAGCGGCTCAGGCAATCATTTCGTCGAATTCGGCGAATTAACTCTCGCAGCAGCCAGCCCGGAACTGGGTCTGGAGGCTGGAACTTACACGGCTCTATTGAGCCATAGTGGCAGCCGTGGCCCGGGAGCAGCGGTCTGCGATACCTACAGCCGGATGGCGCAAGCCCGTTTGCCGCGAGGCTGCGAAGATTTTGGCCGCCTGGCCTGGCTGTCGCTCGATAGTGAAGCTGGCCAGGAGTACTGGGCTGCCATGAATCTGATGGGAGATTTCGCTGCTGCCAATCACGATGTGATCCATCGTCT
>JAIXUU010000081.1 GCA_027483405.1 Planctomyces sp. | reverse complement strand
TATTCGTATCAGATGGGCTGCATTCTCTCAGATCGAGGCGACACCTACGGTGCGATTGAGTACTTCGAGCGTGCCGTCGATATGGATCCTCATCACAGCCAGGCACTCTTCCGCCTTGCTGAACAAAATGCTCTCTACGGCAACGACACGGAAGCCATTCGTTTGTACGAGCAGGCTCTTTCTCGTCCGCCCTATCATCTTTCAGCCATGCTGAACCTGGGCCTTCTGTACGAAGACCGTGGTAACTACGCCTCGGCTGCTTTCTGTTTCCGTCGGATTCTAGCCTTCGACCCCAATCATGTGCGTGCCCGCATGTACATGAAAGATATCGAAGCCACCCAGGAAATGTATTACGACGACGACATGGCTCGCAACGAGGCCCGTATGGCACAGTTGCTCAGCCGTCCTGTCACCGATTTTGAGCTTTCAGTTCGCAGCCGCAATTGCCTCGCCAGTATGGACATCCATTCGCTGGGCGACCTGACCCGCGTCAGCGAAAGCGATCTTCTCCAGGGCAAGAACTTTGGTGAAACATCGCTGGTGGAAATCCGCGATCTCATGCAGCAGCATGGCCTGAAAGTTGGCCAGAATCTGCAGCCCACCAAGGCTCGCGACGCCAGTTGGGCCGGGATGCCAGCTTCGGCATTTGCCCCGATTGGTAATGACCTTTCGCCACAGGAGCAGGCACTGCTCAGTCGCCCAGTTTCCGATTTGAATCTCTCGGTGCGTGCCCGCAAATGTATGGCCCGACTTCAGATTGGTACTCTCGGCGAACTCGTGCAGAAGAGTGCCGACGAACTCCTTGCCACCAAAAACTTCGGGGTGACTTCACTGAACGAAATTCGGGCTCAGCTGACGGAACACAACCTCAAGCTTCGAAACGACTAATTTCTGAGCCCTGCTCCCTATAAAGCGCAGGGACAGAGAAAACGAACAGATTCAAATAATTTGCCAGATCAGCCCGCGAAGACCATTCTTCGCGGGCTGATTTCACATCCAGACAGCGATCATCCAGCCTGGCCATCGACCAAACTTGTCTGGTTCAAAAGTGCAAAAATGCCTAATCTTTCCGTTTGCCCGGCTCTGTTTGACTCGAAAACCTCAGTGAGCAGAGCCAGTCCCGTCTCATGTTTCGCCCTGCCGGTCACTCGCAAGGATGCGTCATGCCAGCTCAGATCCGCCATCGTAAGGATTCAACAGCCGCTGTTTTGATGATCATTCCCGGCATCTTTCTCCTCGTCATGCTGGCTGGCCTCCATCAGTTACGCAGTCGGTCACCAGAACTGCGGCCTTTAATCGATGTCGATGTTCGCCGCAGTAGTTTCACCGCCGGAGGAATTCCTGGTTCTGTCACAGCTTCCCGCTTTGAACCGCAGCAGATTCGTGTTGTTTTACACGAGGGTCTGCTCTCGTCAGCCACTGTGGAATGTACCGCACCTTACATCATTCACGATTTCGTCTCCGGTCGGCCACTGGCCCACGGTCAACTTTTGAGAGCCGCCACTATTGAGGCAATGCCCACGGGTTTACGAGTTGGGCCGCATCTGCTCGATACATCCGCTATCCGCATTCTTCCTCAGGGAAATGCCTTGCTGGGCTTCGACAATCATTTCTATCGCGGCTCGATGACAGTTCACCGCACTGGCTCTGAACAAGGCTTGAAACTTAAACCCACGTTCTCTCTCGTGAATCATGTTCCCCTGGAAACTTATGTGGCGACCGTCGTCGATAGTGAAATGCCCGCCACTTTTCCTCAGGAGGCCCGCTGCGCACAAGCGATTGTCGCACGCACCTATGCCATTGCCCGGCATAAGACCGCTCTGCCTTCGGCTTTGTTTGATGTCTACGCCTCAACCCGCAGCCAGAAATATCTCGGGGCGGAATACATCAATCGCGAAGGTCGTCGCCTCAAAGGAGAAACGGCTGCCGGGATGGCTGCCGCACAAAGCACGGCCGGCATGGTCGTGACCTATGAAGGGCAGATCATCACCAGCTATTATTCAGCCGTTTGCGGTGGCAGAACACTCGATGGACAGACAATGTCCCAACGCACCGCACCGTGCCTGAAGAGTGTTGTTTGCGAGGGATGCCGCAATGCACCTCTTTACCGCTGGCAGGCCAGTATCTCGGGGCAGGATCTGTTGCAGAAACTCTCAGATTCTCGAAAATCTGCTGACCTCTCGACGATGTCTTCCGCGAACCTCGCGACTCTCATGACCATTCGTATGCGGCAGGATAGCAAAGGGAGTTTACCCACGTTTACCTTGACTGATGGTCGCAACTTCCAGCAGTTATCTTCGATTGAACTGCGTCGTATGCTCGGAACTCGCGAGCTTCCCAGTCCTCAGTTTTCGCTGAAGCTCACCAACGATCAGATCGAAATCGAAGGCCAAGGGAGCGGTCATTGCGTGGGTTTCTGCCAATGGGGGGCGCGTGGCCTGGCGCAAACAGGTCTTACCGCTCAAGGCATTGTGCAGCATTACTATCCTGGTGCCGATGTCGTGAAGTACCAGGCACAGCCATTGCACTTTGCTGAAGCTCCCCATGTGACTTCAGGCACATCAGCTAAGGCCACTCGCTAAAACCTCCCCGAGCCGTACAATCCTTCGACTGGATTGTCGTTCCGGGAGCAGTCGATATGCAGTCATGGCAGTTAAATGGCCCTAAACTCGTCAAGTTCGGGCCCAGGGTGCGAAATGAGGTCATCCCGCTCGCCAAAGCTCTTGCCCGTCGAGCGATTGTTCTTGTGGGAAGTCGGACACTAAGACAATCTTCTCTCTGCCAGCAGTGGCTCGAAGATTTCCAGAAGCAGTTGCCCGTCGAGTGCAGTCTACAATTGCCGGCACGTGAACCTCAGGTTGATGATGTCGACAAACTGGCCCACTCACTTCGAGAGTTGTCTGCCGGGCCGGACGATGTCCTGATCGTCGTGGGTGGTGGTTCGTCGATCGACATGGTGAAAGCCGCCTGTGGTCTGGCCGCCCAGAGAGAGGTGAGATCCTGCCAGGATTATCTGGAAGGTGTCGGCACAGGTGCCAAACTGATTCAGGCCCCACTCCGCTGGATCGCATTACCAACCACTGCAGGAACCGGAGCCGAAGCCACTCGCAATGCCGTCATTTCTTCAAACGACTCTTCCACCAGCACGCCTTTCAAAAAGAGCTTTCGCTCCGACGAACTTTACGCACAAGCGGTCTTTCTCGATCCCGAATGGACACTCTCACTGCCCCGGCAAGTGACCATCTCGTCGGGGCTTGATGCCTTAACTCAACTACTCGAAAGTGCCATTAGCAGTCGGGCGACGCCCTACACGTTCATGCTTTCCCAGCAAGGGTTGGCCTGGGGGCTCCCCGCTTTCGAGCAATTGTTGCAGGAGCCCGAGAATCTCGATGCTCGCGGCAAAATGCTCTCGGCCGCTTATCTGTCTGGTGTGGCATTGGCCAATTCGGGTCTGGGTGCCGCTCATGGTGTGGCCGCTGGCTTGGGAGCGATGCTCCCTGTGCCTCATGGTCTCGCCTGTGCTGTGATGTTGCCTCATACACTGGCTTACAATTTTTCGACCAGTCAGTCAGCACTTGAAATCATGGCCAGATCCGCAGGTCTCTCTGCAACAACCAACGCCTCGGCAGCAACCCGGTTGATTGAGCGGATCACTCATCTGGTGCACCTGTGCCAGATCCCCCAGCGATTGCGGGATCTTGGTGTTACTCAGGAGATGATCCCACAACTTGTCGAGCTCTCTCAAGGAAACAGCCTGCAAGGCAATCCACGTCCGATCTCGCCAGCCGAACTCGAACAGTGGCTGTGTTCCATCTGGTAAGCTCGTTTTGATCGCGATTGTCTCGCATGGTTAATGAAATGTGCAGTATTTCAGTTTCATCAAAAAACCATCCTGAGGCCTCTTGATCTCGCCGGTTGAACAGAAGACAACATCAACACAGGTTGATTTCAAAACCAAACGAGCCACTCCGGAAAGAGGAAGCACATGATTCATCGACAATTGCGGAACATCAAGTGGGCAGCTCTCTGGAGATCGGCTCTGAGCTTCTCAATGTTATCGATCGCTGCCCCACTCGCTCTGGCTGCTGAACGAACCACCGACTGGCCCGGTTGGCGTGGTCCCAATCGTGATGCCATCAGTACCGATAAAGATCTCATACCCAATTGGGAAACCAAACAGCCCGAACTGCTCTACCAGGTCGAAGGCCTGGGGGCAGGCTACGCGAGTGTCTCGATTGTCGATGATGTGCTGTACACCTCTGGCAATAAAGGCTCCACACAGTCGGTCTTTGCTGTCGATCTCAAAACGAAAAAAATCAAGTGGGCTACCCCCATTACCAATGAAGTCCCCAAGCATGGGTACGAAGGCTCACGAACGACTCCCGCAGTCTCCGATGGCAAAGTCTATGCCGTCGCTTCGAACGGGGCTCTCGTCTGCCTGAATGCTGCCGATGGCAAGCCTCTCTGGCGCAAGGATTTCGTCAAAGAGTTCGGCGGCAAGATGATGTCCAGTTGGGGCTTCTCCGAGTCCCCACTCGTTGACGAAGAGCGCGTCCTCTGCACACCGGGCAGCAATAGTGCGATGATCATCGCCCTGCAGAAAAGCACGGGCAAACTCATGTGGAAGTCAGCCGTTCCCGATTTTGGCGAATCGGGTGGTTCCGGCGCTGGTTACTCGTCGATCATTGTCAGCGAAGCAGGCGGTGTAAAGCAGTATGTTCAGCTCGTGGGTCGTGGTGTCATCGGTGTGCGTGCCACCAATGGCCAGCCACTGTGGGGATACAACCGTGTCGCCAATCCGACGGCCAACATCCCCACACCTATTGCCAGTGGCGACTATGTTTTCGCCTCCTCAGGTTACAGCGAAGGTGGCACCGCTCTGCTGAAGATCACCAAAAAAGGAACAAAATTCTCTGCCGACGAAGTCTATTACAAACCTGCCAATGAACTGCAGAACCATCATGGCGGCATGGTCATGCTGGGCGACTACGTCTACATGGGCCATGGCCATAACAATGGTTTTCCGGTCTGTGTCGAATGGAAAACTGGCAAGATCGTCTGGGGTGGCCGTCAGCGCGGTGCTGGTTCACGCTCGGCGGCAATTGTCGCTGCGGATGGCAATATCATCTTCCGTTATGAGTCCGGAGAGGTTGCTCTCGTGGGAGCCACTCCCGATGGCTACAACCTCAAAGGCTCCTTCCGCCCCAATGTCACCAACGAACCCTGCTGGTCGCATCCCGTGGTTGTTGGCGGCAAACTCTACCTGCGTGATCAGGATGTTTTGATGGTCTATAATCTGGCCAATAACTGAACTTCCGCTTTGTGATGGAAAGAACAACCGACGTGCTGGCTGATGACTATCTCCCTTCGGCTTCGATGAGTCTACTGAAGCTACGTTCCAGTTTAATGGCAGCAGCACGTCAGTTTTTTCTGCAGGCGGGGTACTGGGAAGTGACCACGCCCATACTGTCGTCAGAAATGGTGCTCGACAGCTGGAGTGATCCCTTTATCACGACAGATGCCGTGACGGAAAGACATCTGTTTCTGCAGACGTCTCCCGAAGCGCACATGAAGCGATTGCTCGCTGCCGGGTCAGGGCCCATCTTTCAGTTCAGCAGAGGGTTCCGCAAAGGAGATTTCGGCCCCAGGCATAATCCCGAATTC
>JAIXUU010000358.1 GCA_027483405.1 Planctomyces sp. | reverse complement strand
GTGCCTTCAGCTATGGTGCTTTTGTTATCCTCTTGAATGTCGCTGGCGCGCGCGACTTTGCCAGATCCATGTGGACCCGACTGCGCCCGCAAACGGGGGCTTTATGACCGAGACGATTTTCACCAATGGCGTTCGGGCTGAACACCCGTTGGAACTGAGCATCGCGACGCCCTTTTTCCGCAATGACCCCAGTCAACTACTAGATATTTTATCTGCCCAAATGACTGGCGAAGCGGTCGAATTGATCGTCATAGACGATGGATCACAGGACCCCTCAGTGACGGCTAAGGTCGAAGCAACTCTCCAGAACCTAAGTGTCCCAGCGCGCCTTATCACCTTGCATGGCAATCAAGGACGTTCTGCGGCGCGCAACCGCCTGATTGCCGAGGCCAAGGCCTCTGTCATTCTGTTTCTGGATTCCGACATGGCCCCAGATTCGCCAAGTTTCGTCGCTGATTGGCTAAAGCTTGCCCGGGACCCAACCACGGAAATTGCTTATGGCGGGTTTTCCACCCTGCAGGTTCCCGATTGCGCTGCTTTGGCTTTAGCCAAAATGGTTGCTGAAAAGTCAGATTGCTCGTCTGCAAGTGAACGCCAGAGCAGGGGCGCACTAGCGGTTGCCACCTCTAACCTACTCGTACGCAAAGACATTTTGGATGATACACCCTTTGATGCAGGCTTTTCTGGTTGGGGCTGGGAGGATGTTGATTGGGCATTACGGGCGGAGTCAAAGGGGCATGGGGTCCTCCATGTCGACATTCCGGCAACCCATCTGGGTCTGGATGATGCCGCAACCCTGCTCGACAAATTCGCAAAAGCCGGACCGAACTTCCGTCGCATCGTCGAGCGCCACCCCAGCATGGCAGAACTTCCAGGCACCAAACTGGCGCAGACCTTGACGCGTCTACCGGCGAGATCGTGGATCAAATCTGTTCTGAAAACTTTGGTGCTATCGGAGTCTGTGCCCTTGGCGATCCGGGCGCTAGGGGCGCGTCTGTGGCGGGCTTTATGGGCGGCAGACGCGCTTAGCTGAGGCGGTTACGAGTGGCCGGGTTTGGACGATTGGGCTGGGGTGCCGATTGAAAGGCCCCTTGATAAGGAGCCCCGGCGTTCAGAGGTTGAGCAGCGCGTGGCTTTTGTGCCGGCACCAGGGGCCGAATACCCGCCCCAAAACTCAACCCCGCCAAAAGTACCACCCAAGAGCCAACGACAGAAATTTCTGTGGGTGCCAATAGCAAGGCTGCAAGCCCCGCGCACCACATCCCAAAAACCGCCGCGCCGTCCGTATCAGTCTCCCTTCGGTCAAGTGCCAAACGAACGCTGGTCAGGACTGCCCATCCGCTTGCGATGCCTAAGCCCAATAAGCCCAAGCCCTGACCAAAGCCCTCACTGATCGAGGCACCAGAAACACCAAACCCATAGCCAATCCAGTTAATCGCGCCGAAGGGGTCGGATGAAAGTGCCAAAGGTGTAAACAAGGCCAAAAGCGTCACCGTTAGGATCGAGCAAGCAAGCGTGACAGCAATATCAATCGGGGTCCATGCGCGGCGGGCGGCAATCCAGCGTAACCCGACTCCAAGGCCTGCGGTGACGACCCCAATGCCTGCCGCCATTAAGCTTGCCAGATCTCCTAGAATAAGAGCCAAAACGACTAAGGCAGCCGCCCAAGTCAACCAAACCCAGCGCCATTTGGAGTTGGAAGCTGACGCCCACAAGGCTACGCAGAGGGCAAAGGTCAAATCACCGTCCAAAGCGGCAAGCGGCATCAACCCGCGCGCCGCCACAAGCTGAGCTAGCAGCGCGAAAATGCCCGCAAAAGCTGTCGTAAACGCCAAATCAACAGCCGGAAGCCGGGCGGCAATCGTTATTCCGAAGACCCATAACGACAGGAGAAGAATGCCATGCTGGAGGGCAATTGCTGGGGCCAACGCCCAAGCTGCTGAGACCAAGCAAACGGCGACCAGCAACAAACCGTCTAAGCGCCTGAGGATCACGGGAGCCAATGCTTCCCAGCGCACGGCAAAGCCGATAAAACCCATCGAAGCCACACCAGCCTTTAGGATGACTGGCCCCAGTGGCGCTTCCTCTAAACCAGCAGCCCCCGGCCAAAGACGCCAAAAGCCGGCACTGAAGCAGGCCAGCGCGAGAGCCAAAAGGGCTAAATCCCAGCGCCACGTCAATTTAGGTGCAACCATGTTAGCGCTTTCGGCCGAGCGACAGTGCAGAACTCGATGTCCCAGTCACCACGATTCCGAGACAGCGTCCACCGCGACCCACCACCTCATCGCGCAAATCAATCGACTCGCGGACGTCGCTTTTGTTGCCATCTATAACCAGAATAATCCCGTCCATGTCCGCGGCCAAGGCAAGGCCTGCACGCGACTGCTCTAGCGGCGGGGCGTCGACAATCGTCAGATCCACCGAACGGCGCACGGCACGCCAATAATCTGGCGCAGGTGTTACTTGAAGTTTCTGATTACCAGCCAAAGCGGCGCGATTAAATCGGCTGACATAAAGCTTAGGGATCGCGGTTTTATAACTTACGACAGCCCCTTCGCCTTGCGTGCCATCTGGCGCACGTGGCTGGGCCCGCCAGAATGGCGTCACACCAAAGGTCATATCAAACGGGCCTTTGAAGCCAGTCTGTGCGCCGCCCAGCGCCGAGAACTGCCCTGGTCCAAAAAAATCTAAGTCAATCAACCAAGCCGATTTAGCGGCCCGTTCAGCAGCGAGCTCTGCAAAAGCGCGCGCTACTTCGGAGATTCCGACATCGTGTTTGGCACCCACGAACATGACGGCAGCGCCTGCGCCCCCTGTTGCAGCGGCAACAGCAGACCAGACTCCGTTCATCTGTCCCTGAATGCTTC
>JAIXUU010000378.1 GCA_027483405.1 Planctomyces sp. | reverse complement strand
GCCGTCAGGGCAGGGTTTCGAATTTCCTGCTTCCAAACGGCGACAGCATTTAGGACAAACGAAACAATCGCTGCACCTTGAATGACTTGGATCAGGCGCATGGCGTTAAAATCCACCAATAGGCCGCCTAAAACCAGGGAAGAAATCAGCATGCCCACCAGGAGCATGACATAAAGTAGTGCCACGACGCGCGGGCGTGTCTCGTCTGTTGCAAGGTCAGTTGCCAAGGCCAAGCCTGCCGTCTGGGTGGTGTGCATACCGGCTCCGACGAGCAAGAAAGCAAGTGCCGCCCCAATATGTCCAAAGATGATTGGCCCTTGACCATCGCCAGATAAGATCAGCAAGGCGAACGGCATGATAGCCAGTCCGGCGTATTGCGCCATTGTGCCGAAGAAAATGTAGGGTGTGCGACGCCAGCCAAGGTAAGACTTATGTGTGTCAGACTTAAATCCGATCAGGGCGCGCAATGGCGCAAACAAGAGCGGTAGTGAAACCATCAAAGCGACCAGAGTGCCACTTACTCCTAATTCAACAATCATGACCCGATTGAGCGTCCCAGTTAACAGGACGGCTGCCATGCCCGTGGAAATTTGAAACAAGGATAAGCGCAATAGCCGGCTAATCGGCAAATCTTTGCTTGCTGAGTCTGAAAAGGGCAGCATGCTGATAAATAATTGACGCCAAGCAGCGGCGATTTTCTCGGCTTGGGGCGTCATGTTTGTTGCCCTGCCCAATTGGAGCTTGCCGCTGCAGCGGAGGGTGACATTTGCCCGCTCTGCGAACTTACATCACTTTTCTTGCCTTCAAGACGCGCGACGCGCAGCTTCCAAATGAATTGCGCCGCATTTATCACATATGTCCCATAGGCGGCGACTGCGATGTAGACCTGCTGTTCAGGGGTCCACCAGCCTTTGAGAAGGGCGACCACGTAAAGAGTTTGGAGGGCGAGTACCAGCATCGAAAAGACGTCTTCCCAGAAAAAGGCCTCAACAAAGAGCCACTCATCAAAGACAACTTTTTCCCAGATCGAGCCCGTAATCATGATTGTATAAAGCAAGAATGTCTTGATCAGGATGGAGATCGTTGCCGCTTCATACCCCCTTCCAGTGCTGAGATAATAAGCGACCAGGCCCAAACTGATCAGGAAAACCAGAAATTGTAGCGGTGCCAGGATCGCCTGAACCAAGGTCCATGGTGTCGCATCACGCCGTGCCCGCTGCTCCGGTGTGTACAGCGATTTTCTTGTCGATTTAGACCGTTCTGCGGCCGCCGAATTGGGTGTATTGACAGGAAGGTTGGACAAAACACAGTCAACACCGGCCTGATCTGCACTGAAAATCTCAGCTGTATGACCCCCTGCACATCTCGCACCTTGCTCTATCGCAGGCGCAGCTTCGCACTCGCAAGATGAATGCGAAGACACTGATTTTGTTGAGATATGCAAGGAATGCATTCTTGATTTCCGGCAGCGTTCGACGAAAAGTGCCGACGCCATCTCTCAGTTTCGCACGCCCACTTTGATTGTCAAGTTATTTGGACGCCTAATAAAACTGACACTTTTCGAGATTTGGGGATAAATTTTTCAATTTGGCTCTGGCTCATATTGAATCTTCGTGTAAGTTGATAAAATCAGAGGTCAGATAAAGCTTAGAAAATAAGGCTGCGACACTGGTTTGGGATGACCTGATGACTGATTTCCTCGTGAGGCGGGAACCAACAACAGGGGGCAGCGCGTAGCTGGACGCGCACGAGACGGTGTGACTCCGAAAAAGATCTGGAGAAGCAAAATGTCCAATCAAGACACCTTAGTGCACTTGGACCCCAGAAACCACGGCCAAGAAGATATCAAGCAAGGCGCAACGCCAGCTTGGAAAAAAGCCGAATCCGCTTCAGCGCATGGCGGCGACAAGTCAACGGATGTGAAAATCATGGAGTTGCTGGCGCAGATGGTTGAGGGCGACATCATTCCCCGTCTTATGCTGGCCCATAAAACCCATCGCGACCAAAACCTCGGGCAGGTCTCCGGCAAAGAGCCAGGGCAGACCGCCGTTATTGATCTCGCGCATATCTTGCTCACCCACGAAGTCGATGACGTGGAGATAATTCTGCAGGCCTATTTGAATTCTGGTCTCCGCTTAGATGAAGTTTATGTTGACCTGATGGCACCAGCAGCTCGTCATTTGGGCTCGATGTGGGAAGATGACACGGCGTCCTTCTCAGATGTCACAATCGGCCTTGGTCGGCTGCAGACACTTTTGAACCGGTTGAGCGACGCCGATCGCGACGAAAAAGATATTCGCGCAGACTTGGCATCGGGTCTTTTTGTGACGCCAGCGGGCGAAATGCATAGTTTTGGCATCCGCATGGTGGACGAATTATTTAGGCGCGCTGGCTGGCGAACCCTGTGTGAGCCCAATTCACGCATCAATGACGTCTTGGCAATTGTGGGCAGCGAGAGCTTCCATATCCTCGGAATTGGCATTTCTGCCGAGGCTCAAGTCCCATTTGTTAAAGAATTGATCCGTCAGGTCCGTAAAGTCTCACACAATCGCCATATTCTCGTGATGGTTGGCGGTAGCCACATTGTTGGGCGGCCTGAAATGGCAGCAAGCATCGGGGCCGATTTCTCTGCTAGTGACGGCAGAGAAGCTATCGCAATCGCTGAAACAGTCATATACGAGCACACCCACAGGCATTAACCGTCTATGCTAGTTTCAAGGTTTTCAACGCGCACATGGAACATCGCCCGCCTAATCAAAACTTCGGTCCATTGCTGCAGCCAGCGGCACTCGGTGACTTGGAAGCTTCGATTGCGGTAAAGGTTTTAGCTGCAGGCGGCGATGTTGCGATCGTCATCGACCGTGATGGCGTGATTTGCGATTTGGCCGTCGGCAATTCAGATCTGCAGCTCGATGACTTCGAAAGCTGGGTCAACAAGCCTTGGTCTGATACCGTCACTCAAGATAGCCGACCAAAAGTCGAAGAAATGCTGCGCGATGCTGCATCTGACAAAGCGATCCGCTGGCGCGAGTTGAACCACCCATCGCGCCGCGGAGACTCGGTCGCTTTGCGTTATGTCGCAGTTGGCACAGGCGATGATGGGCGGATCATTGCAATTGGTCGCGACCATCGTGCCGCCTCCGTTTTGCAACAACGCCTGCTGCAAGCTCAACAATCGATGGAGCGGGATTATGCGCGCATGCGCACGTCTGAATCGCGCTATCGCATGCTGTTCCAATCAACCAGTGAAGCGGTGTTGATCATTGATGGCTCCACCCGTCGTGTTGCTGAGGCCAATCCAGCTGCTGATCGCTTGATCGGTGGCGATGGTTCGTTGGTCGGAAAGCCATTTTCACGCCTGTTCGCGGTTCAAAGCCAAGAAGATGCTGCGTCGCTCTTGTCCGTCGCGCAAGCGTCAACCAGCCGCTCGGTGCCTCAAAGTAGCCTGACTTCGAACGGTCGCCAGCTGAATGTAACCGCGTCCCTGTTTCGCCAAGATCGCAGCATGCACTTTCTCGTCCGACTGGTTCCGGCTGAGCGGTCTGAGCCTATTATTGTCGACAGCAGCCATCGCATGTTGGCGGCGATCAACCTATTGCCAGATGGGCTTGTGGTAACAGATCGTGACTTGAAGATTTTGACCGAGAATTCGGCATTCTTGGACCTCGTACATCTGCCAACACCTGAACAGGCCAATGGCGAACAATTGACGCGGTTCTTGGGTCGCCCCGGCGTTGATCGCAATATTTTGCTGGAAAATCTTGTCAAATATGGCGTTGTTCGCAACTTCCCAACCGTCTTGCAAACCCAATTTGGCGAATTGGAAGACGTCGAAGTCTGCGCTGTCTCGGTTACTGAGGGCGAAGATGGCTTCTATGGCTTTAGTATCCGTCGCGTAAGCCGCCGTGAGATGGAGCGCGGGCAGCAGCCATTAGAATTGGTGCGTTCGCCTGCCGACATGAGTGAGTTGGTTGGCCGCGTGTCCTTGAAGGAAATTGTACGCGACACAACAGATTTTGTTGAGCGACTTTGTATCGAAGCGGCCCTTGATCTGACGGGTAATAACCGCGCCTCTGCCGCTGAAATTTTAGGTGTAAGCCGACAAAGCCTCTATTCCAAGCTCCATCGTTTTGGAATTGGTAATTTTGAGGATGACGGTCAGTAGGCCGCAGCCCCTCTTTAACAATTCCCTGTGGCAATAAGTAGCAAGTTCTTGCGGGCAATGGTCCAAGCAAGCCTTGGTTAGGCGCCAATTGGCCTTGAAAAGGCTGATTTTTTTCAGCGGACTGTCAATTTCGCGCAGTGTCGATTTTAATTGACACTTTTCAGTGTCCAACATAGGCTCGCCCTATGAATGAGACATTAGCTCCCTCGGTGCCATCCAATCTGCCGTCACCCAAAGCGGTGCTGGAGCTGTTTAAACCCATTACATGGTTTGCGCCCATGTGGGCTTTCATGTGTGGAGTCATCTCTTCTGGGGCCCCGTTTTCAGAGAAGTGGCCGCTGGCATTGGCGGGTGCAATTCTGGCTGGGCCGATGATTTGTGCAACCAGTCAGGCCGTGAACGACTGGTTTGATCGACATGTCGACGCCATAAACGAGCCTAATCGGCCGATCCCATCTGGGCGCATTCCAGGCCGTTGGGGCTTATGGATCGCGATGATCTGGACGGTGGTGTCCATAGTTTTCGCGGCGACCTTGGGACTTTGGGTATTGGTAGCCGCAGCGCTGGGCATCGTGCTTGCGTGGGCCTATAGCGCGCCGCCATTTCGCCTCAAGCAGAGCGGTTGGTGGGGCCCGGCCTCCGTCGGTTTCTCCTATGAAGGGCTGACGTGGTTCACAGGTGCCGCCGTTGTGACGCAGACTTTGCCGGACGTAAAAATATTATTGCTTGCGGGCCTCTATGCCGCAGGTGCGCATGGCATCATGACTTTGAATGACTTCAAGGCAGTAGAGGGCGACCGCCAACTCGGCCTTCGGTCCTTGCCTGTTGTGATGGGTGTCGACGGTGCCGCGCGATTTGCTTGCTTTGTAATGGCGGTGCCGCAGGCTTTCGTGATTGGCCTACTCGTGTATTGGGGGCTCTTGCCATATGCCGGTGGTGTGCTGATCGCCCTGCTCGCCCAATTTGCACTGATGCGCCGCTTGTTGAGCGACCCTTTGAAACACACGCCTTGGTATAATGCGACGGGAACTAGCCTCTATGTGCTGGGAATGCTTGTCAGCGCCATTGGCGTCGGATCCCTGCTTGGAGGACATACATGACCCAGATTTCGCACAAGCCCTTGGGTTGGCTCGGTATTGCTCGCCTGGGGCTTGTTCAAAGTGCGCTTGGGGCCGTCGTCGCACTGACGACCTCAACACTCAATCGCATCATGGTGGTTGAGATGGCTATGCCTGCAATGCTGCCTGCTGCCCTCGTAGGCTTGCACTTTGCGGTACAGATCACCCGGCCACATTGGGGATATGGTTCAGACCTTGGAAGCCGTCGTACACCTTGGATTACCGGTGGCATGGCTTGTTTGTGCTTGGGCGCTTTAGGAGCAACCGACGCAGCTCTCATGATGGCCAGCTCGCCTGGGCTTGGTCTTCTGCTTTCCGTTCTAGCTTATTTGATGATTGGTATGGGAGTTGGTGCATCTGGCACCTCTTTGTTGGCCTTATTGGCAACCCGTGTAACGCCAGAACGACGGCCCGCCGCCGCCTCGATCACTTGGATCATGATGATCTTAGGGATTGTGATTTCCTCTTTTGTAGTTGGAAAAATGATTGAGCCGTTTAGTTCCCAAGCTCTGGCCTTTGCGGCAACGGGTGTGGCGGGCT
>JAIXUU010000333.1 GCA_027483405.1 Planctomyces sp. | reverse complement strand
CGTCACGGTCATTGAGGTTTAACATGCCGCAGACTCCCTGGAAGCTTGCCCCGATCACGATGTTTTGCCAGGCCCGGGGAATCGCATTGCCTGCTGATTCCTCACAAGCCAAAGCGCCTCAAGAGTTTTCGCTGGCAGCCCAATTGTGGAAAACCACCATGAAGCTGGGTGTCGTACTGGGAGCAACGCTCCTGGGCAACCTCACAACCGTGGAGGCTCAGGATGCTCCTGGAGCTTCCTGGTCCAACTATGGTTTCGGCTTCTCGGGTGGAGCCGCTGGAACGACACCTTATTACTATCCTCAAGCGGGCGCAGGAGTGTCGATCAATCCACCAGCCGCCTATGACTCCACGATGAATGGTCCGGCTGTGGCTCAACCCACGCCCACTGGAATTGCTCCTTATACCTACGGTCCACAGCCCGTTGATCCCTCGGTAATGGGCAGCCAGCCATACCTGACAGGCCAGGGAACCATGGCAGGCTACGGGGCAAACGTCAATCTATCGCCCTATGCGACACCGTATGGTCTTGCACCTAACGGTCAGGTTCAAGGCAGACTGCCCAGCCCGGCGTTGCCTGGCCCCACTTATCAGTCAGGCTATGCCTCGGGGGCCAAGTATTTCCAGCCAGGTGGATACGACGCCAGAATCGGCTCACCCTACTATTACGATGGAAACGAGCGATCTACAAATTCCGGCGATCCCTACGTTGACCACTTCGGCCCCGGGTTTCATCGCAATCAGGTGCATGGTCACTATCGGTTCCCTTACTACTCCTACCGGGCTCCCTGGTACTACCCCGGTCGAGCAGTCTACAACCGGGATACAAATTACGCGTGGTAAGCAGATGACTCCGGCAGAAGATGCCTCAGCATCCTGAATCATCGACCTGCAAAGTTCTAAATCACCTCCCACAGGCAGTTATTGCTTGTAGGAGGTGAAACTCATCGCCCCTGGGCAATACAGGGGGCTTGCGGGAACTTTTTCAGTTATGTCGCCTCTTTCCGTTACGACAAAAGCAACTGAGAAACATGACTCACTTCGCTTGATGGCGTCGGAATTCTTCCGCCGATAACTGATGACACGGTGAGAGAGGCTTCCAAGAGTCTGCACTCACATTGATAAACGTATCCCAGGCAAACCCGATACGAGGCTACCGCGTTTTCCTTCAGCAGGCTGAGTCTTATCTGGTCATGTCAGACCAGATTCTCAACTGCGGAGAATGTGGCAGCTTTTCTTGACTGGGCAGGGTGCATGTCTGCTTCAAAGCAAGGATGCTTTCGAAGCGAGCAGGAGCAACACGGATGTTGACCGTTTACAAGCCGACGCGGGCAGAGCTGTATCGCGATGGTCATAAAACCGACAGCGGTCTCTTGCGCCTCACATGGCACGATTCGCTCCGGCAGGGAATTCAGGCATTGCTGCTTTGTCTCGTAGGGACGAGCACCTGCCTCGCTCAAAATCCTGGCGGGCATTCTGCTTCCTATTCTCAGCAGCAGATGGCACCAGCCGCGTATGCCCCTGAAGCTCAGGGCTATCAGGACCAGAGACAACCAGGGCAAACTCCGTCTCATCCGCAGTCACCCGCCGGGTATGGATATCCCGTCGTTAATACGCAGTATCAGGTGCCTGCCAGTCGGAATGGTGAAATCCAGATTCCGCGTGGCAACATCCAACCTGTCCAGTATCAACCCGTCCCTGCTGTCAATGCATTACCGTTGCCACAGCGGGCGGTGCCAGTTCGCACAGTACAGGACTCCAACCAGTCGGATACGGCCCGGCAACTCCACCGGCTGATTGAATCGATGCCGTCTTCCGAAGAAGACCTCGAAGTGATTCATCGCCGCAGCCAGTTGATCGTCACTCGTGCCAACGTCATTCGTGCGGCCATTGCCGACCCGAACGTGATCGATGTAGTGCAATACGGCCCCCGAGAAATTTCCATTATTGGTGTTTCTCGAGGAACGACAACTCTTACCCTCTGGTTTGAAGGTGCCGCCGAACCACTCATTTATCTCGTGAAAGTCATTCGCGATCCAGCTCTCGATTTCCAGCGCCGCCTCGATTATGGCAAGCTCGAAAAGAAACTGCAGACCTTGTTCCCCAACAGCAAGGTTTACCTCATCCCCATGTCATACAAGATTGTCGTCCGCGGACAGGCCCGCGATGCTGAAGAAGCCGCTCACATCCTGAGTATCGTGCGCGGTGAAGTCATCAATCAGGAAGGTTCACTGGGCGGCCCACAACCTTTCCTGGGCGGTCTTGGCGGTGATCTCGGTGGTGGATCCAGTACGATTGATAACGGTGCCATCGGTGGAATTGGTAATAGTTTTGGAGGTTCTAACGACCTCGCAGCTGGTTTCATTATCAATGAGCTGCGAGTTCCAGGTGAGTTCCAGGTGAGCCTCACAGTTCGTATTGCCGAACTGAACCGTTCAGAAATGTTTAAAGCCGGGGCCGATATTTCGGTGCTCTTTAATGGCAGCCAGTTAATTGAATCGTCACTAACGGGCGGGGCCGCGACGCTGGGTGGTATCTTCGATAACGGCGACGTCTCGATTCTGCTCGATTGGCTCAAGACGAACGGCATCGGCAAGATACTGGTTGAACCACGTTTAACAGTTCTCAGTGGTCGCCAGGCCCGTTTTCTGGCTGGTGGTGAATTTGCCGTTCCTACGATTATCGGTATTGCCGGTGCACAAGGTCAGTCCACGACTTTCCGTGGTTTCGGGACATCAGTGCTCGTCACACCCACAGTTCTGGATCGTGATCTCATCCGCTTGTCGACCATCGCGGAATATAGCGATCTGAACCAGGCGAACTCAGTGCAAGGGATTCCCGGTACCAACGCCCGCCGCATTGATACCACTGTCGAAATGCGCGAAGGTCAGACTCTCGCGCTGGCTGGTCTGTATTCTCACCTGATGAAGACCAACATCTCGAAGATTCCCTTCCTGGGAGATATCCCAAAGATTGGACCAGCTCTCTTCAGTCGCAAAGAGAAAACTCAGGACGAAAACGAACTGCTCATCCTGATTACTCCCGACATTGTGCGGCCCATGGATCCTGAGGAAGTGCCTCCTGTCCCTGGCTTCGAAGTCACTTATCCAGGCGATCACGAGTTCTTCTGGTACAACCGCATCGAAGGTACTCCTGATACGGGACATTATCAGGTACCACCTTATGGTTCTGGCAGTAATGGGACAAATGTGGGTTATCAGCACTTCAATCCCGGCCCAGCCAGCCCCTCCTATGGGCCACAGCCTGTTGGACCGCAACCGGGTGGCATGAATCAGGGTGGACCGAATCAGGGAATTCAGCCGGCTCCAGGTGGCTACTCTGTCCCACAACACGCTTATCCACCAACACCCGGCCCGGCTCAACCCCGGCCCACGACACCACTGATGCCGACACCAGTCTCTTCAAACAATTATGGTTCTCAAGGAAACCGGTCAGGCTACACTCCTGGCAGCCGCTATCCCGGGAATCAACCCTCATCACAAATCCAGCAGACAGGGATGCAACAGGCAGAAACTGCCGGGCAACCCGGAAATCCTTATGGTCGTGGCGGTTATTCCGCTCCGTCAGCAAGTTCCGCAGGAAGTGGTGCAGGTCGTCGATAGTCGTACAGAAGAGCTTGAGGTGCCAGACACATCGTCCGGCTACTTACTAGTACATACTGGGTCTGTTCTGCCTCCGAGAACAGACAGCCATCAAGTCAAGGTTGACGAAGAAGGCAGTTGGGCATTGATCGCACCTGCGACGATTGATTGCTGAACAATCTGCCAGAAATATCCGAAAGACTGTCCCTGCGCCAGTCTCGTTAGGGGAGAAGGGATGCTCCGCTCCTTCCACACTTATCTGAGTCGCTGCCTCGTCGCATTGCCGCTGATTGCTGCAGGCTGCATCTCGTTTGGCCATAAATCGACTGATTGTGGCCCAGCGGGCTGCCAGACGGGTTCTTGCGAAACGGGTGCCTGCCCAACAGGTGGCTGCAACAATTCGCCCTACGATCCAACCTGTGGTGTTCAGCCCTGTGGCGGGAACAAATGGGGCTGGAAAAAATCGTGTAATGACTGCAACTCGTGCAATAGCTGCGGGACGAAATGTGGCAGCTTCTGCTCGGGTGCCTCGTCCTGGTGGGGTCATTCAGCCAATCGAAACACGACACCAGAGCAATACGCCTTAGGAACCGTGCATCGAGCCCACTTCCACCAGATGGAAACCAATGCCGAAGCAGCAGATTTCATTCTGTACTACAGTGACTTTGTGGGAGAAAGTGCCGAACTGACACCCGACGGCAAAGACAAAATCCTCGAAATCGCATCGAGAATGCGCAGTGCACCCTTCCCGGTTCTTGTGGAACGGACGATGCACAACGCTGATCCAGAACTCGATAACCATCGTCGGCAGCTCGTGGCTCAAATTCTGACTGATCTGGGCAACCCAGACGCATATAACCGCACTTTTGTTGCCACTTCTTACGGCCCCGGCAAGCATTCGCTAGAAGCCGCTCCCGAATTCTACCAGAACGTTTATCAGAACTTTGGTAACAACCAGTTTGGTAACGGTGGTGGGTTTGGTGGTGGAGGATTTGGCGGCGGCGGATTCGGCGGTGGTGGATTCGGTGGATTTGGCGGTGGATTCGGCTTCTAATCCTGGTTCAGCCAATCAAGCCTATTTGTAACGACAGATCGTCCAGTGGTGCCCTTGCGAGCCACTGGACGATTTTTTTGCATGTTGCATTTTGTCAAATCAACTCTCATTGGACCCAACCTCCCCGGAAACCACCAGAGCCCAGCGAACGACCGGATGGAATTCATCGTGGGAACCCGAAGCCAGATCCGCAATTGAATCGACGGTCGCGGGCGGCTAAAGTCCTCCTCAGAAAGACTGTCATCCACACAGGCCCTATTCGCGTTCTTCAGGAAAGATTCTCGTCCAGAAGTGCATTGCACACAGGACGAAGTTCAACTGAAAGCCGGCCGACGAGTTCGCATTGTGTGGGCCACCTTTCAGCTCAAAACTGCCAGACTGATAAACACGAAACTGCATGTCTGCAAATACACTGCGGAAAGGATCTCCCGTGTCTAACGGCGACTTCGACCCTACAAAACCAATCTATCTGATGTCCTATCCGAAGATCGTTTTGCTCTACCCCACCTTTATTGCGTCGATCATCTGCGGGTTTATTGCCCTGTTTTTGGAAGATGCAGCCAACCCCACTCAATCGACGCTCGCACTCTCATTCATGGCCATTCTGGGAGTCAACCTCGTCGTGTTGGCTTTCGACTTCCCGCGCACGACATCGCTGACACTCTTTTTCTGTATTGTCGCCTTCGTCTTTGGGTTCATCCTGCTCATGAGACAATTCCCGGATCTGCTCCCGGCTGTTTCCAGCTTTTTTAATTCACTCAAACCACATGCCAATTCCACATTCTATTTCCTCTTCGCCGGTGTCCTGGGAATTATCTATCTCTGTGTGTTCTTCACAGTCCGCATGGATTACTGGGAAATTCGCTCGAATGAACTGCTGCATCATCACGGCTTTCTCAGTAACCTCGAACGCTACTCCGCTCCTAACCTGCGCATCAGCAAAGAGATTGACGACATCTTCGAATACTTGCTCATGCGGAGTGGCCGGCTGATTATCCACCCCAGTTCTGAGCCGCGCGCCTTCGTGCTCGACAACGTCCCGTTCATTGATGGCAAAGAAGCTCGCATCACCAAAATGCTCAGTGCCCTGCAGGTGACTGTCCGCCAGGAATCGCCTCCATCGCCACCAACGAATCCTAAGTCGTGAGACTGGTGGTTCCTGGCGTTCGCACTAACATTCTCAGGGCGTCATTAAACTCCTTCACGTCTATTTGAAACGTATGGAATGGGGTTTTTCCCGCTTGCCCAGATCGCCAATTTCCGCGAAAGAATGTTGTTCTTGAACAAAGATTGATGTGGAAACGACGTCTGACCAGAGCACTCATAGTTCACACTGCATAGCCCCACAATCCGGAGGTTGAATGCTCACTCGCGGTTTTCTCGGCTATCAGACATCCTTCATGCTCGACTTTGTCGTGGTGGCGCTCGTCATTGTCGTCCCACTGATGATCTGGAGTCTGGTGGAGGTCAAAGCTCGCCGCTTCGAGAATCACCGTAAGTTGCAGATGCTCCTCGCCCTGATTCTCCTTGTGGCAGTGACTCTATTCGAAGTCGATCTGCAATGGGTTCAAGGTGGCTGGCGCAACATCGTCGATCGCCACGTGCCACCACTCAGCACCGAAGTGATTGCACGCTCCACCTGGCTGCTCCGCATCCATCTCGTCTTTGCCATCTCGACACCCATCCTCTGGGCTGTCACGCTCATTGGTGCCCTGCGCAACTATGCCAAACCAGCCCAACCTTCAGCCTACAGCACCACACACAAAAGGCTCGGCTGGCTCTCGATGATTGATCTCGTCCTCACATCGGTCACCGGAGTCATCTTCTACGTCGCCGATTTTGTACTCCCCACGCTGTAATTCTCGCCCGGATTCCGTGAACTCATCGCAGCCGCCAGGAAATTGATTTTCCCGGAACTGAAATCTGGAGTTCTCACCTCGAATCCGTATGCTCACGGAGAAGTGACACATCTCGACTCCCAAACCATCCCTCGAAATCGGAAAGCCTTCGCAATGAATCGACTCATATGGGGCACTCTACTGACTCTGGTTTGCGTCCTCTCGGCTGGATTTGCTGTAGAAATCGCCCAGGCCGATAAGCCTGATGACAACCTGGTCAACGTGGTAGTCCTCGATGGCCCGCAAAGCCTGACGGTCGAAAAGGGGAGTATTCTCCGGGTGACAGGCTCCACACCTTCCGGCGGAATTATCCAAACTTCAATCTCCGGCAGAGGAAAGCTCCATCGACAAACCAGACTCAGCACCTATCGGGACGGACACCCGATGATTGGCGCTCTCATGATGGAATTCGAAATCGAAGCCACCGATCCCGGCGAACTCACCATTCTCGTATCCAAACAAACCTTTGATCGCACTCTGAAACCGACAGTCGAAAAGTACCTCGTCACCGTCAAGTAAAGTTGACCAGCACACAATAAAACCTGATGTGCCATACACCCCAGGGCTCTGTCCCATGCCTCGCGGCTCTGAGCGAGCATGTCTTCAAGGGGACACTTTCCCAATTCATGACCGATCATCCTTGGCGATCACATCGAATGCACGATACGTCCCTCACCGATTCGCACTCTTTAGCACCCAACGAGCTTTACGCTTTATTGGAGCAGCAACTCCGCGCGATCACTCAGGGAGAAACCGACTGGATTGCCAACACCGCCAACTGTGCCGCCCTGCTTTATCACAACCTGCCCCAAATCAACTGGGCGGGCTTTTACTTTCTGCAGGGAAATGAACTGGTGCTCGGGCCATTCCAGGGTCGCCCGGCCTGTGTCCGCATTCCCGTCGGTAAGGGTGTCTGCGGCACCGCAGCACAAACCCTCACTGTACAGATCGTAGCCGATGTTCACCAATTCCCGGGGCACATCGCCTGCGATTCCGCGTCGAACTCCGAGATTGTTCTGCCCATTCTGTCGGGTCAGAAACTCCTCGGAGTCCTCGACATCGACAGCCCACAATTCAACCGCTTCAATCAACAAGACGCGACCGGTTTACAATCACTGATTGATGTACTTGTGAGAACTTATGAAGAATCACGATTGAAATTGTCTTAATGGGATGAATTCAAAGCGGGCTTTGGCTGATGTTCAGGCCCAATACCCCAGTCCAGATCAACACTGCGATAGGCATAAAAAGTAGATAGCAGCCTATGCAGTACACCTTAAAGTCTTCCAGGGTATTCAACTGCCGTATTACCCACACTCCCCACAAGAACGCAGCGATTTCGAGCAGCGATAAGATCATGAAAAGAGTCGTATCATCAGGAAGATTCCACTGCTGAGTCACAGCGATGGCCCAGGCCAATGGCAGAAGTAGTGGAACCCCAAGAATGATCATCAGGCTTCGAGTCATCGCCATGTAGAAATACCCTGCCAAATGACTGAGGATAAGTCATACGGGTCAACTCAGTGTGAGCATTACTTTTTATTGACCACGCGCTCGAACTTGAAAAGTATCGTTCGCGACGTGTCGGTCGATTCAAAGACATCGGGCCGAGGAGCGGCTGGGTCGAGATGGCCGCAAATGACCAGACGGCCTTTTTCATCAAACTGGTAAATTGAACCTGTTGTTTGTCCCTGTTGCGGGCCTTCTTCCGCCGTCAGTTCGATCTGGTGCGGCTCGCGATCTGTTAAGAGCTGGTAACGGAATTTGATGGGGGTCGGGGCGGGTGGTGGTAGCTCCCCTTCTTTCAGCTTGCGAACGGGTGCCGGGGGATAGAGCTTCAGCTCTTCTTTTTCAAACACCACCTTCAGCCCGGCAATATTCTCCATCGGTACCGGCAGACCCAGAAAAACAAACTCCACCGGCATCCACTCACCCAGAATCCGTTCTGCATCGGCTGGGAGAGCGCCAGCCGGTGGCTGCTGCGCCACAGGATCACTGTTTCCAGCAGTGGGCGGTTCGGCAAATGCCGGGCCAGACCACCCTATCGCCAGCCCAGTGCATAGACCAAGACACAAACGGGTCATTTTTACGACCAGTTTGTGCCTCATAAGAAATGTCGTTCGTTGCATGTTCTTCTCCTGCATAAGTATGGCAAATCACTACCAAACCTCATGCCGAGAGACACTTCGGCTCTAGCGTTTGGAAGCGATCACCTGGAGCAGTGACTTAAATGGATCCGCGAACTTGGCCAGGCCCTCTTCCATCAGCACTTGTTCCATTTTGGCAAAATCGACCTTCGCATCGATATCGGCCAGAACCTCGGCTGGTGGCAATTGATCGACTTTGCGGGTGTAAACCTTGCCTGTCAGGCTCTGAACAGCCGCATTCGTCGCCGGTGGGTTGGTCTGGATATCGGAACCAGCGAGTGCACTCACATAACGATCGGGGGCTTCG
>JAIXUU010000373.1 GCA_027483405.1 Planctomyces sp. | reverse complement strand
GCCAGCGACCTTTGAAGAGGTCGAACAGGTCAAAGCCCTCATCCGGGAAAAAGTCGGCCAGTTGGGATTTGAAAACGTGACGATCGAGACGTGAAATGACCCTGTGGCAAACTCTTCGGGGGTGGCTGGGGGTGAGTCTTCATAAAGCTTGTCGGAACGTATACCAAGAATTCGTTTGAGGCATGTGTCGTGGACTCAACAGCCTCAACGTCGCAAGAAACTTAGCCCTGCAAGCACGCCGATTCCTCATCTTGGAGACCTTCGCGGCTTCGCGTGAGCAAGTCTTCCCTTGAAAACAAAACCAAGAATGGACTCACGCGAAGCCGCCAAGAACTCGAATGGCTGACGCGGCTTCCCAGTTATTCCGCAACGCGAGGTTACTGTCTGCTACTCGACGCCCCGGTTCGCGCGGGCCAGGGCCAGGATTTCCTGTTCGGAAAGTTGTCTGGTGTTCATGGCGCTGCGGTCGCCTTTGAATTGTGTTGTGAGGCCATCGGAGGCAAGGGCGAATTCGCCCTGACCTTGCTGCGCAACGCGATCCAGAAGCTGCGGCGTGTCGCTAAACATCGATTTCACTTTGTTGATCGATACATTGTCGTTGAGCCGACCAATGGCCCAGGTGGCGCAGTTGCTGCGGCAGGTGGCATCGAGGTCGCCCGGGGTTTGTGTGGCAAGGAAGACGCCCAGGCCGCCCGAGCGAGCCCGCTTGAGCAGGTTCAACAGCGGATCCTTGGTGGAGGGTTTGCTGGTTGCGGGGACGTAGATGTCGGCCTCGTCGAGGAGGATAACCGCCTGCAATGTCGCTGACGGAGTGGCACTGACGTGGCGGCCCAACGTCATGAGGAACCGCGACATCCAGAACTGAATGGCCGACATATCGACCAGCGACTTGAGGCTGATGATCGACAAGGGTGTGCGGCCATCGGCAGTGGGGGAGAGCAGGCGTGAGATGCTAAGCGGCGTTCCCTCCGTGGAGAGGAGCACCTGCCTCGCGATGCGGAGGTTGTTAACTTGCCGCGCAAGTTGGAGATAGACGTTCGGCTGGTCGTAGGGGAACTGTCTGGTCAGTTCCGGTTCCTGGCGACCGATGACGGTTTCGACAAGCTCCAGCGTCACTTCGCTGCCGGGCGTGTCGACAAGCAATTGCAGCGCCGTCAGGACGATGGGTTGGTATTCCTCCCATTTGCTGCGAGAAAGATTGAGCATTCCCAGAACACTCGCGGTCGTCGCCTCGAGTGCCGCGATCCGTTCGCTGTCCGGAAGTTGGGCCACGCCTTCGGGAATCAGCGGCAATAGCAGATTGTGGCCGGTGGGGTCGCCGGGGGTGTAGACGCGGATGTCGAGTTGCTTCTTGAGGAGAGTGGCCCGTTCGACAAGGGCGGGTTCGTTGGGCGTGCCCCAGTCCTCCGAAGCATAGGTGGCGAGATCACCCTTGCGATCAATGAGGATTGCGGGGATGCCGTTGAGGAGCAGTTGCTCGATGACATTGAGGGCGAGCGTTGTCTTGCCACTCCCGGCACCACCAACGAATGCCGCATGCCTTTTGAAGATTTCAGAGTTGAGCACGACCGGAGTTTGTCGCAAACCTTGGGTAAAACCCAGGGGCATATCGAACGGGGTGTTGAGTGCGGGTGACTGAGGTGGCTTGATGGGCGGGACAGGTGGGAGGGGGGCAACTTTCGGAGGTGTGGGAGTCAGCGGGATCTGGTCGAGGTTGAGGAGATCGACCAAAGGCTTCACGTCGTTTAATGGGCGGCTGGAAGTGCGCCATTCCAGATACTGGCCCTGGATGGAATGCTGCTCGTGGAAGGCGCGAAGAGTGGCGAGGAATCGCCAGTGACTGTCCTCCCAGATGATCCGCTTGAACTTGTCCTTAGGGAGCGAAAGGAGCAGTTCGCCGATCTTGGTTCCCTTTTTGACAGCAGGGAAAGCGGTATTCCGCAAGAGGGCCGCCGATTGGTCGCCCGCCAGTTTGACGATGGACTCGATTCGCTTCTGCAGCTTTCCACCCTGGGCGTTTTCATCGCAGAACGCAGCCAGCAGTTTGGAAGAGTGGGTGACGCCGCCGATGGTGGCCCCGATGAGCAACGAATCATCGTGGAGATCGGTCGACCATTCGGCGGCGGGTTGCCGTTCCAGCGTGCATTGTTCGATGGCCCAGTGCAGCAACTGCAGTTGCTGTTGGGAGTCCTCCGGGACGTTGGGCGTGTGGCGCGATCGGAAGTCGTTCCATTCCTGTGGCCAGGTGATCGCCGGTGGTGGCGGAGGAATGGGCGGCTCGGGAGTTTTTCCGCTGGCCAGTTGATCTCGGAACGCGCGGCAGGCGAAGAGGATGTCGCGGGCGGTGAGTCCTTCGAGGCCGTCGATGAATTCTTCAGTGAAGGGGGCGATCGTTTCCGGGTTCTTCAGACCTGCCTGTTCATAGACCGATTTCAGACGGGTCTCGATGATCTGCTTCGCCTCGTGGCGGGTGCGGCTGGCGATGAGTTGGATCGAGCGGGGATCGATGGCGACCCGCGCAAGAACCGGCGCGGGAAGTCGCGGCTCCATGAGGTGGTAGAGGTCGGCGAGACAGCCGACAACGCAGAGCGCGCCGGGAATCCCGCCCACGAGCGAGGAGATCGCCTGCATGGCGTGGCGGAAGCGGTGTTCCAGCCGGGCAGGGTCTTCGTCGAAGTTGGCCATTTCTTCGAGTTGATCGACGAGGATCACGAGGGTCTTGTTCGTGAGCTGCCGCATGATCTTGCCGAGGGCGGCAATCATGTGGGTGGGTGCGTCGTCGGCTGTCCAGCGTGGCATTTCGGGCAGGATCTTCTCGTCAAACGAGGAGAACGACTCGCAGCGGAGGTACTTGAGCACCCGCGTGTGGACTTTGGGATGGCGGGGAATCAGCGAGAGCAGGGCGCGAATCACACCCGCATCCAACGTGCGATTGCCCGGGCGGGACTGGAGGGCGTCGGCCAGTTCATTGGTCAGCTGAGCGAGTTCGTCGTATGTCAGATCATCTTCGCGAAGATGCTGTATTTCTTTGGGAAGAAACCGCTCCACCTGTTGACCGACAGCGTCGGCGAGCCGCATCAAGCCGGTCTCGTCGCCATCGGGTTCGAAGTAAATCTCGTCGAGCGAATCGATGAGATTAGAAAGGACATACTGTGGATAGTTCTGGGTGCCCGTCGTCATCTGCAAATAGCCGCAGAACCCATCGTTGCTGTAGTGAACGTGGTTTCTGAAGAAGCGAAGCAGGTGCGTCTTGCCACTCCCCGCTTCCCCCAGCACCAGTTGGATCAGGCCGTAAGGGGCGCCTCCTTCGGCTTTGAGGCGGCGAAGGAGGTTGTCGAACTGCAGGCGGGCAGTCTCGTGGATGTCGAAGACGTCGAAGTTGTCGTGCCGCCAGATTTGATCCTTCTGGCAGACGGCGTGGAGGACTTCCTCGCCCCGGGGGGAGAGGAGCGCCTGGAGGTAAGGATCCACTACAGGTAGGGGGTTGGCAGCTTGAGGGGGGAGTTCTGTTTCGGTTTCGGCGGGCATGTCGTAAGGCCTTGGGATAAGAATGTTGGCTAATAGACAAATAGGAAACGTATAGGGTGCTTAAGGGGTAGCCGGTGGTTTGATTTCCCTCACAAGGAGGTGATATGTGGCTGGGCCATCCTCAATGCGGGATTCTTCGACGGCCCTCGGATCGAGGCGGTCGGTGAGGTCGGCCCGGACGAGTCGCACTTGCTGGCTCTTGTGGAGGGCGAGCAGCGCCGGGCGGAATTCGTCGAGCGTGCCCCGTCGATCTGGGGGGAGGTGTTGCCACAGGTCGCGGATGAAAACCCGGTGCGTGCCGAGCGGGCCAACAGGAATCTGCGGGAGAGCGGCATGGATGTCGGCCAGCGTGAAGTTGGGCGACGCCTGCGGAACGTGGACTGAGGGAGTGGTGGCGGCTTCCCGAATCCTCTGGCGAATCAGTGATTGGGCGAAATCTTTGCCGGAGTCTCCCAGCAGTTGTTGGGAGAGCAGTTTGGCGAGCGGGGCGGTTGTCAGCGTGCGGTCGGTTTTCAGGGAGACTTTGGCGAGGACGTTGGCCGGTGTGAACTTCTTCCGTGAGTCGATGCCCAGCTCCTTCCAGGCAAGGGCCACGAGGAGTTGGCTGAGTGATGTGATCGGCCCTGCGAGTTGATGACTTTGCGTGAGGAACTCGATGAGGAGATGATCCGCGAGTTTGGCTTTCGGGCCGGGCGGGGCGAAGCCGCAGAGCCGGGGAGTGATGTGCTTGTCGAGGAGTTGTTTCCAGCGGAGGTTCTTGGGAAGTGCTTCCTCGCGGGTGAAGCCGCAGAATTCTCGGGCAGCGGCCATTCCCGCGGGGGTAAGGATGAGTTTGGTTGCCTCCACATGACCGGCCGCACGTGTGGCGGCCAGGGCTTCGTCGTACAGAGTGCGCCACTCGCCTGTAGAGTATTGCTGGGTGAAGAGGGGAGCGAGACTCTTGGCGAGCGCGGCTGGTGTGGGGGCCTTAGCCTGCGGGATTAGCAGACGGGCAATGATCAGTTGGGAAGTGAGAACAACTGGCGAAGTCGTGGACATTGGCTGACCCGCAAGGATGTCGATTTGGCCACTGGCACCTGAGTGTATGAGCTTACACTCCGAGGGGAGCGGGCGGAAAACTTCTTTTGGGACAAGGGGCGAAAATTTTCCGCCCGGTCCATGCGAGCAGCGAAGTTTGCCCAACCTTCCCGAATGTTGGGGAATCGTGGTTCTGCAGAATTTCGTCGGGTGGGTCAGAGTTCAACCAAAACGGTATCACGGTTGGCGTGACGCGCGACGGTTCTGTGTTTGGTGCGACAAGGTGTCGGTTCGAGCGATGTAAGACGCTGGCAGATTCGGTTTTGCCGATGTTCAAAAGCGACTCTCTGCGACCTCGCGGCAAACTTTTCTCTCTGGAACATCTCTTGCAGCCAGTAGAATCGGTATTCGCAAAGATTGTGGTGAGATGGCCGGGTTAGGGAAGGAGTTCGAGCATGCGGGGAATCTGTTGGGCAGCGCTGATGGCGGGTTGTTTCGTTTTGCCGGTGTCGTTCACAGCGAGTGGCATTGTGCATCCTGTTTCGTCGACTTGTGAAGGGGCGGAAGAGGGGCTCGCCGCAAACGTTGATAAGTCACGGACCAAGGCGATTGAATTCCTGAAAACTTCGCAGATGAAGGATGGCAGTTGGACGACGCCGCGTACTTCGGGGATTACGGCTCTCGTGGTTTATGCGTTGATCGATTCCGGTGTGCCGGTGACTGATCCTGTGGTCGCTAAGGGATTACAGCGGATCGCAGGTTATGCCCAGCCAACGGGAGAAATTGCGGCCCCTGGTAGTCCGCATGCGAGCTATGAAACTTCGGTTTCCGTGATGGCGTTAGTCGCTGGTAATACCGGGGGGCAGTTCACGGAGATCATAAAAAAGGCGGAGCAGTATTTGCGTGGCGCTCAATACAGTGAGGCGAACAATACCGACAACGCCGACGTCGCCTACGGCGGTGCGGGCTACAAAGCGGGAGGTGGCAAGCCCGATCTGTCCACCACGGTCTTTTTTCTGGATGCTCTCAAGGCGACAGGTGCGACCGAACAAGATCCGGCCGTCCAGAAGGCTCTGGTTTTTCTGTCGCGATGTCAGAACCTGGAATCTGAGCATAATACGACTCCGCAAGCTGCCAAGATTAATGACGGAGGTTTCTACTACAACCCCAATGGCCCCGGTGTTTCGCCTGCGGGACAATCTGATGAGGGGGGCTTGCGGTCATATGGAAGCATGACCTATGCCGGTTTTAAGAGCATGCTCTATGCGGGCTTAAAGGCGGATGATCCGAGAGTTAAAGCGGCCCTCGACTGGATTAGTAAAAACTATACGCTGGAAGAGAATCCGGGGTTGGGCGCGGGTGGTCTTTACTACTATTACTATCTGTTTGCCAAGGCGATGGAAGCAAATGGTGTCAATGAGTTTACTGATGCCAAGGGAGCAAAACATAACTGGAGGAATGAGCTGGCTCTTCAGTTGATTGCCCTCCAGAAAGCCAATGGAAACTGGCTGAATGATCGTTCGAGCCGATGGATGGAAGGCGACCCGAATCTGGCGACAGCTTATGCTCTGGTGGCACTCAATCGATGTGTGGGAAGAAAGTGAGTGCCGTGGTCGCGAGCAATGCGGACGGTTGTCAGTAGGTAGAAATTAAACGCAAGCTCCCGGAGCCTGAGGCAGACTCCGGGAGTTGTTAGTTGTTGGAAAGTGATGCTTGAGCAGTGGCGACTTCTGGTTGAGGCAAGGAGCAAGCTTTTGGTCAACCGCGATGGATGTCGAAACTGATTTCTCATGGACAACCTCCATGCAGCGTCGTTTTAGTTTCAAAACATGATTTTTATCTACCGCCAGTAGCTTCGGAGAAGTTCGAATGGAGTGACGGGCCACCATGGAAAGGCAATCAAGTATCCGGTCGCCGCTGTAAGCAGCAATATCAATGCCATAAACACTAGATAGTCATTCCTTTTGACTGATAACTGTTGCGACCAATACGTAACAAACGCTATCCAGCCACAGGCGATGAAGCCCATGAGGTAGGGGATCGCAAAAATTTCCGTACCCAGTAATGTGTTCATGTCGTGTGGAGGTCGATAGGGAAGGCGGGCCAGCTCCACAAATAGCCATTCCACGATGAAGAACACAGTCGTTCCAGACAGGATAACGACACGGGCAGTATGGCTTTCACGCATTAATCTTCCGCCATCACTGAAAGGAATGATACTGCTGTGTTGATCACTTGGCTGAAAACCTCAGTGGTCGCCGGAGTCACTTGCTCCTTAACCAATCAAACATTGTCGTCTGCAGCAGAGTGTGCGTCGTCCTGTCCTTGCGGAGCAATCGCCTCTAGTGCACGCCGGGCGTGAAACGCGACGCTTTCCCAGCCGTTCTCTGAGATCTTTGCAAGCGTCGTGGTATGCGGGACAAGCATGTTGGGTGGGAACTGAGATATCCAGTACGATGCAGTCATCTGGGCGTCTCCCGAGTATTCCTCGATGGCTATCTGAAGTAGAATATTCAGTAGCGTCTCGCTCTCAAGCCTCTCCTCAAAGAAACGCTCTGCAAACGCTGAGGAGTGGCAAGATCGGATAAGCAACTCTCGCACGCCATAAACATCGGCGTGGCCGCTGTCTATTGATCGAATGGCCTTGGATACGAACCAACGCTCGTGATCGTTCATAGCCTCTGCCATCGATGCAACCTCCTGCATGTGAAACAGGTATTCGACCGCTGAACTGCGATAAGCAACAATTGCAGCTTTGCGGTGGGTTTCAGGGTTGTCAATCCTGATACATTCAACTCGCAAACGACTCGTGACGAGCCGCTGGTGAAATCCGATCTACGAAGCGGTTGGTGCCCGTGTTAAATCGCGGCTTATGAAATCACGACCCGGCCACCCTTGAGCGATTACCACCGTTGATATGTCGTTTATCATTACGATGCTCATTAAACGCAAACTCCCGGACTCTGAGGCAGACTCCGGGAGTTGTTGTTTGTTGGGAAGTGTTGTTCAAAGAATGACGACTTCTGGTTTAGGCAAGGAGCACTGCTGGCCAGCCAGCAGTGGCACCCTGAATAACTCCCGAGCGTCCATTACGCCTTGAGCGTGCCGCCGTAGCGGGCGTCTTTGCCGAGGAGTTCCTCGATGCGGCGGAGCTGGTTGTACTTGGCGATGCGGTCGGTGCGGCTGGCGGAGCCGGTCTTGATCTGTCCGGTGCCGAGAGCCACGGCCAGGTCGGCGATCGTTGTGTCTTCCGTCTCGCCCGAGCGATGGCTCATGATAGCGGTGTAGCCGTTGCGGTAAGCGAGTTGGACGGCGTCGATCGTTTCAGTCAGCGAGCCGATCTGGTTGACCTTCACGAGGATGCTGTTGCCCACACCCTTGTCGATGCCTTCCTGGAGCCGCTTGACGTTGGTGACGAAGAGGTCGTCGCCCACGAGTTGAACCTTCTTGCCGATGGCGTCGGTCAGCTTCTTCCAGGTTTCCCAGTCGTCTTCGGAGCAGCCGTCTTCGATCGAGACAATCGGATACTTCTCGGCCCAGCTTTGCCAGATGCCGACGAGCTCGTCGCCGTTGACCTTCTTGCCGTCGATGTCATAGAGGCCGGTCTTGGTGTCGTAGAACTCGGTCGAGGCACAGTCGAGGGCGAGCTTGATCTGCTTGCCGGGTTCGTAGCCGGCCTTTTCGATCGCTTCAAGGATGACCTTGAGGGCGTCCTCGTTGGTCTTGAGATCGGGAGCGAAGCCCCCTTCGTCACCGACAGCGGTGCTCATGTGCTGGTCGTGCAGCACCTTCTTGAGGCTGTGGAAGACTTCGGCACCGGCGCGGAGGCCTTCGGAGAACGAGGTGAAGCCGGTGGGGACGATCATGAACTCCTGGAGGTCGATGCCGTTGTTGGCATGGGCCCCGCCGTTGATGATGTTCATGAGCGGCACGGGGAGGGTGTTCGCGCCGACGCCACCCAGGTAACGGTAGAGTGGCAGGAAGCTGGCACGAGCGGCAGCGTGAGCAGCAGCCAGTGAACAGGCGAGGATGGCGTTGGCACCCAGGCGTGACTTGTTGGGCGTGCCGTCGAGTTCGATCATCGTGTGATCGATTGCGGCCTGGTCGGTGACGTTGAGGTCGATGAGGGCGTCGGCAATGGTTTCGTTGACGTTTTCGACGGCCTTGCGGACCCCCTTGCCGAGGTAGCGTTTCTTGTCGGAAGTGTCGCGAAGTTCACAGGCTTCGTGGGCACCGGTGCTGGCACCGCTGGGGACGGCGGCACGGCCAATGGTGCCGTCTTCGAGTTCGATATCGACTTCGACGGTGGGGTTGCCGCGGCTATCGAGGATTTCGCGGGCATGGACGCTGGTGATTGCAAGTGACATGGCCAGGAGCTTTCGTAAAGAGGAACAAACCTCAACAGTGAAACCGTTTGAAGGACACTTTGTGGTGAATGGTACAAGGAGAGCCGTGCAATTCTCCTCTGGAGGTCTACACTTGTAGCGTCCAGAACTCGATTCTGCCAACAAACAGCAGGTGGGAAGGGGTTTTGGATGCAGGATACACGTTCGGGAGAAGTTGGCATGTTTACGGGATTGGTCGAAGGGATGGGGCAGATTGAGGCTGTAGTCTCGGAACCTGGGGGGGTAAGGATCGTCGTTTCTCCGCCAGTGCAGATGCTCTTGCCCGAAGATCCTGCCGTGCTGGGCGAAAGCGTGGCGATTAATGGCTGCTGCCTGACTGTGGTGGAGCTTCAGAATCAGGGAAAACAGGCTGAGAAATGGAGTTTTCAGGCGGGGAGTGAGACGCTGTCGAAAACGAATCTCGGTACTTTAACCAGCGGTGCGAGTGTGAATCTGGAGCGGGCCATGAAAGCGAATGCCCGTTTTGGAGGCCATATTGTGCAGGGCCATGTTGATGGGACTGCCAGGATCTTGTCGATCGATCACGAGGCGGACTGGGTCTTTATGGCATTCACGTTAGCTCCGGAACTGGCACGGCAACTGGTACCTAAGGGGAGTGTGACCGTAGATGGTGTGAGTTTGACTGTTGTTGAGGCCAAAAGTGACGGCTTCAGCGTGGCCTTGATTCCCCATACGTTGAAAGAAACGACGTTGGGCCAGCGTCAAGTGGGCGATACGGTGAATATCGAGACAGACATTC
>JAIXUU010000445.1 GCA_027483405.1 Planctomyces sp. | reverse complement strand
TTCTGATCGTCGGTCATTGAGCCGGAGACATCCATCATGTAAATGACTGCGGCGTTCGCATGCGGCAACACCACTTCAGAGGACGAGCGGAAGCGTTCATCTTCATGTGTGGGGATGACGACGGGAGTCAGAGGATCGTAGCCCCCGGTTGCAATCAGGCGTCTCAGAGCCCGCTTATAGGTGCGTTTGAAATGACGCAGTGACTTGGGACCTGTCTGGCGGATACTGTTGTATCGCAGCTTTTTCGTCTTAAGTGTGCTGTCTCCTTTGGGGGTAATGAGTGGCAATTCCAACTCACTCCCCAGCATGTCAGCGAGTTCATCGAGAGTCAGTTCGGCTTCGCGGATGTGTTGGCCTTCCTGATCGCCGGGTTGGGCCAGTCCACCTTCCTGATCGCCTCCCTGGCCCACAGGCTGCCCGGCCTCTCCTTCGCCTTGACCCACTCCTCCAGAGCCTTTGCTGCCATGGCGAAAGCGGGGAATATCCAGATTTGGAATTGGAATACTGACAACCTCCCGGCCCTGGCGCCCCAGAATTTCTCCCTGAGTGATGTACTTCTTTAGTCCGTCGCGCACTTTCCCGCGGACGATTTCTTTGAACCGCTGGGTATCAAGATCGATCGGTCGAGTCATGGACTGGCCTCATGCCGGCATCAGGATGGAAGGCTTCCCATTATTCTGGAAGTGATCACTCAACTCATGGCAGTTCCCTAGAACTGCTGAATTTTTCATTCGCGAGTCATTTAATCACGCTTGGCATCGCCGCGGGCGAAGATACTCGCGACGTATTGCAACACGTCGTGGGCTGATTCGTCGTTGTAGCCAAAGTCACGAATCAGTCGGCCCTTGACGATGTCGATCTTTTCCTGAGTATCTTTATCGACCACATTGGAAACCAGGCTGGTGAGCTTGATGGTGTCCTTCTGGTCTTCAAAGAGCTTCATTTCGAGTGCTTTGTGCAGGCGTTCGTTGGTTTTATAGTCAAACCTTTTCCCATCGAGCGCTAGAGCTCCGATATAGTTCATAATCTCCCGGCGGAAGTCGTCCTTCCGTGTCTCCGGGATATCAATGCGCTCTTCAATCGACCGCATCAGGCGTTCATCGGGCTGTTCGTCCTGGCCAGTGAATTTGTTGCGAACACGTTCACGCTGAGTATAGGCTTTCACATTATCGATATAGTTGCCGCAGAGTCGTGTGAGAGCCTCATCATCAGCAGCAATGGCCCTTTGAACCTCATTTTTCACCACGTCAGTGTATTCTTCCTTGACGATAGAAATCAGCCGCCGGTAAGCATCGCGGGTATCTTCATTCGGAATGAGCGAGTGATGCTTGAGCCCACCTTCCAGTTCATTGAGCATCATGAATGGGTTAATGCTTGTCGCATCGGCATTATTCACCAGTGCATTCGAGATTTTATCCTGGACGTAGCGCGGTGAGATCCCCTGCATTCCTTCATGCTTTGCTTCTTTACGCAACTGATCAACGTTATCCATCGTGAAGCCCGGCAACGATTTTCCGTTATAGAGCTTCAGTTTCTGGAGCAGTGTCAACCCGTGATGCTTGGGTTCTTCCAGCCGCGTAAGAACGGCCCAGAGTGCTGCCACTTCGAGAGTATGGGGAGCAATGTGCTTCCCGCGGACGCGTCGGCTGTTGTAGTCCTTTTCGTAGATCGAAAGTTCCTGGCTCAACTTGGTGACGTAGGGAATATCAATCTTGACCGTACGATCACGGAGCGCTTCCATAAACTCGTTGGACTGCAACTTGCGATACTCTGGTTCGTTTGTATGGCCGATAATCACCGTATCAATATCGGTCTGAGCAAACTTCTTCGGCTTGATTTTATGTTCTTGTGAAGCCCCCAGCAGATCATACAGGAAGGCGACATCGAGCTTCAGAACTTCGATAAATTCGATCATCCCGCGATTGGCGACGTTAAACTCACCATCAAAGTTGAAGGCGCGGGGGTCAGATTCGCTGCCATACTCGGCGATTTTGCGATAGTTAATGTCGCCAGTCAGCTCTGTTGAGTCCTGATTTTTCTCGTCTTTGGGCTGGAAAGTACCAATGCCAATCCGATCAGCTTCTGATAGAAAGAATCGCCTGACGACAATCGATTCCAGAACTTTCGTCCAGTCACCATTTTCTTCAGCGAGACGCTCCCGAAAATAAAAGCGCGAAAGCGGGCAGACATCCCCTTTGATTTCAATGGGATAAGTCGCGTTCTGAACTTCCTCATTGAGTTGATCGCACAATTCCTGGCGATAAGCATGGGGGATCAATTGCAGCGGGTCACCATTCATCGGATCCCAGGTAATGCTGCCATCCTTTTCCTTCCAGCCAAAGGTGTAGAGTGCTCCTTCGGGTTGGAGGGAATAGCGCTCGATCCCTTTTTTCAGCAGTCGGGCAATGGTCGATTTTGAGCTGCCCACAGGGCCGTGCAACAGCAAGACCCGGCGTTCGCTGCCGTATTTGAGAGCCGCACTGCGAAAGACGGAGACGAGTTGTGCCAGTTCTTCCGTGAGACCAAAAATCGCATCGCGCCCCCCGTTGTCGGGATCATCAAAAAATGCATAGCGTTTCAGGCCACCCCGGCGGCCTTCATCGACAGAATAATCACCATAGGAAGTGATCATGTCGTACATCCGCTGATGAGCCGTCCGCACGACACCGGGATTTTCGCGAACGATATCCAGATATTCGGCGAATGTCCCCTGCCAGTGTTCCTGCCAGAAGGTATCGGCATTCTGGCGGGCAGAGAACTTTTCCAGCAGATCTTGTCCTGTCGTCATGTTTCACTCCTAATTCGAATCCGTTCGGCGAAACTGAAATTCTGCAATATCAATGCGTAAGTCTGTGGTTCTTAGCGATGAAAACTTTTGATATGAGATCTCCGAGGTGCCTGCATATTCGTGTGCTGCCGGTCTGTTCAACCAGCCAGCCACTGACATCATGAACATCAGGTAGGTTCATGATGTGGCAGTTCTATTCCTGTCGCGCAGGCTGTCGCCAGCCTTGGCGAAGAGGGGGAACTGCACATGAACTTCACTTAGTCATAGCTATGGGCCAAAGCTATGGTGAGAGTTCGTCAATGGTTTCGATGTGGGAAAGAGCGATCGACGAAAGTTTGCAAGGCAGGCTGAGAAGTCCCATCTCGAGTCAATACTGGCGAGAGTCTGACACGCTGTAGCAAAAGGAGCCTTCAAAGCCCCTGAATCATCGATGGCAGTGCGTTCACTGCCAATCACATCACCAATTGCGACAACAAAATTTGCATGAGCACGCTGGACTCATAGAACCCAGAGTGGCGTTGATCATCGTTGGGGAATATTTACAGTCGACATGCGAGGAACGTCAGCCTCGCGGCATCTTCCAGTGATCGACAACATCACTTCACCTCATGCTAACATGAGATCGACAACACGCGTCAAAAGAAATTTTGAGAAATCGATTCACACCTAACAGAACCATGAATTCGCCAGAACCATGGGTACCAGAACAGACACGCAATCGATTCATGGAGGTATGTCGAGGAGGCATTCCAAGGCTGTCTACACAATTCAATTATCTCTGCATCCGGGTTGGCGACAAGCCCAACTTTGCAAACTCTTCACTTCCTGCACACAAATCCTTCATGGCCCGGCTCTCATCTAACGGGAAATTTTCCGTGTTTTTGTGTCGGAAATTGTGATTGCTTTGATTCTCATGGCGTGTCGCCGACAAACTGGCTCAGGCTGAAAAACGTTGCCCGCAGAGTTCCTTTCGAGGTGGCCCGCACATCATGTTTTCCTGTTTTCTCTCTGATCAAACTCTGCGTCGTCACTGCATCCTCTGTTGGTGTTTTTGGGGGTGGTGTGGTCTGGTATTGAGCCTGATGTCCGGGTGTGAGACATCCGTGACTCCCATGGCGGGGCCGGCGTCAGCGACCGGTGCGAAGTCCCTCGCTAAACTTCGAAAAATTCCCCTCGATGTGCAGGCTGCCGTACAAAGTTTGCGAGACGACTCTGCGGCAGCACGTCCGGCCGATGCCTCACTCGATTCCCCCGTGTGGCTGCTGGTCGAGCTAGACCCCGAGATGCTTTCCGCC
>JAIXUU010000425.1 GCA_027483405.1 Planctomyces sp. | reverse complement strand
GCGCCATCGTGAAGCAACAATCGTGGATGCGAACCGATTCCGCACGCGCTGCCCAGGAGGCAAGCAAGATCAAACGCCAGCACATTCTGCATGGTGCTGAGAGCAGTGCCATGCAGAGAGCTGCCCTTATCGATACCTGGGCTGAGCCCATTGGATAGGTCTAAGACACCCACGGCGAAGTTGTCGTAGACACGGGCCAGCGTATGGGTATAGCAATGCTCAAGCCTTGCCAGCGCCTGCCTTGCTTCGACTGAGGCGTTCGATTCGTCGATGACTTTGTTGTGCCAGGTAACGTCATCCTCGGCCATAGTCCGGTCATGGTCAGCCTGCTCTACTTCACTGATGGCCGCTTCCAATGATGTTGCCATTTCATGCAACTGCTGCCAGCGAGTATATACCTCTTGACATCTCGATGCTTCTCTTTCGTAGGCGGCACGTAATTCGGTCGCACGGTTTTGCCCCGCTTTCAGTCGCTCTTGCAGGTCAGAAAGCGCCGCAGTTGCGATCTTTATCCGGTCATCTGCCTCAGCCTGCTCTACTTCAATGCGGCGAATGAGATCGGACTCCGAAAGCGAACCACCAGCAACTTTGTTTGCTTCGATTTCTAATGCCCAAAAGCAGTTCTGTTTGGCGGGGCACTCAGAAGGGGCCGACGAAAGCTTTTGCTCTGCTCGGAGCCGCACTGCCAATTCGCGTTTTTGTGACTTCGCTTGTTCCTCCTCACGAATCGCGGCAGCGATCTGACCTTGGATAGCCTCGACGGCTGACTCGGCATCTTCCTTTTCGGTCCGCATGGATGGAAGCTGCTGTCGCTGGGTGGATGCTTCGAGATGTTGGTCACGAATAAACACGACGAGTTTTGAAGCCAAGTCCGCTTTTGAAATTCGCTTCGCAGAATCTTCGTGCCGGGGTTCTTCAAACGCAGCCGTTTTCTTCATCGAATCATAGAGTGAATCCAGACGCGATTGCTTGTGATCGCAGGTGAATGATGCCGATTTGGCTTGGTCGGCTGCATTCAGCTTAAGGTTCCTCGAATTGGCCTCGGGAGGTCGGATGAGTCCCATCAACCATTTCATCAGCAATCTGTTGGTTGTTCTTGAATTCTGCTTCGCTGGATTGTCGTCTTTGTCACGCCACAGGTCAGGCTTCTGAAGGCCGCCCTGTGTATCTCGACACAGCCACGGAAGGATGTCGGCAAATTGCGCGGAACTCTCTCGCGACAGCAAAAGCGATGGCAACTGGTCGGCTAACTGGGCGTTGATCGCTTCCATGAACGCCTGAAGCGGCTTGCGAGTGCCATTCGGGTCGAAAGCGTTTTGCCACTTTTCGCCTTCGATCACATAGCAGGGCTGCTCTCGGTCATCAAAGGGCCGTACTACCGTCCAACTCGAGTCAGCGACATGCCAGACCGCAACGACATGGCCAAACGGAAACCGATTCCGGACTCGGTCCATCGTGACTCGATCTCCGAACCACGGATCACCCAACGTGTACCGCAGCAACCTAGCGAACAAAGTCTTGCCGACGTCATGCGCGACACACTGCCTTTCGCCTGGCCGCCTCCGCGCGGTACGAATGATGTTCAGCCCACGATGTAATTCCACTTCTCTCAATGCCTTTGCGGACTCGGGGTGAGAGAAATAAATAATCCGCTCTGCCCACAAAAGTGGTTGATCGCGCTTCTCCTCAATCTGAATCGGACCTAGCCGTTGATCAGGATCGAGCAAAGAGAGCTGTCGCCCTGACATAGTCATCTCCTTTCTGGACACGCGGATCGGTACGGTTCAGCTCTGCCGCAACGATCTGGCAAATCTGCCGCCGCTTCGTTTCTTCATCGTCTGTCAGGGGGCCCAACGGAGATGGTTTGACGATCAGCTTGACACATTCGATTTCGCCTCGCATCACTGGCGTAATCCAGCCTCGACGAACGGCGTTGCCGATCAATTGCGTGACGTCAGGGGCTGGCTTGAATCGCTTTTGAGGTGCGCTGGATTCTCCGCAGCGATATTGACGATGCTTGTCATTCATCCATAGGACGACAGCTTCTCCGAACAGCAAACGGTCAACCATCACGCCTTCGCCCCAGGCGGAAATAATCGCCAGTGTCATTCGCTCGCTTTCAGTAAGGTCTTGTACCGGTGAAGCGTCATCGATATCGAACAGACTAGCTCCCTCTTTGTGTTTCTTCGGCTGGCTGGCCTTCGCCAGTTTCGAGGGCATCTCTGCTTTGCCAAGCTGTTTGCCTGCGAGGAATTCTTCCTTGTGGCGTTGTTCGTTGAGTTCGAGGAGGCGGGCGAGGACTTCGTCGCGGAAGTCGTCGGGCCAGCGGAGCCGCCAGGGCTTTTTCTTTTTGGATTTCTTCTTGCCGGCCTCTTCCTCTTCCTCGTAATCGAGCAGGAACTCGCAGCGGGCGGTTTGGGCGAGGTCGTGCCAGCCGTAGGCTTCCAGCACCGCGCGATCCATCGCCTCGTGCAGTTCCCGCAGCTTCAGAATCTCCGGCGACTTCTCGTGCGGATCGTGGAAGCGGTTGTAGGTCTTTGTGAGACCTTCATTTTGGGAGACCATCTGTTGAGATCGGAAATCGAGGTATTCGCTCCCTGCTGCCTGGAGTGATAAACCTCCGTCTTCAACGGTTGGAAACGCAAATGTATCAAAACAATCTGAAGGGGTGTATCGCAAATCGTCCTTCATAGACGATCCAAAAAAACGTGCCCAGACTTCGTGCGTGCGAGATTGCATCACGGCAAAAGCGTCGTATTCCGAGAGTGGAAAGATGATGATTGATTCTGCGAACACGCTGGACGAATGCATGAATGTGATAGCCCAATTCGGTTGATGCCGACAGGTTACTAACACACGTTCCAGATTTGCGGTCGCGGTGTATAGTTCAGGACGCGGTCTCCAAAATCTCCACCAAGGGTATGCCGCTACTTCTTTTGCCTTAGTTCGTCGTTCAGGTTTGACCTTGGTCTCGACAACGCGCATCAGATCGGGCCAACCAGTTCGAATGTCACCCTCGCTCAATTCGCCGAAGTTGATCACATACCTGTGGTGAGCATGGGTCGGGCTAGTGTTAATCTCTTCCCCACCGATGTAGGGAAAGATTAGCTCCGAATTACGCGGATTCGATGCAATCAACCGTTGCATCACTGCGATTGGCGACGCGACGCCTTTGGTGTCCGTGTCGTCGAAAGTAAAACCCATCCCCAGAATGATGCTACCCTGAAAGCTCTTCCCCTCGTTGGACTTCAGCCTCGCAGGATTGTCATTCCCACCCCGATGGAACAGGAATGCCGTAATTGTGTCTGCCAGTCGTTCGTCGAGACACCGATGACCTCGAAACCGTCCCTTGCGGACATGGACAACACTGACGACAACTGCCGCCTGTCCCGGCCACTTCATACGGCGTCGTGCGGCATAGATTTCACCACCGTTTAAGCAAATTGAACGCAGCCCAGATGCTCTTGTATCCCCTTGCGCAATGGTGTTTGTCGCGATCAGACCGAAGGTTCCCATTCGCCGCAGAAGTCCGAACGCTCTACGGAAGAAGTGTGCGACAAGGTCGGCACCACCGCTCGATTCTGCATGTATGGACAACGCCCATTGCGAATATGTCTCTCCAGCCGTGGCAGTGAGATTTCGCCCGCCAAGGAATGGCGGATTCCCTACAAAACCATCGAATCCACCATTGTCACGCGAAAACACTTCCGGAAACTCAATCTCCCAATGAAACGGCGGGATCGGATGCGTGCCGGTTCTCAGGCTCGCGGCGGCATTCGCGATGCGGTTGCGGGCTTCGACGTCAAACTTGTCGTCCTTGAGGGCCTGGAAATGCCGAGCGACATCCAGGAACAGTTCCTCGCAGAGTTTCTCCCGTTCCTTGGCCTTCTTCCCGGCGAAGAACGTACTCACGCACGCATCGCCCGTCATCCGGACGACGTTCAGGGCCTCGTCGGCCAGGGCCAGTCGTTGTTCCTGATCGCGGTACGGCACATCCTCGCGGGCGTTGAGAATCTTCGCGCGGGCTTCCGTCGCCCGGTCGAGCCGCTTCTGGATCAGGTCTTCGCCAAACTGCTTCTGCTTCTTCGGTTCCCAGTGGAAGCCAATGATCTGCTTCCGCGTCAGGCCGACCAGTGAATCGCCGTGGCGGAGCGAATGATCCAGAAACGTGAAGGGATGGTCCTTGGCCAGCGTCACCAGCCACAGCGACAGCTTGGCCAGATCGACCGCCATCTCGTTCTTGTCAACGCCGTACAGACACCGCTGCGCCACCTGACGCCGG
>JAIXUU010000386.1 GCA_027483405.1 Planctomyces sp. | reverse complement strand
TGCTCATGGAGGGCCTCCGCATCTCTGCACATCTGTTCACACCGACGATCCTGACTGGCCACTTGACGACTGACCCATTGGCAACCGGAAAGCGAAATGGTCAAGATCGCTAGAGTGCAGCGGAATACGGAGTGGGAGACCAGACGTGCAGACACCCGGCAGAAACTGCCAGCCAGCCATCTCGAAATGCCTGGAGATGTCCATTTCATGGCACGGGCTCGCACCAAATCCATTTGAACGAGTGAGGAGCAGCAGGCAAAAATCGATTATAGATCAAATTTTACCCTAATCTCGTCATATCATATCGACCAGATTTGAGGGAAGACCGAAGCGATTCCCAGCGATTGTTAAGGCTTTTGCTGGCCTCATTTCGAGAAAATTGAGTGGTGGAGTCACTGGAGATCAAGCGGCCTCAGACATGGAAAATTCAGCACAACTTGATCTTTCCGAAAGCTCCCCCTATTGTTCGCCCAAGGTAACGACTGGTTGACCCAGTCATTAAGTACAACGATTTATCACTCTCTGACAGGACTCCAGGTCATTATGGCTGATTTGATTCCTCCCCATGGAGGATTGTCCGAACCGGTCAATCTTACAGTTGCAGCAAACGATATCGAGGCCTTTAAGGCTGAAGCAGCAGGCCTGACAAAGGTTCCTGTTTCCGCGGCAGATCTTTCGACCGTCTACCGCATGGCCGATGGCACACTCTCGCCATTGACCGGGCCGATGGACAGTGCGACTTATCATCGCGTGCTCGATGAAGCCGTCATCGAAAATCTGGGCAAGAAGTACGCCTGGACAATTCCTCTCGCTTTCCCGGTCACTGCTGAACTGGCAAAAACCATCAAGGCAGGCGACAAGGTGGCATTGACTGCTCCCGATGGGAGTGCTGTCGCCATTGTTGAGCTGACAGATGTCTACCCATGGCCTAAGCTGAAGTATCTGCAGAAGGTCTACCGCACTGACCGTATTGATCACGCTGGTGCCGATATGGTTCTGAAGGGTGATGCGGACAAATCTCACCTGATCGGTGGGAAACTGCGAGCCCTGCCACAACCTAAGAACCCTGCTTTCGGGAAGTATGTGCTGACTCCAGTCGAAGTGCGTAAGCTGCTGGCCTCCAAGGGCTGGAATGCAGTTGTCGGCTTCCAGACTCGTAACCCTCTCCACCGCGCTCACGAATACGCTCTGGTTTACGGGTTGGAAACGCTCATTGCTGGCGGCAAAAACGCTGGCGCTGTGCTGAACCCACTCATCGGCGAAACCAAAGGGGATGATGTGAATGCTGAAATTCGCATGTCCACCTACGAAGCACTCATTGAGCAGCGTCAACTGGGTGATGGTGACAGCGATGAAAGTCTCTGGAAAAGCCGTAACGAATCGGTGCCTGATCGCGTGATTTTACTCGGTTTGGACATCAAGATGTTTTACGGTGGGCCGAGCGAAGCCGTGATGCACGGGATTTACCGCCAGAATATGGGCTTTACGCACATTGTGATTGGCCGCAAGCATGCTGACGTGCCTTACGCCAACGGCGAGGCAATCTGGGGCGATTTTGATGCCCAGGAAATCTTCAGTAAGCTGGGTGGCGAGCTGCTGATCCAGCCACTTAAGGTTGGTTTCGCAGCCTATTACGAATCGATTGGCCGCGTCGATCTGACCGAACGTCACGCGGGCGAGAAGCCACTTTCCATCAGTGGAAAAGACATTCGCTCCACATTGCAAAAGGGCGAAATGGTCGATCCCCGCATTATGCGGCCCAGTACCTCTGAGATTCTGGCCAAGGCGATGAAAATCGCGTAGCGGATCTCTGACTCGATCTCTGTTAGAGAGTTTTCAGAAAATCATCAGGGCCTGCCAGCAATCTTGTCGGCAGGCCCTGAGTTTTTTTACACGGCCAGTGTTTTGAATGTTTTAGAGCACACTGAGTCGAGAATAATGCTCGATCCAGAAATCAATGGCGCGATGAAGTTCCGTCAACGACTCTTGCTCGGACTCACAAGTACAAAACGCGGAGCCTGCTAAATCCTGAAATCCGTATCAGCGAACTCAGGGCTTCATGGCAGGCAGGTCGGGCAACGGGAATTTCTGCAGTTTGACCGAGTTACCGTTCGTGGTGGTTGTCCGGCTTCCTTGAAGAGCGGCAACAGCATCTGCCAGAGAGCCATCGGGCGTGTCGTCCAGCGAGGCGAAGAGTTTCTTTTCGTCGGTCGCGGTCATGGCCCAGCCAAAACGCTGCACATGAGCTAACAGGTTTCGCACGGCTGAGAGCCGCACATTCTCAGGAAGATTGCTGTTGGCAGCCACTTCAGCCAGCCGTGACTGCACATCGCGAGTTCCAATCGAGAGGACGGCTCGCTGAGCCAGTGGCCCCAACTGAGCATCATCCACAAGTGACAACAGGGGAGCCTGTGCGGAGGTAAGATCAACTTTGACGGCACTTTCAGGACGAGAGAGATCAGCCAACCAGGCCAATGCATCTGCCCGCATCTGAGCACGTTCCTGCGGAGTGAGGGAAGCCGGCGCGTAACGAGCCAGAAACTCTCGCGTTTGCGAATCGAATCCATCAAGAGTGGAAGATTCGGCAACAAATTGAATTGGTGGATACTGCATTAATTGGCGCGTGACTGCGGAGCGAACAGACTCCGGCCCATACAGGAGGATTGGAAGTGCTGCCGTCCGGGCATCGGCACGGAAGTTCGCCAATGTTTGTGAAAGCTCCCAGCGGGCCACATTGACATGAATGACAACCAGAGCACACTGAGAGGAAGCGGCAGCTTCTTTAAATCCCTGTTGACCAGTCTCGACACGGATCGATTCGAATCCAAGGTCAGCCAGATACCCGACGGTTGCAGCCGACCTGGTTTCGTCAGCATCAATTACAATAGCTTTGGGTTCTGTCCCAGTGCTGAGGCTGCGCGTGAGGATTTGAGCGATCTGGTAAGAATAGGCTTCAAAATTCCTGGGAGCCAATTGCAGTATGGCAGTCGCTGCTGCAAACCGCACTCGTTCATCAGGATAGCTCAATGCGTTCTTGAGCGGCGACTGCACTCCCCCGGCAACCTGGAGAGCCAACTCACTGCGCTGATCGGCCAGAGCATCAATGACTCTCACGGCCGGCCCAGGCTGACCAACTTTGAGTGCTTCAGTCAGGACAGCGGAAAGGAGCTCCGGGCTCATTGAACGCAGCATTGAGACTGTCTGAGCTGCCGGATTCCCCAGTGCGGTCTCATAGGCCAGATAACTCGTCAGATAAAGCTGCTGAGTCTGTGGACGGTCCGGGCTGATCCCTAGAGCTAACCTGGCAGTTCTGGCAGCAAAGTACGCACTGGCTAAAGCGGGTGCCAATTGCCGTTCGCCAACCAGATTATCGGCTGAGTCGTACACCCAGACAGAGACCAGACCATCATTCATCAAGGGAAGTGGGCCATGGCCTGAAAGATAATCGCGTGTGCGTTGTTCCAGCGCATTCAAAGCCACGACATCAGAGAGTCGATCTGCCCGGTCTGGTTGGTTGTAGAGGATTCTTCCCAAAGCTCTCAGAGCAGCCGTTTTTTCGGGCGGAGAACTTTTCTGGCCAAAGGCGATGCCATACAGATCGAGCACGGCTTGATCGGCTCGAAGATATCCCAGGACATCGATCACTCGAGTCCGCACAGTTTCTTGAGGAAGACTGAGTCCTGCTCGCAGAGGATCGATGGTCATACCACCCATTTTCACGAGCGCGTACGTCAGCAGATCCTGTTCTCCACTGTCTTTGGTGGACTGCATCCGTTGCAGCATCGAGGCCACAACAATCGGGCCCAGATTCCGCAACTCGACAATTGCCAGATCTCGCTGCTGGGGCGAACCATTGAGCTGATCAAGCAATTTACCCACGAATTCGGGATTGGCGGCCTGCTCTTTGGCGGCTTTACCAAGCTGCACGATTAGTTCCTGCGATGCGGGCTGCAACTCTTTCGTTTGAGAGAGCTTCAGGAACGCAGCAGAACCATGCTTGTCGCGAAGTGCGAGCAGAAGATCGTTGGAGGGCTGCCCCGCCATGAACTTGTCGAGATATTGCCTGGCAAGATCAAGTCGTCCCAGGTCGACCATCAACAGAACGACCGAAAACTCCTGCTCAGGGGTTTCGGGAGGAGCAAGTAACGGATTGGTATCGGCGAGGCGATCGGTCGCTGCTGGAGGACTGGCCCCCTCATCTTGAGCCCATGCCACAGGCGAGCTGACAATAGCCAGCCCGGCAAAGATGAACAGCAGTAAATACCGCATGGCAAAAGACATCGGCAGCAGCTCCGGACAACCAGACAACCGCGAGACTCGTCCCTCCATGGATCGCCTCAATAACCCGGGAAACATCGACCCGGTGCATATGTTGTCGATGGTACGGTTCCAGAGATGGGCATGGCAATCCACTGTTTCCTCCGATTCTTGCCGAACCGGCAATGCTGACGGAGAAGTTTCTAGTCCCATACCCTCACACTTCCCGGAGATCGGTTGATCGTGGCCAAACTCTTCCGCGTCCGACCTTCTGTTCGGTCAGTCTCGGCGGAAAGCTGTGTGACGTAGGGTTTGTGCGGATTTTTCATGTTCGACATATCATGACGGCAACGGCATTCCGCCAGGCAGCAGCACCATCTCCACAGAAAAATGCGGGAAATTTGGCCTCTTGGTCGAGTTCACAACATCTTTTCGACAGACTCAAGTAGCAAAAAACGTCCAATTGCCGGAACCTTCTCAAGACCTACCCGCCCATGAGCTCTCCCACATTCAGAGAACTTCCACCTCAATCGCCTGAGAGCAAAGCCCGCAAACAGGCAGGGATTCAGTTCATCCTCTGCACACTTTTACTGGATGTTTTAGGGATTGGACTGATTATTCCGGTTCTACCAGATCTGGTGAAAATGCTGGCTGGGAAGGACAATTCGGACGCTTCTCTGTGGTACGGCTCACTGATCACGGCCTACGCCACGATGCAGTTTCTGTTCGCGCCACTGATCGGTGCACTTTCAGATCGGTTCGGTCGCCGACCGGTGCTGTTGACAAGTATTGCAGTACTGACATTTGATTTTCTGCTGACAGCTTTTGCGCCCAATCTCTGGTGGTTGCTTGTGGCTCGCATTCTTTCGGGCATGACCGCCGCCAACATTACAGCGGCCAATGCCTATATTGCTGATATCAGTGACGAAACAACCCGCGTTCGCAATTTTGGTCTCGCCGGCGCCATGTTTGGTCTTGGATTTGTACTGGGCCCACTCCTGGGAGGGATTGCTGGTACCTATAGTGCAAGGTTGCCGTTTCTGCTGGCTGCACTGTTATCGGCCGTCAACTTTCTTTATGGCTGGTTGGTTTTGCCTGAATCTTTACCCGCCGAGCAGCGTCACTGGCCACGCAAATCGTCTTTCTTTCCGGGAACATCACTGCGGTCACTGCGCGTCGAGCCTGTGGTTTTTGGACTGGCGATCGCCTATTTCTGTGTCAGTTTTGGAGAAATGACCCTACGTTCGACGTGGATTCTCTTTACCGAAGAACGATTTCATTGGGATGCCTTTCAGAATGGACTGGCCCTTTCGATGGTGGGCCTGATGACGGCTTTTGTTCAGGCAGTGCTTGTCCGCAGATTTAACAACCGGTTTGGAGAACGGGCAGCTCTGCTCACTGGACTTTTCATTTCCATGCTGGCGTACATCGGCTATGCACTGGCAACCCGCGGCGAGATGATGTTCGCGATCATCATGCTCAGTTCACTGGGTGGCATATCCGGGCCAACGGCTCAATCGATTATTGCCAAACGCGTTGATCCGAAAACTCAAGGACAAGTGCAGGGGGCGCTCTCGAGCATTGCCAGCCTGACCGCCATTCTGGCACCATCGCTGGGGACAGGAGCCTTCTGGTACTTCACCCACGCGCCGCAAAAACTCTACTTCCCGGGAATCCCTTTCGTGATCGCTGCGATCTTCGCATTCCTGGCTCTGCTGATTACCGCCTGGGTCACACAGTCAATCTCGACATCTCAGAAAGCGATAGACCCGATCCATCAGACGTAAACGGCAAATTGGAAGACGATCACGAGGAGTTGAACGATAGAGAAGAGGACAGGCTCGGTCGTATTCATGAGGCCAGAGGCATCACGGAACAAGTGCAATCTGTCGCGATTTCTTGCATCTCACAGCAGGAGATTCGAGTTCACCACAATGGTCGCATACAGCACGAAAAAAGCGGTAAAGACAGTTCCGCTGTCTTTACCGCTCATTGACATCTTCAATTCAGTACCTCAATCGCTCAAACAATAGAGCTGATTACTATTCAACATCCATCTCGGCGGCAATCAAGTCGTCGTAGGTCTCGCGACGGCGGACCACCTGCACGTGCCCTTGATCAACGAGCAATTCGACCGCACGAGGGCGGGAGTTGTAGTTGCTGCTCATGGATGTCCCATAAGCACCGGCACTGAAAATGCTGATCAGATCACCACGCTGAACTGGCGGCAAATAACGTCCCTTGGCGAAGTAATCGCCCGATTCACACACCGGGCCAACGACGTCGCAAGCTTCGCATCCTTCAATTTCGCCTTCATAGTTAGCCGGTTCGGCGGCAGCCTTCACTGGCCAGATTTTATGGAAGGCATCGTACATCGCAGGACGCATGAGATCGTTCATAGCCGCATCCTGAATCACGAAGAGTTTGCCACCTTCCCGCTTGGTGTAGACCACTTCGCTGACGAGAATACCCGCATTGCCAGTGATGAAGCGGCCCGGCTCCAGAGCGAGCTGAACACCCATTTCCTGAACGGCTGGCACAATCACTTTGGCATACTCAGAAGCAGGCAAGCCTTCGCTTCCCCGATAACTGATGCCAAACCCGCCACCCAGATTCACCCAGCCAATCTCATGTCCACGGGCACGCAGATCGCGCGTCACTTCAATGGCCTTCTGCCCAGCCAGTTCGTAGGGTTCTGTTGTCAAAATTGGAGAACCCAGATGCATGTGAATCCCGACGAGTTTCAACCGGGGAGTCTTCAAAACTTTGTCGGCGAGTTCAAAGACCCGTTCGATATCCATCCCGAATTTATTGCCCTTTTTGCCCGTGGTGGTTTTTGCATGGGTTTTTGCATCGATATCAGGATTCAGACGCAACGCGACCGGAGCGATCACACCCATTTTTTCCGCCACCGCAGCGATGGCATCCAGTTCTGGTTCGCTTTCGACATCGAACATCAGAATCTGATTTTCGAGAGCTAACTGAATCTCGGCATCGGTCTTGCCGACACCTGCAAAAACAACCTTGGCTGTATCGGCTCCGGCTTTCTTCACACGGTAAAGTTCGCCACCCGAAACCACGTCGAAGCTGCTTCCGGCATCCCGCATCACCTTGAGAATGCCCAGGTTCGAGTTCGCCTTGACTGAGAAGCAGATGACAGGATTAACAGCAGCAAACGCATTTTGAATCTGCCCCAGTTGGTGCAGCAACATGGCTTTGGAATAAATCCAGCAGGGGGTGCCAAAGTCACGGGCAATTCGAGAAACAGGGATCTCTTCGCAAAACAATTCACCATCACGGTACTGGAAAGGATTCATTACAACGTCACTTAATAGATGGAGGTGTCAGTCGATGAACATATTCGCCTGTGGGCCGAAATTCGTTCATGGTTTATCGGAAAAACGGATGCATATCGAGCAGTGGTGATTGCGAGGGAGTTCAAGGAATTGAACCCCGGATCAGCGACTCGTCAGACGCGTGAGGCGAGGAGTTCGGCAATCTGGATCGCGTTGGTCGCAGCACCTTTTCGCAGGTTATCACTCACACACCAGAAGGAGAGACCATTGGGGTGAGAAAGATCCTGCCGAATTCGCCCCACAAAGACCTGATCGCTGCCTGTGCAGGAGTGCGGCATCGGATACCCGCCATGCTCTGGCGTATCGATGACCGTAATCCCTGGAAAGCTGCTAAAGAGTTCTTTGGCCTTCTCGACGGAGATGTGCTTCTCGGTTTCGACCAGAATGGTCTCACTGTGACAGTTCGCCACGGGAATACGTACACAGGTAGGACACACCAGGATCGATTCATCGCCCATGATTTTGCGAGTTTCGTAGACCATTTTGAGCTCTTCGCTCGTGTAGCCGTTTTCTTTAAAACCGCCAATCTGAGGGATGGCATTAAAGGCAATCGGCGACTTGAAAGCCTTTTGTTCGTACTTTTCGTGCTCTAACGTAGCGCGAGTGGCACCAATCAGGTCATCGATCCCCTGAACTCCTGCGCCACTCACCGCCTGATAAGTGCTGACGACAACGCGTTTGACCTTTCCAAAGTCGTGCAACGGCTTGAGTGCCACGACCATTTGCGTAGTCGAGCAGTTCGGGCTGGCAATGATCCCCTTGGCGTCGAGTGCTGCCTGGGGATTGACCTCAGGAATGACCAGTGCCACGTCAGGATTCATCCGGAAGTAGCCCGATTCATCGATCACTTTGCAACCCGCAGCCACCGCAGCAGGAAGAAACTCGGCAGCAACTTCATCGGGCGTGCTGGCAATCACCAGATCAACACCCTGAAATGCAGCGGGTTCAAGAAGTTCAATCGTATGCTCGACGCCTTTGAAAGTGATTTTGGTACCCACACTGCGGGCAGAAGCCAGAAACTTATACTTGTGTGCCAGATCGGGCCTCTGTTCCAGAAGACCTACCATGATCCGACCCACAGCCCCCGTTGCTCCAACCAATGCGAGTGTGCCAAACACGACAATTTCCCTCTGCGTTACAAATAAGCCATCACAAGAACCGACAAGGCTGTGCTACGCCTCAATTTGTCAGGCGAAGCACAGATATTCATCTCTCCAGCATCTCCAAAGATCATAACCCGGCGTGACACGCTTGCCGAGTGCTGCCCGTGGGCCACTCTCAGCGATCTGCGGGAATCTGTTCACCGCCAGACTTCCCCTCAAAATTCGCATTCAAGATCACATCCCTGAGAATTCTCCTGACCCGAGCTGCCACAAACTTCAGAACACATTACACAACAACACGTTACATCTTTACCAAGCAGAGTCGCAGTCTGCTGCACCAGTTGACTATCATATGGTCCAAGACCTCGGATCAGATTCGACGTCGGAAATCGAACAAACTTTTTGCTTGAGAACGAAAGATCGCAATGCGAGTGCTGGTCGTCGGACAAGGTGGTCGTGAACATGCGCTGGTTTACCAACTCAAGCGTTCCCCCTCTGTCACCGAAGTTTACTGTGCCCCTGGAAACCCTGGAACTGGCGTCGATGCCACCAACGTCTTCATACAGGCCACAGATACCGCCAAGCTCGT
>JAIXUU010000073.1 GCA_027483405.1 Planctomyces sp. | reverse complement strand
GGCGGGAACTCGGAAAATTTCCGGGGATGGGTGGGTGAAAAGAAGGTCTGTTCTCCTACCAGGCCCACATAAGTCGTCATGCCTTTTGCAAGCACAGTGCTGGGGCAACTGTAGCAGGGCGTTGCCGTCTCTTTGGCGTGAGCATTGGCTGGATCATCCCACGGTTTCGAGAGATCAATCGAGTCGTAGAGAGCGGCCTGATCGAGATAAGGCAAGATCAGCGTGCGCCAGCTATGAAGAGGTTTTCCTTCCGCATCGACAGTAAACGCGGGAGGGAAGACGCCGTGCTGGTCGTGATAATTGTGAAGTGCCAGACCAATCTGCTTGAGATTGTTACGGCATTGCGCGCGCCTTGCTGGTTCTCGTGCTCTCCGTTCGGCGGGCATGAGTAACAGCACGACCACTACGATAATGCCGAGGGCGACGATCAGTTCCAGAGCGGTGAAGCCAGATCGAAGTTTCCGTTGATCAGGTGATGTGCTCTTCATCGTATTGCTCCCGTAGCCTGTGCAAGGTTTGCTCTCTTGATCATGCTCGATATCGGGGATGTGTGCCAACACATTTTTACGAACAGCGGCTATGGCTTCAGCCAGCTTTTCTTGACGAAATCGACGATGGGTGTGGAATCGGTGAGTCCGTGGGGGTGATGTTTGACGCCGGGCTTGGGAATGAGAGTGATCTCGCCACCCAGAGCCTTGTATCTGGTGGCGAGTACTCCCGTGTTTTCATCCCAGGGTACGACTTCGTCGGCATCGCCATAGACATGGAGCAGGGGGATTTTTGCCTTGGCCAGGGGTTCGAGTTGATCAATCGGGCTTAAGCCGGCTTTGGCGATCTCGATATCGTTGGCGATCCCGGCAATCTCTTTGAGTGCTTTCCAATTGGGAGCGCTGCCTGGCCCTTTGTATTGGGCGTTGACGGGTTGACCAGCGGGCCAGCTCAGGACATCACACACCGGGGCGTCGCCGTAAATGCAGCAGACTTTGTCGGGATGCCTGGAGGCCCAGTTGTAAACGTATAAACCACCCCGGCTGATGCCGACGAGTGCGGGCTGCTGGTCGAAGCCATAGTCGCGCGTTAGACGGTCATAGAATTCTTCCCACGCTTTCATGGCGGGTGCTAATCCGAACTGATTGGGAGTGGGTAAATAGACAATCGCGAACCCTTCCCGCAGCATGCGGGTTTCAAAATCATTGAGCACATGGGGGAACTCGCCAATCCAGACCCAGGGCTTGCCGCGGCCTGCGGGGATTTCGCGAGCCGTAATGGGCATGACAATCATGGCCTGTCTGCCACCACTTTCGAGCTGATGGACGGGAAAGCCCTGCCATTGGGCGTGGCTGGGTGGTAGCTCCCCGGCGGTCAAAGCTGCATTCATTCCCAGACCGGCCCACAGTCCTGCGGCAATGAAGCAGGAGGTGATCTTTGTGAACGATGTTGTTGACGACATCGTGATCCACAAGCGCTGTATCGAGCTGAGTGCGTGCATCGGTGGATGATCCTTTCGGGGGTGATTCAATGAATGTCTGTTTTCAGTCAGAGTGGGGATATCTCGAAGCGGCTGGAGAATTTGCCCTGCAACCTCCCGCCCGTTCACCGGTTGGGTTGTTGATTGTGATCAGACTCTAACGCCAATGCCAACTTTTCCAATTGCAGCGTGGGTGGAAACACTGTTCGGGCTGACTGTTAGCGTGGTGCACTGATTCAGGAAGCCTGTCGGTCACGATGATATCCCTACTGGCTGTGCCGAGATCTACCGAATTCTTTGCGAAACAATTTCCTGGAGCCGTACGGTGCCGCCTAGTCCGCCAGACAACCCTCGAGTTTCGAGGCGTGCCCGCGATCCGCGCTGGATTGCGGGAGCCGTCGCTCTCTCGTTTCTCGGGCTGATTCTTTGGGATCGATCCTGCTCGCTCAATTCTGAACGCGATTCTCTGCTTCGCTCATCGAGCGTGAACCCTAGCGACTCGCCGCCACTGGCATCGCGTCCGAAATTTATCCAGACGGCTCATCTGGCCAGTACCCATGAGATGTGCCCGCTTCCGGCCTCTGCTTTCGGTGTGCCGGTTTCTGCGATATCGCCGGTCAATCGACTCGATCATGCACCGTCGCGGACTGGTGCATCGATTGTCGATTTTTTCACCGGTGGCGGCTATTACATGCCCCGCACACATTGTCTGCTCACATCTGAGGGGAAAAGTGATTGGCCGTGGATCATCGCGCTGCTGGTGCTGAACGCCGCGGTGATTGTGGCCTATCTGCGAATTTTTATTTTCTGGATGAGATCGTACTTCGACGAGCGGGCCGAGGATCGCAATCAGCAGTTGTTCGATCTGGCCGCGATTTTTCTCTTTTGCGCGATCTGCGGCTATGCCATGTCGATGCTGATGTTTGTCTGGCCCGCCTACCGGCTGTTGGCGTTCTTCCTGCTGGCACTCAATATCTTTTCCTGGCGATTCTGTACCAATCTCGCATCGTTTGGGAAGGTTTTTGCATCGAAAAGGTTGGAGCGTCAGTTGCGTGAGACGGTTGAGTCGAGGGCCGTCGAACTGGAAAGGCAGGTGAGGAACCGCACATCTGAGGTGAACCGTCTGGCGGAGATCGCCCGCCGTACGGCGAATGGTGTGGTGATCACCGATCGCAAGGGCCGTGTCGAATGGATTAACGAAGGGTTCACCCGTATCTGTGGTTATACGATTGAAGATCTTCGCGGGAAGAAGCCGGGAGACGTTCTGCAAGGTCCCAATACCAACCCCATGGCGATCCAACGAATTGGTGATGCGATCCGCCAGGGGCTTCCCGTCACGGAAGAAGTCGTGAACTACTCCAAGAGCGGGCGAGAATACTACATTCGTATTGAAATCGATCCACTGCGTGATGAACGTGGCGAGATCTCGGGTTTTATGGCGATTGAAAGTGATATCACTGAGCAGCATCAACATCAGGAGGAACTCAAACGCCACGCTGAGGAAATGGAGCGTCTCAGGAATGCCGCCGAATCGGCCAACCGCGCCAAGACCGATTTTCTCGCGAATATGAGTCATGAAATCCGCACGCCGATGACCGCGATTCTGGGATTTACGGAACTCCTGGCCGAAAGAAGTGATCCGGCCGGGACGACTTCGGCTGAGCGTATCGAATGCATTGAGACGATTCGCCGCAACGGAGACCATCTTCTGGCGATCATCAACGATATTCTCGATCTCTCGAAGATCGAAGCCGGCATGATGACGGTTGAGAAGATTCCCACCGATCTGGTGCATCTACTGAAAGATGTCGAATCCCTGATGCAGTTCAAGGCGACTCGCAAGGGGATCAATCTCAGCTTGAACCTGGTAGAGCCTCTGCCCACGATCATTCATAGCGACCCGGTTCGTCTTAAACAGATTCTTGTGAATCTGCTGGGGAATGCTATCAAGTTCACGGAGAACGGCGAAGTCTCGATGAGGGTGCATACTAATGCGAACACCTCGCCGGGCTTAATCGTGATCGATGTCGTTGATACCGGTATCGGGATGACTCCGCAGCAGATGAGTCAACTCTTCGGCGCGTTTGTGCAGGCCGATACCAGCACCACGCGCAAGTTTGGCGGCACTGGTCTTGGACTGCGCATCAGCAAAAGTCTGGCTCAACTTCTGGGTGGAAACATCACGATCAGCAGCGAGCCAGGGAAGGGGAGTGTCTTTCAACTCACCATTTCCACGGGGCTTGCTGGAGCCTCGCGGGAAGTTGTCATGGATGAAAAGCCCGCGAGTGTCACGAAACTACTGGTAAAAGATGAGTCGGCGGTGGAGATTGTCAAACACGTCCCCTTGGATGGTTTGAACATCGCTCTCGTTGAGGATGGATTGGATAATCAGCGACTCATTGCTTTTCATCTTCGCAAGGCCGGAGCGACCGTCGCTGTGTTCGACAACGGGAAACTGGCACTCGAAGCGATGACATCCGACGGAACGATTCAAGGTTCTCTGGAGAATGTCGGTCTGTTTGATCTCATTGTGACCGACATGCAGATGCCTGAAATGGATGGCTATACCCTGGCACGCTCATTGCGGACGAAGGGATTCACTCATCCCATCATTGCCTTGACGGCGCATGCCATGGAATGGGACAAGAAACGCTGCCTCGATTCCGGCTGTGATTACTATATTTCCAAGCCAGTGGATCGTGCAGCGCTCATTGATACTTGCCGAAATGCGATAGCGGCAACGATCAATACCAATTGACACGAATTCCAACAAAAAACGGCGATCATCGGCAAGAACTGGGGGTTCGCGAAGACGCTCAACCCCAGCCACCCAGTCGAAGATCGCTGGGGGTTCGAAGACTCAACCCCAGCCACCCACCGCGCAGTTGTTTATTGGAAACTATATAACTCGTTGTGTCTATCAGGAGGTGAGATCACCTCGTTGTGTTTATTCAAGAAAGAAAAAGCCGCCGAGAGGAAGTACTTGAAAAAGTCTCTTTCCATCCGGCAGCTATAGTTATCGAGGTTGGTTCGCTGATGGCTTTACTTCTTCGAGTTGATTGGCTTTCTTTTCGCCAGCCTTCTCGAGGGCGTCGGCCTTTCGCTCACCAATCTTCTCGACATAATCAGCCTTGTCTTCCGCTGCGCCAGACTTTGATGCACCTGTAATGGTTTTTCCCGTCTGGTTGCGAATTGCATCGGCTTCACTATTGGAATCGTTGCGGACATCGTTGGCCACACGCTTTGTTTCGTGCCGGATCATATCAGCCTGCGGCTGCATCGGGCTTTCGCTGCATCCCACCAAGCCGGCAATCAACGTCATCGCCACGGCACCGCTCATTAAACTCTTCATCATGTTTCTCCTCAAAAGGGTCGTGCGAATTCAGCAGTCATGGAACAAATCTCGGCGGGGCGACCTTGAAAAGCCTCGCTAAAATTCGGGGATGGCGTGCAAGCCTGAGATCTAATACGTTTCCCAGGAAATCACAGCGCGTTGTTGGTTGTGAAAACATGCTTGCCCAGAGCTGCAAGCATGGCACAAAGATCGCCCTTATTTTATGGAAAGCGTATCAATCACCCGTTCATCCCTGGCTGACGTGGATGTAACATTAAGCAAGTGGTGTGCCGACTTCGTTTCGCTCAGGTTTCAGCGAGTGATCACGGAAAATCGACAAAAGAATGGTCGTTCAGCGATCACATCGACTCCTGGCAACACGCAGAAGTGAGCGATTGAACCTTCGGCTCTCGTGGCTTACGGCCTAAATTCGCTCAGGGCGATCGTTACAGAGAGGGTTGAGGTCGTATCAGGCTCAATCCGACCCGTCGACGTTCCTTGTCAATGTCCGCGACCCAGACGGTGACGCGGTCTCCCACCGAGACAATTTCATGGGGGTTACGAATGAACTGATTCGACATTTTGGAAACGTGGATCAGAGCGCTGTCCTTTAATCCAATGTCAACAAATGCACCAAAGTCGACCACATTGAGTATGGTCCCTTCCAGTTCGACACCTTCCGCGAGGTCTTCAAATCGCAGAATGTCCTGCCTGAAGACCGGCTTGGGCAGGTCGAGGCGCGGATCGCGCCCGGGCCGCAACAGTGAGTCGAGGATATCGCCCAAAGTTTCCATGCCGACATGCACATCGCTGGCCAGACGTTCCAGTTCGGCGGGTTGCTGTTTGATCTGTTCGGCCTGCTGCAGCAACTGGCTTCGCCACTGACTGGTGGAGTTCTCGCCGGTTAACTCGACGAGTGGAACCTGCAACTTTTCCAGCAGGGTTTTGGTGGCTGGGTAGCTCTCCGGGTGAATCCAGGTGCCGTCCAGTGGTTCACTCCCGGCGACTTTCAAAAAGCCCGCTGCCTGAGTGAAGATCGTGGGGCCGATCCCCTGGACTTCGAGCAGTTCGGCCCGATTTCGAAATGGCCCACGAACTTTGCGTCGATCGACAATTCGCTTGGCGAGGAGTTGATTCAGCCCTGAGACATACCGCAATAACGAGGCACTGGCGGTATTGAGATCGACACCCACGTAGTTCACGCACGATTCGACCACACCATCCAGAGCCGACTTCAATTGTTTGGGCGGAATGTCGTGCTGATACATGCCGACACCTAAGTGTTGAGGCTCGATTTTGACGAGCTCACTGAGGGGGTCCAACAAGCGGCGGGCAATGGAAATCGTCCCTCGAGCCGTGGCATCCAGCTCAGGGAATTCTTCGCGGGCAATGGTGCTGGCTGAGTAGATGCTCGCCCCGGCCTCATTGACGATAATGTAATGCACATCGGGCAGTTCATCGCGAATAGCCTGTGCCACGAGTTCTTCGGTTTCGCGGCAGG
>JAIXUU010000364.1 GCA_027483405.1 Planctomyces sp. | reverse complement strand
GGTGTTGAGTTGCAAATCAGGCTGAACAGGTGGTTGTCGTGTGGATGGTTCGCATGGAATCGAACTTGATTCCGGCAGTCTTTGCCAGTGTCGCAATGAGCGAACTACTCTCGGCCACAGGCTTTGCATGCGACGTGTGCAGAGAGTGGAATTCAGTCATTGAGAAGAGGTGGAGAATTGGTTACCATCATTGTTGTGGATAACGTCGAGAGAGGTGTTCTTTCTTTCGATGTGATTGAGGCGACCTTGAAAATCGCAAGTGCTCAAGGTCACAGTTGCCAGGAAGGCCATTTCCTCGCCGGTTTTCTATTGTTTGTTGGAGATTGAACATGGCCTCGACCCGTGCCGATGCACTCGCGGAAGTGATCTTTTCTTTGAAGCGTGCCGATAAGCTCGCCACTCACAATGAGGCGGCAGCCAAGTGTGGCTTCAAACCCGGTGCTGGTAGCAAGGCTTTGCTGACTGCTTTGAATGCCGTCCGTCGTGACTGGCCACACCTGCAGTGGTATCGCATTGTTGGTAATGAAGGAAATGTTCCTGCCGAATCAGAGCAGGCCGGTCTCCTCGAAGGCGCCGGTGTCGAACTGGCACCCTCGCCATCGAACCCTGCGGAACTGATCATTGTGGATCAGGAGCGCTGGTTGAGCACGACAGTCACTGCGACAGTTTCTTAATCCACATCACCCAGTGCCGTTGATGGCCCTTAAGATCCACAGATCTTTCGTCATTCAAAGGTTGAACTGGGCCAACTTATTTCAGAGTTTTCAGCCAGTTGGTGGCGTCTTTCCCGTGTCGGGTCGAGGCGAACCGCTGGCTGATTTCTTCCCCCATCGTTCTGGCAGCGGCGAATTGTCCGGCTTCCTGGAAAGCGATGGCACCGCGCAGACCTGCATAAGCTGCTAAAGCATCGACATCTGGAAAAGCCACCGGCAGTCGGATCCAGGCGGCGGCTGCCTGCGCCCACTGACCAAAATGTTCGTGCCCTCGGGCAATGACAGTCCAGGCTCCGGGTTGCAATCGATCAGGCCATGACCGGATCGTTTCTTCCCAGCGAGCGACCTCGGTGCTGGTCAATTCCAGTGCATTCAGGCGGTGCTTCCAGAGCTGCCCTTGAGCCAAAGTGCGAGCCGCGATTTCATCGGATCTGAGGATGATCTGCAGTTCAGCCACAGCCTGCGGGCCGAGACTGTTATCTCGTATCAGATGACTGGCTCCCAGCAATCGCGTCAATCGATGCGAACTTTTCAACCACTGCTGGGCTTGTAACAACAACGGTTCATCGGGGATCTGATCCGTCCAGTCGAGCGGTGCGACGTGAGCATGAATGGTCTGTGGATCGCTTTGCACCAATGCCGCAAAATATCGGCCCGCAGCCAAAGGCTCATCGAGGGCAGCGGCACAACGGACCAGTTGCGAGAGAATGATCCGGCGAACCCACAGACGGTCTTCATTTTCAACCGTGGCGGTCAACTGGGCCCGAGCAGCTTTCCAATCGCCACGGGACATCAGATCAATCGCCAGCTGATGCTCTGGCAGATACTCCGTGGTCACTTCGATCACATCGCTGGAGACATGCCTGGCAATCGTCCCGCCTTGTCGGGGCCGAATGGTAATCGATTCCCCGGTATAGTCGAGAATTGTGCCGGTAATCGCAATCTGTCCGCCACCTGCAGGCTGCTGCAGGACGACCCGATCGATGGCCTGGGCTTGACCACTTCCCAGAAAAACTGTTCCTGCCGCTGTCAGCCAGATGATCAGAACGGATCTGATCATCCAAGAGGAAACGTTTAGGCTTACGCCTCGAGCATCTTGCCAGTCAGCGATGCGATTATCGGGAAGTGAAGCGGGTGACATCTTCATATCGATAGCTTCCTCCATTCTCGCGAGCGACTTTTTTGAGGAAGTTCTCAGTCTTCAACTCCGGTCCTTGACCAAACTCAATCGTATGAATGCGGCTGCGACCTTGATTCAACCGAATCAGTTCTTTGCGCTCAATCGATGTTAACTCGGGTTCATCCGCATCTGTGAGGAAATAGATCACTTCAGGAGAGAACTTGAGAGCGAGCTTCAGTGCCGGCAGATGTTGTGTTCCCCGGTCGGGCTGAACCGCACTGATCTGCTGTGTTGCCAGAGTTTTGTTGATCTCGGTCGCAAACCACAAACTGGCTTTTCCGTCGCGACTGGTCCCTTTCAAAAACGTCGGGCTGTCGTTGTAAAAGATGATCTGGAACTGCTGCCCGGTATCAAGTGCCTGCAAACTGCTGACCAGTGCCGTTTTTGCTACGCGCATCGCGTTGTAGTTGGTCATGCTTCCCGAGCAATCGATCACAAACACGACCCGGCTTCCCTGATCTTTGATCCCCATGAAGCTGGTGCCAGGTGTCGCAGCACCGAGGCCAGTTCCCGGTTTTCGTGTTCCTGTCCCTTCGATCAGATCTCGCAGATCACCGCTGGCTCCTGTCCCTGTCTGGCCGGTTCCACTATTGCCAGTTCCCGTTGTGGGAGAGAACTCTGAGGCGAGGTTGCCGCGGGCAGAACCCAGTCCTGCTGCACCAGCTTTCGGCAAGGAGAGTGGAACTGGTGGGACATCAGCCGGGAGTTCTGTCGATTGAACTTCGCGACCAGTCCCGCTGCTCCCTGCTGCCGTTCGTAATGGCCGATTCCCATTTCCAATTTCTGATGGTGCGGCTTCTTGCGTCAACCCACCATCACTGGCATCCACCATCACGAGACCGGGTGGACCTTCAGCACCATTGCCGAAACCGACGCGTTCAACACCTTGTCCTTGAATGACAAAGAGGAGCAGGACGATAGCGATCAGATGGAGACAGCCGGAAAGGAGCCAGCCCACCAGCGCACTTTGTCTGGTGGCTCCCTGTGAGACCTGAATTACTGGTTCGGTCACAGCTCTTTGAGGGGTCGTCATGTTTCAATCTCCCTCAAAGCGAACCGCTGGCTTTACCATCCGTGGGTCGGGAAAAAGACATCTACTTAAAAAAACGATGCACTTGAAATGATACGGTGACAGACTGCGAATTGTGGGCTCAAGTTGTCTGTTTTCAACAAGTTATGTCCACGGCTTCCATAAGGTTGATCGATGTCTCAAAATCCCGCAAGGTGATTTGTGGTCTCAGCGTCAGAAACTCAACGCCTTGTCGAACTTGTCTCCCTTTCCAACAGGATGCATGCGACTACGATCTCCTATCGATTTCTCGCCACGGAGTAATCGATGATTTCGTGCCAGACAGCCTTGTGAAACGTTGTTTCTGAATTCAAATGACTCGCCCTGTTGAGACTTCTGAAAGGTCGTTGCCCATGAAGCCGCCGCGGCCCGGAATCTCGCGAAAGTCAGCTTCAACGGCGGAGCATCTGTCGCCCGGTCTCGACTCAAAGTCTGTTGCTACGGCCGATCTTCTGCAGGCGATGAGAGACTGGTTCACTTCCCGGGGTTGGCAGCCATTTCCGTTTCAAGAAGAAGTCTGGCAAAACTATCTGGCGGGTGAGAGTGGTTTAGTTCATGCCACCACAGGGACTGGAAAAACTTATGCCGCCTGGGGAGGCCCACTTTTACGTGCGCTTCACGAAGAGCGAAAACTCGTCGATGCGGGCAAAAAACCCTCACAAAAAGCACCGGGCCTTAAAGTTTTGTGGATTACGCCACTGCGTGCTCTGGCAGCCGATACTGAAAATGCATTGCAGGCGGCTGTGCAGGATCTGAATCTCCCTTGGCTGGTGGAACGCCGGACCGGTGATACATCAGCCACAACGAGACGTCATCAGCGCGAACGATTACCCACGGCTCTCATTACCACTCCCGAAAGCCTCTCACTTCTGCTGGCTCGTGCGGATGCTCAGGAACAATTGGCGAACCTGGAATGTGTGGTCTTCGACGAATGGCACGAGCTGCTGGGCGGAAAACGAGGCACTCAGGCTGAACTCTGCCTGGCTCGACTGAGAAGCTGGCAACCTCAATTGCAGGTGTGGGGATTATCGGCCACCCTCGGTAATCTTGAGCATGCCCGTGACGTCTTGCTGGGGAGGCCGACTGGCCAGCATGTTTCTACAAATGAAACGACCGCTTCTCGAACACCTGTGGGCAAGATTGTGCATGGCGCCACGAGTAAATCGTATGCCATTGATTCCATGATCCCACCTGTGATGGAACGATTCCCCTGGGCTGGCCATCTGGGGGTTCGTCTGTTGCCACAGGTCATCGAAAGGATCGACGCGGCTCGTTCGACGCTGGTCTTCACCAATACTCGAGCCCAGACAGAACTCTGGTATCAGGCGATTCTGAAGGCTCGGCCAGACTGGGCGGGCGAACTGGCACTGCATCACGGTTCACTCGATCAGGATGTTCGCCGCTGGGTCGAGCAGGGGCTGCGTGATGGAAAATTAAAGGCTGTGGTCTGTACTTCATCGCTCGACCTGGGTGTCGATTTTTCACCTGTCGATCAGGTGTTGCAGGTGGGGAGCCCCAAAGGTGTGGCCCGTCTGCTGCAACGAGCTGGGCGGGCAGGGCATCAACCCGGCGCATTGAGCCGGGTGGTGTGTGTCCCCACTCACGCCTTGGAACTTGTGGAGTTTGCCGCTGCTCGCGAATCGCTCGAAATGGGCCATCTGGAGGCGAGGATCCATCGGTCAAAGCCATTGGATTTGCTTGTTCAACATGCTGTGACAGTCGCGCTGGGAACGGGCTTTCGCGCTGAAGACTTACTGCAGGAAGTCAGGCAGTCGTCGGCCTACCATGATCTGCAAGCAGACGAATGGGAATGGGTTCTCGACTTTATCCATCGTGGTGGTGAGGCACTCAGGGCGTATCCTGACTATCAACGGGTCGATGTCGTCGATGGTGAGTATCGCGTGACCAGTCAGAAAGTGGCCCGTCAACACCGCATGGCGATTGGCACAATTGTCGGCGATGCCAGCCTTTCCGTGGTGTATCGCAGTGGCGCACGATTAGGCACGATCGAGGAATCTTTTGTTTCGAAGATGAAGCCCGGAGATCGCTTTATCTTCTCGGGCAAGCTGCTCGAATTGATTCGTGTCTACGATATGAAGGCTTATGTCAAACCTGCGACTGGCAAACTCGGGCCAGTACCCCGCTGGATGGGTGGCCGCATGCCCCTTTCGACAGAACTTTCCAAAGCTGTACGGAACAAACTGGACGAAGCACGCCGAGGTCTGTTTCTTGGCCCTGAAATGGAAGCTGTGCGGCCAATTCTTGAAGTGCAGGCCGACTGGTCACTCATCCCGGCTATGGGCGAACTGCTGATCGAGACACTCAAGTCGCGTGAAGGCTACCACTATTACTTCTATCCGTTCGAAGGCCGGTTGGTGCACGAAGGTCTGGCCAGTCTGTTCGCCTATCGACTGGCTCAACGACTGCCCGTCACATTCACGATGGCGATTAATGATTATGGCTTTGAACTCCTGGCGACAGAGGCCATTGATGTTGGTAGGGCGATCGAGGAGGGATTGTTCTCGGAAGATCAACTCGAGGCGGATATTGAACAGAGTCTGAATGCCGTTGAAATGGCCAGGCGGCAATTTCGAGAAGTCGCCAGAATTAGCGGGTTGATTTCTCAGGGCTTTCCCGGAGCGGCCAAATCGGCGAGGCATCTGCAGGCCTCGGCAGGTTTACTGCACGATGTCTTCACGGAATATGATCCCGAGAATCTGCTGCTCAGGCAGGCTCGACAAGAAGTTCTCGAGCAACAACTGGAATCGAATCGACTGCGGGAAACGCTCGTTCGATTGCAGGGAGCCACCATTCAGTTTGTCGAGCTTCCGCGATTTACTCCACTGGCATTTCCACTGATGGTGGACCGTTTGCGCGAGCGATTAACCAGTGAAAAGCTCGAAGACCGAATTCGCAAGATGCAGATTCCGCTGGAGAAAGCCGCTACCTCCCGCCAGAAGTGAGCTACGAAGAGCGATCATTTTCTCAAGCAGATTTCCGCTCATTGAAGAGGCTCATTCCGGGAGACTTGTACCACAGCCACATCAGTCGGCAGCCCGGGAAAAGGAGTATTCCGTGGAACAAAGCAATGAAAAACATTGCTGAAAAAAGAGTGGCCACAAATATCCAAAGATTTGCGAGTACTCCCAGCCATGCGATGGATCGATAACCCAATTTAATTGACATTCCACAGACAAAAAAGATCATCCCAGTGATCAAGAAACTGATCATCATGCTGGCGGTGTGCAGACTCATCCACGATTGCTGAATGAGTGGCGTAACAGTGATGCGGAAATTCCGGATGATGATCGGGCTGATGGAAAGCATCACGATAAATTGAAAACTTCCGAGCATTATCCAGTAGATCGAAAGCTGGTCTTCCAGCCGCAGAATTTTGTCACGGTGAGCATCTCTTTGCAGGCGAAGGACTGATTGGCCGTCTGACCCTTTAGCAACGACCAGTGGTTCTTCGCAATTGGTGCAAACGGCTGAAACCAGGAGTGCCTTTTGGCCGCAGGCTGGGCAATGGCCAGCGATCCCCGCGACGTCGGGAATCGAACCTGCTGCTGGCTGCTGGTTATCTCGAAGAGGCTTTGGCTCAGCCGGCTGTTCAGGGGGAAGAGGCAGAGCATCGGGCAATGTCTCTGGCATCCCAGAATCCTTCCGCCAGGTTTGACTTCATCGTCAGGTCAATCAGCAGGCGTTAAGTTTGCCAAGAATGCACTTTTACCGAAAACGGCTTACGAAAAAACCCGAGACGGCGGTGGCCAATTCTCGGGTAGACCCAAAGAACACTCGCTAAAGAATACGCGGGTTGCTGAGTGATCAGAACCAGTCAAAAGGGGATCGCTTCACCAGCAGATGTGTGCTGACGAAAAGTGACCACATCAGCACAGAGATGGATATCACGGGCATTAGGCGTGATGGACATCAATTGTGTGTGTTGTGGTCTGAGCGGAGTCTTCACCTGTGCAGAGTTCTTCTCGCACAATGTTCATATCCCGCGGTGCCTCAATCCCCAGACGGACTGTGTTTGGCCCAATGCGGACGATTGTCACAGTGACATTCTCGCCGATCAGGATTTTCTCGCCTGGCTTTCGTGACAACACCAACATAACCCACCCCCTTCATGGACCGAATTCGCATCCCTGTGAATCAATACCAGCGATCTGGCAATCGATGCCGCCCCAATTGCGGCCGAGGCTTTTCCTCGAAACCTGCAATCATTCCGATGGCGTCGTCAAGAAGATATCAACACTGGGCACTCAGAATCCAGTGCAAAATCGGCCAAATTCGCCGCTCTTAGTGATCGGGGGCAATGTGGCAGGGCTATGCACAAAAAATGGGCTGCCTGTTTTTTGTGCAATAGGCAGTGAAATGCCATTTTGGCAGTTTTCGTGGGCTGGGTGCGACGTGTTTCGTTCAGCCGCTTGATTTACAGCTCCGCATTGGGAAAGCTGCCGGGACAAACCTGGAGCGCCGACTGAAAACGGGTGCATCAGAATTTCGTGACGGCGTGCCACCTCAGGAGATGAGCGAATGATTCGGATCGGTATTCTTGGTATTGGCTTTATGGGTTGGACTCACTTTGCCGGTGCGACAAAGATTCGCGAGGATGGCACGCTGGCTGGATCCAGGCTCAAAGGTGGGAGCGTGACAGCGATCTGCACACGCAGTGCAGAAAAGCTCGCGGGAGACTGGACGAGTATTCAGGGAAATTTTGGCCCTCGTGGGCCGAAGCTCGACCTCACCAAAATTGGTGCGTACGACCAGCCCCACGAAATGTTTGCCGATCCCGAGATCGACCTGATTGATATCTGCCTTCCGAACGATCAGCACGAAGAAATGGTGATTGCCGCCCTAAAGGCGGGTAAACACGTCCTGGTCGAAAAACCGATCTCGGTCGATCTGAAATCGGCAGATCGGATGGTCGCTGCTGCAAAGAAAGCCGGCAAACTACTGATGGTGGCCCATGTGCTGCCATTCTTCCCTGAGTTTCAGTTCGCTGCGGAAGCGGTCGCCTCCAAGAAATATGGCAAGCTTCTCGCTGCCAATTTCAAACGCATTATTTCGAGCCCCAAGTGGTCAGGAGGAATGTCCGACTTCACCAAGCTCGGCGGCTGGGGAATCGATCTGCATATTCATGACAATCATTTCATTTCCCTGATCTGCGGAACTCCACGCCAGGTCTTCTCGCGCGGGTTTTTGCAGGAAGGTTTCGTGAACCATGTGCACTCCAACTATGTCTTTGACGATGCTGGTCTGGCGGTTTCGGCAGTCAGTGGCGGGATGGCAGCTTCTGGCCTCGATTTTGCGCATGGGTTCGAGTTGTTCTTTGAGGAAGCCACACTTATTTATTCTGCCGGGACATTGGCGGGCCAGTGGTGTGCCGACAGACCTCTGACCGTCCTCTCGAAAGGAAAGGCGACACAGCCCAAACTAAAGGGAGGCGGTGAATGGTACGCCGCCTTCACAGCGGAGTTGCAACAGGCAGTCGTGGCAGTGCAAACCGGGGAAGTTCCTCGTGGCCTGTCTGCCGATCTGGCTCGAAGTGCCCTGGCGCTGTGCCATGCGGAACTGGCGAGTGTCGAGCTTGGAAAACCGGTCAAAGTTTCCTGAAATCTGGCGAGATCACTGGTTCCGCATTTGACTGGTTTTACAAGGCGAACGGACTGACATGCTTGAAAATCTCCCCGTTCATTCGATGCCTTACAAAGACATCACTATTGAAGGCTGGTCGCGGGCGGCTGTTCAAAGTTACTGGCGAATTCCCGAGTTGAAAATTGGGTTTGATCTGGGAGGCTCGCCCTGGGACTTCATTGGCATTCCCACCTTCTTTATTACGCATGCGCATCTGGATCATATGGCAGCTCTGCCGGCTTATGTGGCCCGCCGCCGCATGATGAAGCTGGAGCCACCGACGGTTTATGTGCCTGAGGCCGTGGTGGAAGATGTCGAGCGCATGCTCCGTGCGTGGCAGAAACTTGACCGTGGGCGGATGCTGGTCAATTTGATTGGAGTGGGCGAGAACTCGGAATTCGAGTTAGGTCGCGAATGGGTGGTCACATCGTTTCCCACGAAGCATACCGTCCCTTCCGTGGGATATGTCGTCTGGAATCGCCGGATGAAACTTAAGCCGGAATATCATGGCCTTTCCGGTGATGAGATTCGAGATTTGCGATTAGCTGGGAATGAAGTCACAGCCGAAGTTCGCACTCCCTGGATTGCCTACACAGGGGATACTGCTCCTGCAGGGCTGGATGCCTGTGAAGCGATCTATCAAGCCAAAGTGCTGATCACTGAAATGACCTTCTTCCGGCCTGAGCATCGGCGTGAAAAAGTGCATAAGTTCGGCCACTTGCATCTGGACGATTTCGTGGAACGAAAAGACCGCTTCCAGAATGAAGTGATCATCGCGATGCACTTCAGCACACGCTATCCCACGCCGACCATTGAAAAGGCGGTGATGAAACGTCTGCCCGCTGAGCTGAAATCAAAAATCAAGCTTTGGCTGTAGTACCGCACCAGAGTGTTTAGCCAAGTAGGGTGAGGTTAAGGCTTTGCGCAACCCACCTTTGGCTTTCCTTTTCCACGGAGGCGGTCGGCCCGGCTCCAGTGATCGTCAAACACGATCAAGAATTTTATGGGCTTTGGGTTAACCGCTGCTGTGTCAATGGATTTCAAGTTGATGGGTTGCGCAAAGCCTTAACCCATCCTACCGGGCTATTCCGGTTGGTCAGGTCGAGCTGTTTCGTCTGCTGCCGGATGATCGGCGGTCCTGTGCTCAACAGAATTCGAGATCGCCTGCCCATTGTTGGGGCTGTCTGGCCGCGGAAACTTTTCGATGACTTCACTGACAGGCATCGTCACCGATCGGCGAACAACGACATGCTTGGGGGGGAAGTAGAAGACATGCAGTTCAATATCCTGGAAGGGCTTGAGATTCTGATGCTTCACACAGGTGGCCAGAACCTTGTCGCGAAACGTTTCAAAGGCGGCATTATCTTCCTCGGGATGAAAGGGGACTCGAATGGCGATTCTCAGGACCGCGGGCCCTTTCTTCGGCAGGCCACCTTCCACCTTTGGTAATGAAGCCGGGAATTCCCTCCCCAGCGCCAAAGTTAAGATCCGGAAGGGCTTCGTCTGATAATTCCAGAAGAGAGCGACCGCAACCGCCACGGTTAATCCAAAAACGATCATGGCGACCACCACGTAGCGCCCATCGACCGCTTTGCCACTGATCCCCTCACCACTCACGTTGGAAGAAATTTCTGTGAGTTTAGGCGCAGAGTGTTCCCGGTCGGAGTTGGAGGCATCGTGAGATGAGGAATGTGTCATGGTGAGTCCTGCCATTCGGGCCGTTCGGTGGGTGCTGACTGTTCAATCGCAGCTGAGTTGTCTGGATTATAGAGCAACAGCTCGTGGCGGACCTGGCTGGCTCGATTGATATGAAACAGCGTGGGGAAATTGCTGACATTCCACAATCGTCGAATTTCGCCGGTCGCGTCGCTGAGAATCGTCCCACCAAACTTTCCCGTTCTTCCCAGTTCGGCTCGAACAATTGGTGGCAGCGATGTTGTGACGACCACGAGTTGAGTTTCTTCCCAGGCTGTATTTGACCGGACTTTCGCAGGCGAAGAGGTCACACGAGCCATTCGTTTCAAAGCTTCCAGAGCCGCCCGGGAATCGGCGGCATCGATCTCTCGAACGAACAACAGGTAGATCTCGTGACGTCCGAGGATCGAATCGAGACGAAACATGCGGTTCTGCTGATCGATCCCTTCGAATTGCGGTGTATTCCTGAGTCGAAGTGACGTTTCATGCGCATGATTCGAGGGGAGAACCGGCGTCAGCGCCCCGCTTTTTGAATGGGACGTAACCTGCTGAATGCGAAACAGGCAGATCAGTGCGATCGCCCCTGCGATGATGCCGAGTATGACCAGATCTCGAATCCAGCGTTTTTGCAAACCAATGGCCACTGACCTGCTCTCGAAAAAACGGACTTCGACTGCTTATCACAGTAAATGGTTGCGTTAATCCATTTTCCGTTGATTATTCAGCTGTTGAGGGATGCGACTCAGTCTAGCATATGTGCGGTCTGAGACCCATCCTTTCCCGGTTAGGTCACGCACAGGCGCTAATGCCTTTACCAGAATTCGCTTCAGCGCCACCAGAGAATTTCAGCACGCGCCTAACTTTGAGAAGCAATTTTGGTCTGGTGGGAATGCCCGTCATAAGAGATGACTGTGGGCTTGTCGTCGACGACTGTTTCAATGTGCACAGGGCGTGCCCAGAGTTTCTGGAGATTGACCAGAGTATCCTGGGTGTGTCCTTGTTTCAGTTCAACCCCATGATACTGATGCTGCAGGTAAAGCTCACCACGGTTACGATAGTTCCCATCCACCACATAAATGAATGGCCGGCCATGATTTGTCAGACTGGTTAAGAGCTGCTGTTTGATCTGATCGAACTCTCGCGAAGCAATTTCGTACTGATCTGCTGAAGGGTTATAGGCAAACGAGAAGAACTTGTGCTGGGCACAAAACTCCGGCGTCAGGAATTCATCGATAAATGTGATATCGTTATGAATCCGGCGAACTTCAAAAATCTTCTGGCGGCCTAATCCAACATCCTTCTTCCAGCGGGCCTTTTCTTTCATGTCAGTGCAGTTGTCGTACTCAGCGCCGAACTGGCCATTGTTCCAGCGCTCTTCGATATTGCGGAAGAGTTCAATCCCGACTTTATAGGGGTTCAGCCTTTGCGGTGTCATTGCGACCGTCCCACTGTGATGGTCGGCATAATCAATGACTTCGGAATCATTCATGCCGTGACGGGTCATGAGGAACGTATGCCAGTAACTGGCCCAGC
>JAIXUU010000446.1 GCA_027483405.1 Planctomyces sp. | reverse complement strand
GTTGTGCTCTATGACGGTGGGTTGAGCAAACTGCGTGTTTATCGCCAGGCACCGGAGGGCCTGGTGGCTTGGAAAGAAATCGACATGGGAGACTTTCCTTTCCTGCAGTTCAAGACCGGCGATTTCAATGGCGATCATCAACAGGATCTCCTCGTCCTGGGGACTGATCGGATGGCAGTCCTTTATAGCGGCGGTGTCTCTCCCAAGATTGCTGAGCTGGGCCAGTTCGAAATGACACAGGAAAAGACCTATCCTGCTGATCTTGTTGCTGGCGACTTTAATGATGATGGCTGGACAGATCTGGCAATCATCGACACACGCAGCCAATACCTGCAACTTGTGCAGTATCGCCCCAGTACCGGGCTGGAGGCGGCTCTCAGTTTTCGGGTATTCGAGCAGAAATCGTTCGATGACGACGAAGGTGGCAGTGGCGAGCCTCGCGAAGGGATTGCCGCCGATGTGACGGGCGATGGCCGGACGGATCTAATTCTGCTGGCGAAAGATCGCGTGCTGATCTATCCACAGGATACGGTGGAATCGCCTGAGCCGGCCCGGACCACCCAGAAGACTCCTGCGGTTCCATCATCAACAGGAGCTCAGGCTCAACCTGCCAAAGCGAGGTAATACGTTTCCCTGGAAATAACATCGCGTGGCTGGTTGTGAAGACATGCTTGCCCAGTATTAACTTAGGCAGGCCGCAAGCATGGCACACTGAGCGCTATGATTTCAGGGAAAGCGTATCAGAGCTGATCGTCATGAATTAAGGCTTTTCGCCGCGAGCGATCCGTTCGTTGATCGATTTCACCAGTGCGGGAAGTTCGTGAATCGAATCGATGACGGCATGAGCTTTGGCTGCGAGGAATTTTTCGCGAGCGTGTGCCATTGCGGTATCGCGCTGAGAACTTGAGAGCTGTTGCCACTCGTCGAGAGAGTAGCCGCACTCGCTGCTGGAATCGCAGACGCCGACACTCCAGACACCGGCATTGAGCCCTTCTTCGATATCGAGCAGGGTATCGCCGACTTTGAGGACAGCCGAGGGAGGGTAGACGTTGAGTAACTGCATTACCTTGTAGACCATCCAGGGTGCTGGTCGTCCCTTGGGGACTTCGTCGCCGTTGACGGAGCAATCGGGAATAAAGCCCTGGGTTTTGGCTTGCTCGAGAACGAGTTGAGCAGCCGCCTCAAAGTAGCCGGTGGTGCCACCAATCTTCAGACCGGATTGTCGCAAACTCTCGATGACTGGCAGTAAACCAGGCACGAGTTCTGCCGATTGCCTGATTGTATCAAGCTGGATTGGTGCGACGGCATGATAGAGTCGATCGACATCGGCTTCTGTCCATGCAGTTCCTTTGGTCGCCTGCCAGCGGGCAGCGACATCACTGATCCGCAGCATCTCGCGGATGTGATCTTTTTTGTGCATGCCCATTGGCACGCGGGCCTGGGCCGTCGTGACAGCGACATCTTCCCGGCGGAAGAGTTCCACAAAGGCCCGGACAGGTGCGAGCGAACCGAAATCAATGGTCGTCCCTGCCCAGTCAAAGATCACCAATTGAATGCCGCTCGCCATCATCGCCCCACTTGCATCGCAAAAGATCAATGAAATTGATGTGCAACTGATAGTGACGAATCAGCGACACTCAGTCAATCCAGTTGCCTGACAGTCACAAAAAATTCACATTTTGGGGCCTGATACGGTTCCTAGGAAAGAACTGGGCGTTGATGGTCACGGAGACATGCTTGCCCAGTATTAACTTAGGCAGGCTGCAAGCATGGCACACGGTGCGCTATTGTCTCATGGAACGCGAATTAGAAGCCGCGGGCAGCGCGGATGTCGAGGAAATCCCGCAGGCGGTAGTTGATGCCGATGTAGTCGAGTTGCCGGCAGAGAGCCCGCACTGCGACACCCATGCCATCGGGGCCGCTGAAGCCACCGAACTGGCCGCCACCTTTTAAGTGTGGTTCGAGTTCGAGGAAAGTGCCTGGCAGGCCGAGTTTCAGCATTTTCTTTTCGATTCTGGGAAGAACTTCCTTGAGATCGCGAAGAATGCGTTCGTGGCCGGAATCGCCGACGTCGGCAGGGACGAAATTTTTGAGCCGCTCTTCATCGACGACACCGTTCCACTGCAGCTTCGGATCAATCTTGTAATCCTTGATGTGCATGTAGCCATAGACATCGCGCATGGCGAGGTATTCGGCAAAGCAGGCTTCGGGTGGCAGATTCTGGCTGGAGAGATTCCCGCCATCGAAGATGCAGATGAGATTGGGCTTTTTGACCGCTTTGGCCAGGGCCGCGAGAGTTCGTCCATTCTGACCCACGAGATTGGCTTCGACTTCGAGGCCGTAAACGAGGCCGGCTTTGGCACAGGCATCGACAATCGGGCCCAGGGCATCGGCAGCGGGTTGAATGTACTTCAGAGCGTCTTCACCACGCGGGTGATAGAACGAGAATCCGCGAATAATCTTGGCGCCCAGAGCTTCGGCAGCGCGGATCGTGGCGGCAACTTCCGTTTCCAGATACTTTTTGGGAGCGACATACCGGTTATGAGAGCCATCTTCCTGATCGAAGAGTTTGACCTTGCCGAGCCTGGAGCCAATGCTGCAGACCTTCATGCCGTACTGCGTCTGCAAGGTGGCGAGTTGCTTAAGTTGCGCCTTATCGAGTTCGGTGACATGCTGCACCTGCCCCGTGCCCGCGACATCGACAAACCGGGGGCTGTAGTAAGACAGCCCTAACGCGGAAAGGGATGAAAACTGCTCGACGGCCGACTTGGTATTCGCCGCTTCATCAGCAAAGGCCGAGAGAATCACAGTAGGTTCAGGCATGGTGGGGGTTTCTTTGAAGTAAATGACCTAAACTTGATGTTGCTTCGATAACACCCCTGCAGGCCATAAATCAAGCCAATCCAGCGGGTTTCGTTTGATTCTGATCCAACCAACGTGAGCCGGATCGCTTCAAATTCCCAACATGCAGCCTGCTGAACTTAATCGACCGACATGGCCTGAGCCATGATGGACTCAAAGAGAACGAAGCTTACGACTTCTTTTGTCGTTCTCTCTCCGCGTACAATTCCCGGAATGACTTCTTTGGCATGGGGGGGAGTTCGCGTTGTTTGCCCCACTTATTGAGGCCGTTGTAGACCATGAATCTGGGGAGCCACGGCCAGAGCTTGCGGCCGACTTTCCCCATGAACTCATACAGCCTGGGGTGGCTGAAGAGCTTGCCGGCAAACCACATGCCCCAGCGTTTGTCAAAGGGGAGAAGTCCCAGGGCGGCAATCTGCTTCCGCCAGGTGAGCAGCTGCAGATGCAGGTCGATCTTGACTGGGCAGACATCACTGCACGAGCCGCACAAGCTGCAGGCAAAGGGCAAGGTGCTGTGCTGAGCCGGGTCGC
>JAIXUU010000055.1 GCA_027483405.1 Planctomyces sp. | reverse complement strand
GGGGTGGCTGGGGTTGAGCGTCTTCGCGAACCCCCAGTTCGTGCCGAAAATCGCTGGGGGTTCGAAGACTCAACCCCAGCCACCCGCCGCGCAGTTGTTGATTGGAATCCGTATCAAAAGAGATTTTGCGAAGTCTGTTGGACTTTTGCGAATGATCGGAGCTGTCACTCATAGTTCAAAGGCATGAATGCTCCGTTCGAAGAGTAAAAATGTGGTGGAGCGGAACAACCAGCTGCCGGACGTTACAATGGAATTCTGCAGGCAGAATACGGGCTGTTTTCCGTGCAAACTGATGGACCGTGATGGGTTGGATGACGTTAGTTTTGAACAGGGTGCCGTGGAATGAGTCGATCAGCGAGTGATCTATTTGCCCAGAGAATTCTTGGTGAGATTGACCGGTTGATTCAGTTGGCGGAATCGCAAACGCGCCCACTGGAAGTGGATCCTTACCATCGCGAGTTGTTTCAGCTTTTCAAGTTGGCTTACGAAGCAGGTTTGACCAGTGGAGAGGCAGCGCCAGATTTGTCGGCTGACGGAATCTGTCAGCAACTGGCGGCCATGTGGGGTTTGACATCGGCAGCGCAGACCTGGCTGACACAGGCGGCTCAGCTCCCCAAGGCTCAACTGACAAGAATGCGCAGCCTGTGGTCTGTCATGCGGATGTGGATGGAGTGGGATTTTGCTTTGTCGAACATTCATCGGGATCTTTCAGCTGAGAACGCTGCTCCGGCAGAGGCCTCGATAGCCGGCGAGCCGGAGTCTGCTGCCGATCCTGTTTCGTGAATCAAGTGATTGCGATGATCATGTTGAAGATCACCAATCTGATGTATGTCTGATTTCTGGACTGAATGGAACTGGTGCCAAGATGCCTGCCCTGCTGGCTCGGGAAGAATATATCGAGCAGGCTTACTTCTTTCGGACGTTCCGCGAGCGGCTGAAAGAGGATTTGCCCACACAGGAAATTCTCCAGGCACTGCAGGATGAACTGCTCGCTTCGACCAGGCTGCCCATGGCGGTCAATCATCTGCGAACCGAGTTGTTGCACAGTGGTGTGATCTTCACCGGGATGAAGCAGCTGGGCCATTACTTTACCTCCTTCCAGGCGTTTGTGATGGAGCAGGCCGAGCAGGAAGGGAGTCGATTTGATCATTGGCTGGCACTCGAAATTCTCGAACGTGAAGCCGACTACAAATCGAAAGAGGCGCTCGCTTCGGGATTATTTGTCTTTCAGTTTGAATCGCTGGCACGCAATCGACTGGGGTATGATCGCGGCCTCGATGCGATTGCTGGCGACCCGATTTATAACGAGGCATGGAAGATCTGGATCAAGCGTTTGCGGGCGTTATTAGGAACCGTCGATTTTGCCGACCTGCTGTATCATCGATCGGAACTGGCGGCTAAGAATCGCGAGAAACAAGCGGCCCAGAAGGCCTCGATCCAACAGCTTTCGCAGACTGAGGAAAGTGGCACTGAGCCTGTCGACGTGAATTCGACGACAAGCCGGGCACCTCAAGGAGAAGAAATTCTCTTTAGCGAAGCGGCCGGGCGGATTGCCAAAGCGAATCATGGCAAGGATCCGCTCTATCTGTTTGCAGCACTGCAAAGGCAACTGGGATATCCGGCAGTTCCGAGGCCGCAACGTGCTCTCAAGTTGGCACAGACACATCCTGAGTTGGAGATGCGGCTTTCGCGGCTGGAACAGCGTCTGCATCTGATGGAAGCGGAGCAATCGGGGAAACTGGATCTCAAGGAATTTCTGATGAAGCCGCCCTCCTTTGGAGACGATCTCGCTTAGGATTTGCACATAGAGTCCATCAGTCCTGACAGGATGAAGCCAAGACATTGTGGGAGGCATGCTTGCTCAGAGCCGCTGTCTTTTTCACATAACAGTCACCCAAGGGTGGCACGACCCTGGAGGCTTTGCGAAAGGGCGTGGTCTTCGTGCCCTTCAACGTTACATTTAATGTAACACTGCATAGGAGGGAGTCGGATGTCTTCATCCGCCCCCAGTGACAATGCGTTGCCAGCACGAATGCATCCGCGATATGTTTTCCTGACTTGAGAGCATGTTTGTCATTAACAATCAGAGTCCAATGACCTGGTGGCAAACGAGGACGTTTGCCACCAGCCACCCAGTCGTGGGAGGCATGCTTGCTCAGAGCCGCAAGCATGGCACTGAAAGAGCTTGGCACTGAGCAGGCATGGCACTGATCACAGGCAACCAACGACAGGCTTGAAGGAAGAACATGCGATTCGCCACGCCAGATGCTGTGATGGAATATGCCCTGATGCTGGCTCGTCGTGGTGTCGGGTTTGTCGAGCCCAATCCGGCTGTGGGCGCAGTGGTGGTGGACGAACATCTGCAGCTACTCGGCGAGGGCTGGCATGAAAGGTTTGGCGGGCCTCATGCCGAAGTGCATGCCCTGGCAAAGGCTGGTGAAAAAACGCGTGGTGCGACGATTTACACCACTCTCGAGCCCTGCTCTCACTTTGGGAAAACACCTCCCTGTGCCGACGCACTGATCGCGGCTGGGATTCGACATGTAGAGACAGCAGTGATCGACCCTGCGGCTCATGTTTCGGGCCAGGGAATTGATAAATTGCGACAAGCCGGCATCACGGTGAATGTTGGTCGCTGTGCGGAAAAAGCCCGTGAGCTGCTCGCACCGTTTGTGGCTTTTCAGTGTGCCAACAAGCCCTGGGTACATGCCAAGTGGGCCATGACGCTTGACGGAAAAATCTCGACCAAGACAGGGCATTCGCACTGGATATCGAGCGAGGCATCGCGGCGGACTGTCCACGAACTGCGGGGGCGTGTCGATGCCATTGTCGTCGGGATTGGCACTGTGCTGGTGGATGATCCCCAACTGAACGTGCGCCTGCCGGAAGACTGGAAAGGGCCACGGCGAACACCCGCGAGAATTGTGCTCGACTCGCGGCTATCGATCAGCCCGCACAGTCAACTGGTGCAGACGGCCAGAAAGATCCCCACGATTGTGGCCACGATCGGCCCTGAATATCTGCAAATGGCCGAGAGAGAAGCCGACTGGCAGCAACGGCGGCAACTGCTGGAAGCAGCGGGGTGCCAGGTGTGGTCGCTGCCCTGTGGCTCGACAGATATTGGTCTGGCGCATCACCCGTGCTTGATTCATCTGCTGGATAAGATGCGCGCTGCCAGCATGGCCCATCTTCTGGTTGAGGGCGGGGCACGCATTCTCGGATCATTTTTGGATCTGGATCTGATCGATGAGGTGCATACGTATATCGCACCGAAACTGGTCGGAGGGTCGGCCGCTGCTTCACCCATTGCAGGGAAAGGACGCATGACGATTTTCGAAGGTGAAGAGTTCGCGTCCGGAACGTTTACCACGATCGACAAAGATGCGTATTTCCATGGAGTTCGCCGGGTGGCGATCGATCGTTTGCCGTGGTTGAGCCCTGTCACCTCGTAAATGCTGGAAAATCCGACCACCGAGCGACAGGGTCGAACTTTTGGCTGACTTCTGCCACACTTCGCAGTAAGTCATCTGGCCGCAGTTACCCATTTGGGATGATTGTGGGCCGCTTGTTCGTCCTTTGTGAAATGTGCCAGGTTGATATGGTCGATGTGAGTCCGTTTTGTGGATGGCGTTATCAACTGGGTCAAGTCGGTGATCTAGCCGATGTGACGGCGCCCCCCTATGACGTGATTGGGCCGGAGGAACTCATCCAGTTCCGGCAGAAGCATCCGGCGAATATCGTCCATCTGATCCTGCCGGAATCGCTGCCGGATGATCCTGGTCCCGATGAACGTTATCAACGGGCGGCTGCACTTCTGGCACAGTTCAAGCTCGATGGCATCCTTGCGCGTGATCATGCAGATGCCTATTACGTGTATCATCAGACATTCGAGATCGCCGGTGAAAAATATGTGCGGAAAGGATTTCTGGGGCGGCTCAAGCTCTCGCCATTTGGTGAAGGTCAGGTCTTTCCGCATGAGCGCACGCTGGCTGCACCGAAGGCGGATCGATTGAAGCTCTTTCGAGCCGTAAAGACCAATCTTTCGCCCATTTTCGGTTTGTATGAAGACCCGGCCGGTGAGGTCGAGCAGATGCTGACCACCGCCCTGGCAGGTCAAACGGGGGTACAACTGATCGATGAGCAGCGAGTGCTGCACCAGTTGTGGCCAATTTCCGACCCGCAGGTGATGTCGAAAGTGACGTCGCTGATGAAGAGTCGGCCCGTGGTGATTGCGGATGGACATCATCGCTATGAGACCGCCCTCGCCTATCGCGAGGAACTGGTGGCAACAGGCACGATCACGAATGAACTGCATGCAGCGAATTCGGTGATGTGCATGTTTGTCGCTTCGGAAGATGACGGGCTAATTGTGTTGCCGACGCATCGCATCGTCAAAAACTGGCAGGGGTTGACGGCTCAGCAGATTGGTATGGCGCTCACGCCGGTGTTTGAAGTGGATGTGGTCGGGAGCCATGCGACAGCAGCCCAGGATGCGTGGGATCTGGCACAATCCTGTGGGAATGGCTGTGCCCTGGCTCTGGGAACTTCTGCGGATTCGACGTGGGTGGTGGCCGAGTTGAAAGACATGGCTTCGATGCGGCTTGTCTCGCCTGGAAAATCGGCTGAGTGGTGCCAGTCACCAGTCAGTGTGCTGCATCAACTGGTGCTGCCACGATTGGCACCACTGGTGAATCCACGGGAAGAAGCCGATCTGGAATACGTCCACGAAGATCGGACAGCCGCCCGTGCCATCGAAGAAAAGAGTGCCGGTCTGGCAGTGCTGGTTCCTGCGACGAGTGTCACCCAGGTGGAAATGATTGCACAGGGCGGAGAAGTGTTACCCCCCAAATCGACCTACTTCTACCCCAAGTTGCGTTCGGGAATGGTGCTGAACCCTTTGACGTAGGATGGTTGTGTCTGGCATCTTTGAGGAGATCGCCAAGGCTGTTCTTTTGACTCACTTCGCGGGAGAATCTGGAAAATGTCGGTGTGAGTTCATACCAGTGTGAGTTTTGTTTCGGGCTCGAAGAATTCAATGCCTGTTGCCCTGGAGGGGCGACCTCACGGATGAAAGTGTGCCTGCCATGCGGACGAAAGTTGCTGATTGCCTGAAGAAAGTCACTCCAGGAACCATTGTCGATGTGCGTGGCTGGGTGCGAACGCGGCGGGAGTCGAAACAGGGGTTTGCCTTCATCGAACTCAATGATGGAAGTTCGTTTGCCAATCTGCAGATTGTGGCCGACAAGTCGCTGCCGGATTACGAGGAACTGATCAAACTCGTACAGACCGGGGCAAGTCTCGCGGTAACAGGGGAGCTCAAGGATTCTCCAGCACAAGGGCAGAAGGTTGAGCTACATGCCCAGACTTTGAAAGTGCTCGGACAGGCTGATGCGGCGAAGTACCCGCTGCAGAAGAAGGGGCACAGCTTTGAGTTTCTAAGAGAAAAGGCGCATCTGCGGCCTCGCACGAATACATTCGGTGCCATGGCCCGAGTACGCAATGCGATTTGCGACGCCATTCATCGCTACTTTCAGGATCGCGGTTTTCTTTACATTCACGCGCCGATCATCACGACGAGCGATTGCGAAGGAGCCGGTCATATGTTCCAGGTGACGACGCTCGATCTGGCAAAACTGGGACAGTTGCAGGGTTCCAGAATCAGTGAAGCTGGCAAGCCTTTCGAGATTGATTACACGAAAGACTTTTTTGGCAAGAAAGCCGGCCTGACCGTGAGTGGTCAGCTCGAAGGCGAGATCTTTGCGTGTTCAGTGGGGGATCGCTACACGTTTGGGCCCACCTTCCGCGCTGAAAACAGCAATACGACGAGGCATCTGGCCGAGTTCTGGATGATTGAGCCTGAGATGCCGTTCTATGAACTGGAAGACAACATGGCTCTGGCGGAGGACTTTGTCCGGTCAGTGATCAAGAACGTGCTGGCGCGCTGCCCGGATGATCTGCAGTTCTTCAACGATCGCATTGAGCCGACTCTGCTGGCAACACTCGAGAACATTTCGGGACATGATTTCATCAAGCTGACATACACCGAGGCGGTCGAGATCCTGCTGAAATCGGGACAGAGCTTTGAGTACCCGGTGGGCTGGGGGAAGGATCTGCAATCGGAACATGAACGGTTTCTGACCGAAAAGCACTTCAAGCAGCCAGTGATTCTGACGGATTATCCGCGAGAGATTAAATCATTCTACATGCGGGCGAACGATGACGGGAAAACCGTCCGGGCCATGGATGTGCTTGTTCCTGGAATTGGTGAAATCATTGGCGGGAGCCAGCGTGAAGAGCGACACGATGTCCTCATCAGCCGCATGCAGGAATGCGGTTTAAATCCTGCTGATTACTGGTGGTACCTCGAATTGCGGGAGTACGGCACAGTTCCTCACAGTGGCTTCGGGCTGGGCCTGGAAAGAACCGTGCAGATGATTACCGGCATGCAGAATATCCGCGACTGTATTCCGTTCCCGCGAACACCGAAATCGGCTGACTTTTAACAACGGCCGACAAATAAATGAGGCCTGTGAATCGGAGCCGATCCGCTACAATACTTCGCGATAACAGAGAATCTGTCGGTGGGGAGCCAGCCAGGCTGCTTGACCCCAATCGGCAGGCTCGCGACACTGAAGTTGGCTTGGCGATGGGAAATCCAGGCTGTTGCGTGGACGTTGTCTACGAAACGGCTTGGATAGCAGACCATTGTGCAGGCAGATTCTCAGCAATGGCCGATATCGCAACCTATTCCTGCATCATCATTTAGATCATTTTTTCACGAACCCGAATTCATCTTGAACTCTGGTTCGACTGAACAAAACCATCCATACAAAACCGGCTCAGGCAGTCCATGTTTGATCAGCGATTTATTCGTAACTTCTCGATCATTGCCCACATTGATCACGGGAAAAGCACACTCGCAGACCAGCTTCTGCTGAAAAGTGGAGCCATTACCCAGCGGGAATTCCGTGAGCAGATTCTCGATGACCTCGATGTGGAACGAGAACGCGGCATCACGGTCAAAGCCCGGGCGGTGGCTATTCATTACACGCTGGACGGTCAGGAATACGAGATCAATCTGATCGATACGCCCGGTCACGTGGACTTTCATTATGAAGTCTCGCGAAGTCTGGCCGCTTGCGAAGGGGCGTTGCTGGTTGTGGATGCTTTTCAGGGAGTCCAGGCTCAGACAGTCGCCAATGCGTATGCAGCGATTGGTTGCGATCTGGAAATTATCCCGGTGCTCAACAAGATCGATCTGCCTGTGACCCGTATTCCGGAAGTGATGGAAGAAATCGAATCGGTGGTGGGGCTGGATACATCGAATGCGCTCAAAGTCTCTGCCAAAGCCGGGATCGGGATTGAAGATGTCTTTAAGGCCATTGTCGAGCGAATACCAGCACCCAAGGGGAAGCCGGACGATCCATTACGGGCACTGGTCTTCGACAGCAAATACGATCATTACCGCGGTGTGGTCACTTACATCCGTGTGAAGGAAGGGACGATTTCCAAGGGCCAGAAGATTTATTTCATGAAGGCAGGCACAGCCCATGAAATTCTGGAAATTGGTCAGTTCCGTCCCCATATGCTCCCTTGTGAAGAACTGGGACCTGGCCAGGTGGGTTACATCGTCACTGGCATTAAAGTGCTGGGCAACGTGCATGTCGGGGATACCGTCTGCGATTATCTGAGGCGACCGGCCGCTCCACTTCCCGGTTATGAGATTCCTCAGCAGATGGTGTTCTGCGGGATGTACCCGATTGATGCCTCAGATTTTGAGCATCTGCGGGAAGAACTCGCCCGCATGAGCCTCAACGATGCCAGCTTCAGCTTTGCCGCCGATACGAGTGAAGCGTTGGGATTTGGTTTCCGCTGCGGATTTCTGGGGATGCTCCATATGGAGATCATCCAACAGAGACTCGAAAAGGAAGCCAATGTCGATCTGATTCAAACGGCACCCAACGTGACGTATCAGATTCTCAAGACGAATGGAGAAGAAGTCTTTATCGATAACCCTCAGGAAGTTCCTGATGCGGGTTCGATTACTGAGTTCCGCGAGCCGATTGCGAAGGTCGCGTTCATTCTGCCCAGTGATAAGATCGGCGCCGTCATGCAGATGTGTGCTGACCGCCGGGGTGTCTTTGTCACTACGGAATTCTTAGGCCCGCAGCGCGCCCAGCTCGTATGGGAACTTCCACTGGCTGAAATCGTGTTCGACATGTACGACAAGCTCAAGAGTATCACTCAGGGCTATGGCACCATGAACTACGAGATTATTGGCTATCGCGCTGCTGACCTCGTGAAGATGGATATTCTCGTGAAGGGCGAGCGGGTCGATGCGCTTTCCACAATCGTCCACCGGACATCGGCGGAACGGCGCGGCCGGGCCTTGTGTAAGCGGCTCAAAGAGGAAATCTCCCGGCATCAGTTCGAGATTCCGATTCAAGCCGCCCTGGGTGCCAGAATTATCGCCCGCGAGACAATTTCTGCGGTTCGTAAAGACGTGACTGCCAAGTGCTACGGCGGTGATATCAGCCGCAAGCGCAAGCTGCTGGAGAAGCAGAAAGAAGGCAAGAAGCGCATGAAGCAGTTCGGCTCTGTCGAGATCCCTCAGAAGGCCTTCCTCTCCGTGCTGGACACGGGGAATGATGAGTAGTGGTGGCCGTTCCGTCCCCCGTAGGGTCCGCTGTGCGGACCATATTGGGCTGATCGCCGGAACGAGAGATGAAAGTTAGTCCTTCCAGGAGATAACACACTCACCCCCGCGTTGCGCAGCATAAATCGCCCAGTTGCCCTAGCCCGCAAGATTGACCCACAGATTGGTGGTCGATTCCTGCGCTCGTCTCGGGCACCACCACAATGAGTCCCGACCTCTTTGTCTCTGCGTCGAGTTCGCTTGAAGCCTCAGAGGGAGGCTCGCAATAAGGTTCCATCGTCTGCGACAACATGTTTATCTATGATTCGCCATCCGTCCAGACTTAGAATCAGTCGATATATATGTTTCTTCTGGAATCCATGAATCTGCTGCGTCTCAACGAAGGCAGTATCATGGCCTTCGTAAGTGATGATTAGAATGGGTTCACCTCCAGCAACGTAATCGGGAGGGATGGTGTAGTGATAGTCCCTTGGCACCGCAAGTTTCTTATCACAATAAGTCTCAAAGATCGCTCGGTACTCATCCATCCCAGTTTTCTCTGACTCGTGGAAGTCAGCGTCTCCCACAATGCAAGCCTCCGTTCTATGCGAACATCGAACCTCCCACGAGTTCATGTCGGCAATGAAGCCATTTAAGATGGATTCAATCGAATTCATCGAGTCGTAGTGCCTTCCAGTTGGAGAAGTCAACGGAAAAACAAAGGGGTGGACTCTTTGTCGTCTCTCAGCTATGTGCTTCTTGGAACAAACAGGAACGATACATCAAGAATCAACACGCATTGTTCGGAGTACATTTTAGCGCCAGCAGTGCGTTGTCACGAACATTTATGCAGGGATATTGCTGAAGTTCAATGGCAAATTCGGGCAAGTGCTGCAGAGCAAAGGCTCATTTCGAGCCGACTCCATCTGTAATAATTACAAAACCTTTGACCGTTCCAGCAATGACTCGTGGTCGTTCCTGTCGGTTTGGAATGAACGTCATACAAGTCACAGGAATGATCAAATCATCGAAGCATTTCCAGCTGGCGTCGCCTTCTTGGCCTCTTACCATGATGACCCCACTACGATCGAGTAAAGCGCTGGTCGCAAACACCTGTCGGGTGGAATGTTCTTGAAAAAACAACGGTGCAATGTCTCCAAGAAACACCTTGTCACCCGTTGAAGACTTGTTGAACTCTCTGACCCACCCCGCTCCTCCGTCGCCGGCTTCGGAAGAAATGAAATCTCCGTTCTTCAATTGGCACAAATCGACAAAACCAGTGCTTCTCGCTTTGTAAGAAGTCACTGGAGTGGTTTTCAAATCTGCGAGGCTTAGTTCCAGCAGGCTCCCGTCAATTGTTCCGCAAAGAAGCGAATCCTTCCCCGCCATCGCAAAACAGCTGGCCTGTGAGATCCGAGTTGATTTGCTGTTCCACTGTCCGCTCTCCTGGCGTCGAAATACTTGCAAATCACCATCCAGGCTTAAGGTGACAAAACAATTCGCAGAGACTGTCAATACTCGAATAACTGGCGATTTATGATTAGTCGCCATCCAGTTGAAATGGAGTTCCGGCAGCGATGCGATTGCGATCTTTCCGTCTGAAAACCCCAGCACAGCCTCATTGCGGCCAGGAAACATTGCGCAGCAAGTCGAGTGGGCCTCCGGTACATTATAAGTTTTAAGGCATCGACGATCGCTTAGGCTCCAAACGCTGATACGTCCGGACTCACTTCCGACAAGCAGCCAGTCATTGATCGTGGCTAGAGTATGTATCGTCGAGTTACAGGCACCGATAACAACTCGTCGAGGAGGAGAGGGCTCTTCTGCGGTGGCGACAGACAGAGAACAGATTAAAATCCAGGCGACAATAGCGTTGGTGCATCGCACCACTAACTTCTGAGCAATCATGGCCTATTTCCTTTACTCCATTCGCAGGGTGGCACAGGATGCTCGTCGTCTGCGGGCTACCTGTGTGCCGGATGCAAAAGAGGTTTGGTTACCGGAAGAGTCCCGATGCGGATCACTGATCATGGTAGATCGGGATCTTTCTGAACTGCAATAGAGTCAGTACCTCCTGTGGCTTCAACACCCAGGTAGAAATCAGAATTTCAACCGTGGCCACCCTGCGGAAAATGCCTAAGTGAAAAATCAAAGGGGGCAGTGCAATTCAGTCTTGCCCCTTTGATTTGCTTTGTTTGCCCATGTGTTATTCATTGCATTTTTCGTCAGATAAATCTTCTGCTGTCGCCTTAAGAGCCGACAACTTAACAAGCCATAATTCAGCAAATCGTGATGGGATTTCTATTGTTACGGTAACACTTCCATCTGGATGTGCATTCGCTGTATAGGATAAAGTACATTCTTGAATCATACTGAATTCCTCAATTGTCATTCGGGTGTGATTCCTTTAGAAATCAGCAGGGTGGCACAGGTTGCACGTCCGCGGGCTACCTGAGTGCCGGAGGCAAAAGAAGTTTGGCTGCCGGAAGAGTCCCGATGCGGATCCCTGATTATGGTAGATCGGGATCTTTCAGAACTGCAAGATAGCGATTACCTCCTGTGGCTCCACCACCCCGGTAGAAATCAGAATTTCAACCGGGGCCACCCTGCCGTTAATCCGAACCGGACACTGAATCAAAGAGGTATCTACATTCTTCGGAAATGTAGTTTGCCTTTTCAAGACTTTCTACTGAAAGTGCAATCTCGTGAATCGACTTAATCCTGCACTCTGTAATCTCAACCATGGCCCAGTTGTATGACTTACCACAATTCCAACAGTCCCATGGTTCCAATATTGTCAAGGTACCTGCCCTCACTGGAACAGAAATCTCAATGTATCCCGCCGAGACCACGTCACTCCAATTGACGTCTATGCAATCACCAACCCTTAATTCAGACAGTAATGGTCGAACTTGAAGCTTGGTTTGCATATTACTCGACCTGTCGTCGCAAGTATGACCGCACATAGAACATTTCACAGGACCTACGAAGTAATCAAAAGTTGCCATTTTTCTCTCCCATTGTATTACTTGGGTCACTCGAATTGTTTGAACACAATCAAGGAGTCCTGATCCATTTGCTTCTGTCGATTTGACTATGCACGCCCATTCATGGGAACCTGTGTGAATGAATCGGACAGGCAACGGTCCGAGCGATCTCTGACTGTAATCTCTTCAAAGACATTTTCCATGAGACAATTCGCATTGTTTGCGCTGGCTTGGGTCTCCCTGATCTCTTGCGCGTCGGCTGCGCAGCCGAATGTGCTGTTGATTTGTGTCGATGATCTGCGGCCTGAGCTGGGGTGCTTTGGTTCGCGAAGTGTTTCGACTCCGCACATAGATGCGCTGGCGAGTCGCAGCCGGCTGTTCACCCGGCACTATGTCCAGGCGCCGACCTGCGGGGCCTCGCGGTGTACGCTGCTCACCGGCCGGTATGGCCCGGCTGGAAACAATGCCCTCTTTGAACTGGCCAAACGTCATAAAAAGGATGGCGAAGGAGTGCCAGCTTCCATGCCGGAATACTTTCGAGGCCAGGGGTACACGACAGTTTCAGTGGGAAAAGTCTCGCATCATCCCGGTGGTCGCGGTGGAGCCAACTGGGATGATAACAACCTGATCGAAATGCCCGGTGCCTGGACTCGACATCTCATGCCCACCGGCCTATGGAAGCATCCCCGCGGAGCCATGCATGGCTTGGCACATGG
>JAIXUU010000036.1 GCA_027483405.1 Planctomyces sp. | reverse complement strand
GGATTGCTATACGCCACTTTTGAAGTTTTCAATCGCGCTCCGGCGGGTTTTATTCCGGCTCAGGATAAAGGTTATCTGCTGGTCAATGTTCAACTTCCTGATGCCGCTTCGCTTGATCGTACCGAAGCCACTCTGGCCAGCATTCACGAGATTGCCAAAGAAACCAAAGGAATTCGGCATACCGTGGGCATTGCCGGTCAGTCGCTCTTGCTGGGAGCTAATGCACCCAACTTCGGGACGTTCTATTTCATGCTCGACGATTTCGAACATCGGCATGAACCTGGCCTCATGGCGAAAGCACTGGCGACGCAACTGGAGGAAAAACTTGCCAGAGCGATCCCTGAAGCGCGGATCAACATTCTCGGCGCACCCGCGATCGACGGATTAGGAAACGCCGGCGGCTTTCGGCTGATGATCGAAGATCGTGGCGATAACGGGTTATCGGCACTGGAATCTCAATCGAAACTCCTCGTCGAGAAGGCACAATCAAATCCGATTTTTGACCGCGTGTTTTCCAGTTTCAGCGCGAATACACCCTGGCTGTACATCGATGTGAACCGCGATGCAGCCAAAGCCATGGGTGTCTCGATTGATGATCTCTTCAGTGCGATTCAAACGCATTTTGGCTCGCTCTACGTCAATGATTTCAATCGTTTTGGCCGGACTTGGCAGGTGAATGTTCAAGCCGATGGTGACTTCCGGCTTTCTCCAGACGACATCAAGCACTTGAAAATCCATAATTCACATGGCGAAGTCGTACCTCTGGCTGCCGTGGCAACCACGCGAGAGGCCAGCGGCCCTTCGATGATCATCCGGCATAACCTTTATCCTTCGTCCACTGTCAACCTCGACTCAGTTCAGGGTGCCAGTTCCGGCGAGACCATCGAAACGATGAAGGCCATTGCCGATCGCGAACTCTTCGAAAATATGCGGGCCGAATGGACGGAATTGGCCTACCTGCAACAGCAGGCCGGGAACACCGCGATCTATGCATTTCTTCTCGCGGTCGTGCTCGTGTTTCTGGTCCTCGCTGCTCAATACGAAAGCTGGGCATTGCCAATGGCGGTCATTCTCGTGGTGCCCATGTGCCTGTTGTGCTCGATTCTGGGGGTGCTGCTCACGGGCCAGGATGTCAACATTTTCACACAGATTGGCTTTGTGGTACTGGTGGGGCTGGCTTGTAAAAACGCTATTCTGATTGTCGAATTCGCGAGAGCACGACGAGCTGCCGGTGTTCCCCGTCAACAGGCGGTACTGGAAGCGTGCCAGTTGCGTCTGCGTCCGATCATCATGACATCACTGGCGTTCATCCTGGGTGTGGTGCCACTGATGATTGGCGAAGGAGCTGGTGCCGAAATGCGCCGTGCTCTGGGAACGGCCGTTTTCTGGGGCATGCTGGGGGTGACACTCTTCGGGATCTTCCTGACACCCATTTTCTACGAAGTGATTCAGTGGGTTGTCGATTGGCGCGAGAAGCGCAAACTGGCGGCAAAACAGACTTCCACTTTGCCTGCCAATAGTCGATCTGCGGACATGCATCCAGCGTGAGCCAGGATGCGAAGCTGCGAAATCTCAGTAACTTCAGCCAGACTTAGTCGCCAAAACGGGCGTTCATTTGCTCCAGATACGCATTCTGGCATAAACTCCCCTTGCTATGTCGCGCCTAGCCACACCTGTGAACGCAAGACCACATGTTGCTGCGTGAGCATTCCGGAATCAGACACTCACTTATAGTCGGGAATTTCTTTCATGTCTCAGCATGACATTGGCCTGATTGGCCTCGCGGTGATGGGCCAGAATCTCGTCCTCAACATGGCCAACCACGGTTTTTCTGTCGGTGTTTACAACCGTACGACAGCCACGACCGATGAATTCGTGGGTGGTCTGAAGAACGAGCCCGCGGACAAGGTGCATGCTGGAACGATTGATCGCGTCAAGGGTTATCACACCCTCGAAGACTTTGTGAAAAGCCTCAAGGCTCCCCGCCGCATCATGATTATGGTGAAGGCTGGTAAGCCAGTTGATGCCGTGATCGATCAACTGGAGCCGTTGCTCGACAAGGGCGACATTATCATCGACGGTGGTAACAGCGATTTTGTCGATACCAATCGCCGCGATAAAGACCTGCGTGAAAAAGGTTTGCGGTTTATTGGAACCGGTGTTTCCGGTGGTGAAGAAGGCGCCCTCAAGGGCCCGAGCATTATGCCGGGCGGTCATGCCGATGCCTGGCCATTTGTGAAAGACATTTTCCAGGCCATCTCCGCCAAAGTCGGCCCGAATAATGATATTCCCTGCTGTGAATGGGTGGGAGACGCTGGTGCCGGCCATTACGTGAAGATGGTCCATAACGGGATTGAATATGGCGATATGCAGCTCATCTGCGAAGCCTATTTCATTCTGAAGCATGCTCTGGGCCTGTCGAACGAAGAGCTTTATCAGGTCTTCAAGTCCTGGAATGAAGGGGAACTTGAAAGCTACCTCATCGAGATCACCCGAGATATCTTCACTGTGAAAGATGGCAATTCAAGTGAATACCTGGTTGACAAAATTCTCGATACCGCCGCCCAGAAGGGGACTGGTAAGTGGATGAGCCAGCACGCTCTCGACCTGGGTGTGCCAACCACACTCATCACCGAAGCGGTCTACGCCCGCTGCCTGTCGGCTCAGAAAGATGCTCGCGTCCGCGCTTCGCAGATCCTCGAAGGGCCCAAGGATGCGAAATTCACTGGTGATAAGCAGCAGTTTATCGACGATGTCCGCCAGGCACTCTATGCCTCCAAACTCTGCAGCTACGCTCAAGGGTATGTCCAGCTCGACGCAGCCGCCAAGGAATTTGGCTGGAAGCTGAACAACGGCAATATCGCCCTGCTCTGGCGTGGTGGCTGCATTATTCGCAGTGCCTTCCTCGGTGACATCAAGACCGCTTTCGATAAGTCGCCCACTCTGGAAAACCTGCTCCTCGACGACTTCTTCAAGTCGGCTGTCGCCAAGGCACAGCCCAGTTGGCGACGGGTCATTTCCACGGCCGTCCAATTGGGGCTGCCAACACCGGTCTTCAGTGCCGCTTTAAGCTACTACGACGGCTATCGACAGGGCCGACTCCCTGCGAATCTGCTCCAGGCTCAGCGTGATTACTTCGGTGCCCATACTTATGAGCGCACCGATAAGCCACGAGGTGAGTTCTTCCACACCGACTGGATTCGCGAACGCAAGCTCAGCTAAGTTTACGTTCGGTAATCGTGAGATCGCCAGATAACTAACGCCCTGCAGGAGTTGATCTTCAGCAGGGCGTTTTTCGTCGCGCATGGCCATGACCCGCAAAGTTTACTCAGGCGGAATTGGCCGAACTTTTTCTACCAGGAAGAGTAGAATCGGCGGACTTCGCCGCAGACGATGCTTTCGGGCTGTCGATGCTACTCGTGAAGGATCGCAAGCTGCCGAATGGAATCGGGGCGGCCACGGAGGGCAGTCAAGCATGACGTGTCCCACGATGGTCTTCAGGTACATCCCCAAGCCATCGGAAGGTAGATCACATGCGGGCAAATCGCTTCACTCAAATCGCACAAGTTGCACTCTGCGGAGTGATGCTGACATGGACAGGTTGTCGAGCTGCTCAAGTGACTGAGCAAACAGCTCCACCAACACCACCCTACACCGAATATCCCGCCAGCGGCGAACCCATGCCACTTCTCCAGCCGATTCCACCATCGGGCGGATCGGGAGAATTGATGCTGCCCCCTTCACCACCTCCCGCCCCGGCTTCCGAATCAGCCAGCACATCATCGTCTGAGCGAGGGATTCGGAACGTGAGTTGGAATCCGAAAACGTGGTTTTCCGGTATGAATCGATAACGATTCCGCAGATCACCAGGGATCAGCGTGACAGCCCATTCCGGATCTTGTCGAGAACTGCCGTTAGATCAGGAAGAGTCGAATCGTTCCAGGCTCGGGCGGGGAGTGTCAGCTGATCCAACCGGTGAAACACAGCTCGGCGGTCAATCCCATCGCGTTGGACGCGTATATCAACGAGCTGGGGGAAACTGCATTCGGTGGAGCATGATCGAAACCAGATGACAGGTTGTGCTGCCATCTGGGCGATCGATTCTTGAGGAATATGCTCGAGCGCATGGTCACCGACCAGCACCAGACAGTCAGTACTTTGCTCCCGAAGCAGCCGTTCTACAGAAAAACGGTTGCCATCGTGATCAATCTGCCCCTGCTGGAAACTGATGGCCCCGGCATAGCCCGTTTGCCATGTGCAGACGACGGAACCCATCCCGAAATCGCCATGGTTGGCCAGATATTGCGAATGGAATGCCCTGCCGTCATTCAGTTCGATGACCAGTCGTTGCAAAGACTCCGTGGCCGATGCGGCCATTTCGGGCTGGCAGAAAGCTTCTCCGAAAAAGAGACATCCATACCGGGTCGAGCGCATCAGTTCTGCCAATTCGGCCACGCTGGCATCTGCGGATGAAACTGCGACTTGCTGATTCTTTGGAAGAATCATGCTTCTTAAAAGTTGTAGCTTCGAAAACGTGAGATCTTTATCCCACGGGAAACTGCGAACCGTCTGGCCGCTGGCTGTCAGTTGCTGGATCGAGGATGGCGAAACATCTCCAACGACGATCCATTGAAGTGATCGATTCGAACCAGTTCCCTGGTAATCATGATGATGGCCGAGACGTTCAATCAGTCGCGGATGTGAATTTGCAGGATCACAGCCCCAGAGGATGATCGTATCGGCACGGGAACGAACATCGCCCAGGGAGCAGACGACTTGTCCAACATGGCTGGCTGCCCGATTGGCCCCTTCAGCGATTTGAGAAGCAGGTAAAACGAGAATACCTCGACTTTTTTCGGCAGTTGCCATAATCGACTGGCTGGCAGCCAGCGATTGTTGATGGTCGATAATCCAGAGCGGAGCGTGGGCCGCCTGAAGCCAGGTAATGGCTTCCAGAATCTGATGTTCCAATAATCTCGCAGGAATTTCGATCGGTTCCTGTGATCTCCTCAGCCAATCGGCACCACGCGGGCAGATCTGCTTGAGGTTTGACTCTAACTCAGCGATGCCACCTGATAGTTCCAGGTCGTCGCATAACAGATTACAGCCCAGACAGGTGAGCAGATTCTCTGTCTGGCCTGTCCTGGAGGGATTGTTCATCGTAGTAAAAACTCATGTTTGCTGAATATGACTTGCCAGGAAGTGAGTCGCATGGAGCGATCTCGCCTCTGTCATCCCGGGATCAATCACCAATGCTCATTCGGCCCGGAAGGAACCGGGATCTCAAAGTCAGGGAGCAGACCATCTTTTGTCGCACCTCGAGGCCCCGCTAAGGCAATTTCCTGAAGAGCCTGTTCAAACTCTTCTCCCGTTTTTGCCGACTGGACAGCATGCCGGAGTGCGGGCCCCACACGCATGGCTTTGGTATACCAGTGGGACATTTTTCGGAACGCACTGACGGCTGTTTCTTCACCCACCCATTCCTGCAGATATCGAAACTGCCGGCGCATCAAGAGCAGACGGTCATTAAAGCTCCCTGCAGGAGCCCAATCTCCCGTTGATTCCCACTCGGTGAGTTGGCGGAAGATCCAGGGATTCGCCAGCGCACCACGACCAATGGAAATCGCCTGGCAGCCAGTTTCGTCGTACATCGCAATCGCGTCATCCACACTGCGGATATCGCCATTTGCAATCACAGGAATGGAATCCACAGCTTCGACGACCTGACGAATTCCATCTCGATTAACCGTTCCACTAAACCCCTGAGCTCTCGTACGACCATGAATCGCGACAGCTGCCACACCGACTTGTTCAAACTCACGTGCAAATCGAGGGGCTGTTAACTGACTGGCATCCCAGCCCAAACGCATTTTGACAGTGACAGGGACCTTGACAGCTTCAACCACAGCTTTGACCAGTTCGGTGGCTGCATCGGCATGACACATCAGGCTGGCACCGGCCCCCGTCTTGACAACTTTGGGAACGGGGCATCCCATATTGATATCGATTGAATCGACCCCACGAGCTTCCAGAAACTGTGCAGCATCCCGCATGATCGAGGCTTCGCCACCAAAAATCTGCACAGCAAAGGGCCGATCGATGGGATGTGTGGCAATCAGCCGCAATGTTTTCTCGGAACCCGCCAGGAGCCCACGGGCATTGACAAGATCCGTCGTGCCTAATCCAAGGCCACCCAACTCATGAACAACTCTGCGAAAAGGAAGATTGGTAAATCCAGCCAGGGGTGAAAGAAGTGTCCGAAAAGGCAAAACCAGTCGCCCATACGATACGCCAGTACACAATCGCAACCTTTTGCGGACACGCTCGCTTTGTTCCGGACGGCTGGGATGTAGACGTAAATCGTTCATGAGAAATAAGATATCACCAACCTCAGGAACTGTCATCCATTCACTTTTCAGCGAATGGTTTCTCTGTTAATCTCTCAGACAATTGTTTGCTTAGACCATCCGCATCTGCACTCTGTTTTCGAAGGGACGCGAGCCATGCGTCATCGCCCCAAAACCAGCCGCCCAAAGGTCAGCCTGACGACCACGCAGAAGATCCATAACCGCTGGAAGGCCAAACGGAAAAAAATCCGTAAAGCTAAATACGGCATCTAATTGCGGCCTGCTGTCAGCAGCACTCTGTGTTCATGCTGGGTAAGCCACAGGCATTTGAAGCTGGTTATTCTAACAGCGCATCGATCGAGCCCTGCCAGAGTTGCAGGGCTCTCTTGCTGCGCCTTCAGTTCCGATGTCTTTGGAACATCGTCAAAATAAACGCGAACGCCGTTGATGCAAGCGATGTTCAAGCGACGCTCGTATCCACATGTGGGAGCAGTCGTCGCAGAATCGGGCTGGTCATAAACGTCGTGACGACCGCCATAATGATCAG
>JAIXUU010000206.1 GCA_027483405.1 Planctomyces sp. | reverse complement strand
CAGAAGACGGGGCCGGACGGCTCGCTCTACATCCTCGATTGGTACGACCGCTATCATTGCTATCAAGACGCCAACCGCGATCCCGAGGGGATCGACCGGCTCAAAGGGCGGCTCTATCGCGTGCGATACAAGGAGACGCCTCGAAAGGCGAACTTCGACCTGGTGACTTCCAGCGACGACCAGCTGGTGGAACTGTTAGCAAATCCGAACGTCTGGACTCGCGGCACCGCCCAAAGGATTCTGGAGGAGCGGCTGTGGCGCAAGGACGGGAAGAGTGATTCGCTGCACAAGAAGTTGCTGGCACTGGCCCTCAACGAGTCGACTGAAGCTCGCCGGCAACGAGTGGCATTTCAAATCGCCAGCTTCGCGCCTGGATTCAACAAAGAGCAGACAAAGCAGGCGACAGTGAATCGCGACCCTTTGATCCGCGCCTGGGCCTTGCGCAAGGCCGTGGGAAGCCTGATGATCGGAACGGATGGCCAGATAGCGGTGCCTTCATCCGACAAAGCAGCGGCCGCGGTGGTGTTTGAACAGATTGGTTCGGCCTTAAGTGATGCGGATGCCCGTGTGCGCCTTCAGGCGTTGATCGCGATGACCCGTGCTGCCGAGCATGGCCTTACGGATGAATCGCTGCATCGTGCCTTCAAGATGGCAGCTCCTGAATTTGGCGATGATGCTCATGCTCATCGGCTCGCGTGGCAGACTATCAAAGCTTTTTATGGGCGTAGACCAGAACTCCTGGGTGATCTCCTCGCCTCGTCGGAATACCGGTCGAGTGCATTGGCGAAATCACTGGATGGCCGGTTGATGGACTGGGTCTTGTCGCAGCCCCAGCCCGATGCGGTCGTGCTGCAAACGATTCTCGCCACCGATCCGGCCAATGAGGCGGCTCGGCAGGTGCTGAACGTGCTGGCAACTCAGATTCAGACACGGCAGCTGGCGGGTGACCGTTTGGCGGCCGTTCGCCAGTTGGTCGGGCCGGTCATTCAAAAAATCGTGGCCGATCCTTCCAGCCGTAACTTTGTGCCGGCCGCGCTTCTGGCGACGACCTGGGGAGATTCGGAAGGGTACGCTGCTGCTCGCAAAGTGCTGGAAACGCCCACCTTCAAGGAAGAGGAGCGACTGGCCGCTGCCGGTGCGCTCGTGGCTGCTGGACAGGATGAAGTGCTGCGAAGTGTGGCCGCCATATTCGATGGCCAGCCGCCCGCTGCGAGCGATTTCAAGGGGAAGCTGCTGGCGACTTTGTCGCGGCTGGATGATCCCGAAGTCAGTGAATTCGCTCTGGCTTACTACCCGAAGCTCGCAGCCGATCTGCAGCCCAAGGCGATCGAACTGCTCACCCAGCGACCTTCGTGGGCTGCAGCGCTATTGGCAGCGATGGAGAAGAAGCAGATTCCTATAGCAGCTCTCAGTTCGCTTCAGGCACGACGCATCGCGGATCTGGGTGATGAACAGCTTTCCAAGCGGCTGGGTGAAGTGTGGGGACAGGTGCGTTCAGGCCGCGACCCGCAGCGGGAACGCGTGGTTGCCGAGATGCGGCATCTCGTTCGCACCACACCGGGGGACGCGATGAAAGGCCAGCTCATCTTCAGCAAGGTGTGCGGGCAATGCCACAAGATGTACGGCGAAGGGGCGGAGGTCGGGCCGGAGATCACGCTCAATGGTCGCAACGACTACACGCAGCTCCTTTCGAATATCTTCGACCCGAATCTGGTCATTGGTGCGGGTTATCGCTCGTGCACGGTGATCACTGACGACGGTCGGGCTTTAAGCGGTCTGTTGACTGAGGATTCGCCCGAGCGGGTTGTCCTGAAGGTGCAGGGGGGGAAGGTGGAGATCATTCCCCGCAACACGATCGAGGAATACAAGCTGAGCGAACTCTCGCTGATGCCCGAAGGGATCGAAAAGCAGTTGTCGCGTCAGGAGGTTGCTGATTTGATGGCGTATGTCATCCTCGACAAGCCACCGGGTGACCCAAGCGCACGGCAACTGCCAGGAGCGTTCGAAGTCGCGCCCCGTGAATCGAACAACCCGGCGGAATTCGGGGCGATCTTTCAGACAGTTGCACCGGGCTTTGCGGAGGTTTCCTCGGGACTCAACGGTGTCGGATTGCTCAAGGAATATGGCGGTCAAAAAGTTGTCGTGCGGACACATCCTGTCGATCAGAAGCGACCGATGGTGGCGAAGGGAGTCTTCGACCTCCCCGCCGACAAGCCGAGCCGACTGCTGATCCATGTGGCGCACGACACGCGCGGCGACTTCCGGCTGGTGGTTAAGGTCAACGGGAAAGTGATCCATGAAGAGATCATCGGCAAGTCGACGACCGAGAATGGCTGGGCCCGCCGGGAGATCGATCTGGCTCCGTTCGCAGGGACACAGCCTGTGATCGAAGTCCTCAACGAGGCGAACAACTGGGCCTATGAATTCGCCTATTGGGGCGAACTGCGGGTGACCAGCGAGGCAAAATAGTGGGCGTTACCTGGCGAGATCTCGTCGCTTCGCGAAGCGCTCACGGAGATCATGTAAAGTGTCGAGAGATTTTTCATCTCCGGCCAAGTCGTGTTCTTCGCGAGGATCAGTGGTGAGATGAAAGAGTTCTTCCCGCTGAAAATCTGGCCAATAGAGATACTTCCACTCAGGTGTTACGAGGGCTTGTGACGAGGGGATAAACGAAATGTCGCGAATGGTGGAGTGCTCATAGAAGAAGTCGGTTCGCCAACTGTCGGCGGCGGCCTGTCTTGAGGCGGGCGTTCCCAGATAGAGTGGCGACATATCCTCGCCTTGCATCCGCTGGGTGGGCTGGGCACCGGCGGCCCGAAGGATCGTCGGCGCGAGATCAACATTGAGCGTCTGGGCATTGTTCGTCATTCCCGCCAGTGATTTGTCCATCCGGGGATCGACGATCACCAGCGGCACGCGGATACTTTCTTCATAGGGATACCACTTGTCAGCCAGGCCCTTTTCTGCATGGAAATAGCCGTTGTCCGTGGTGAAGAGGATGAGCGTCTTATCCGCCAATCCCTCCGCCTTCAATCGATCCAGAATGCGGCCGCAGGCAGCATCGACTTCGGTGATGAGCCGGTAGTAGTTTTTCATCGACGTCTGGAAGGCTTCTTCACTGGCGAACCTTAAAGACCAGCGGCGGCGGCCCTCCTGCTTGTCGTTCGCCAGGAAGGGTGGCAGATTCCGAAAGGCTTGCGCGTTCGCTGTCGCAGGGACTGGGATGATGTCGTTGGCATACAGCGACATGCTTTTCGGCTGCGGCAGGTACTGTGCGGGTGAAGGGTCATCCGCGTGGGGAGCGAAGAAGGCAACTGTCAGGCAGAAAGGCTTGTCCTGCGGGCGGCTGTCGAAGAAGTCGAGGGCATCCTGTTCCTGAAGGGCGGTGATATGAACCTTCTCGCCTTTCTTACCGGCTTCGCCCCGAGCGGGAACCCAGTGCCTTGTGGGTGAAATGCGGCTGTAATCGTAGTTGGCAGCGGGGAACTTGCCGTTGTGCCACTTGCCAACATGGGCCAAGTGATAGCCCCTTTCACGAAGGATCGCAGGATACGTTTCAGCCCAAGGGGTTTTGAACATCTCGAAGGCCGGGTTGCCATGACGCGACATCCATTGGCCAGTGAGGAGCGTGGCGCGGGAGACTCCGCAGATGGAGGTGGTGACGGCATTACGCGGAAAGCGAATGCCCTTGGCCGCAAGGGCATCGATGTGAGGTGTCTGGATGATGGGGTTGCCGGCACAGCCCAGTGAGTCAAAACGCCAGTCATCGGCGTAGAGAACCACAATATTCAGCGGCTGAACGGGAGCCTCGGCGGCGAGCAGATGGCCGCTGAACGTAAGTCCCGCAAAGAACAGGATCACCAGCTGATGGATTCGCCGTCGTGAAGACATATTGTGATATCTTTCGTAGGGTCCGCTGTGCGGACCATGTTCGGCATTCTCTTGTCGCTACGAACTTTTCCAAAGATCTGGCGACACAGGTCAGTGATGACTGTATTGATTCATTTATCATGGCCCGCACAGCGGATCCTACGGGCGCGATGATCGACGTTCTTTCAGTTCCTTAAGATTCAGGAGCAATCGAGGAATGTACGGACTGAAGCGCTGGTCAGGCAGCTTGAGGTTTGTTGTGTTCATCAGCAGAAGATCGTCCCAGAGTGACTGGCCTCGATCTCCCAGAGATTCAATGGCCGTCAGTGCGCTGATCGAGGTCAGCACATCACTCTTCTCAGGTGTCGCCAACGTCTTGAGCAAAGCAAGCCCCTGGGCCTGCTCGGCTGAGGAACCAGCGAGCACAGCCAGTTGCGCAGCGACAATCTGTACCGACGGTGATTCATCCTTCATCAGCAGTAAAACAGCCTGCAAAGGGATTGGCTCGTCCCGCTGCTGACGAATGAGCAAGCCGATGAGACCCCAGTAGCGAACACCCGGTTCGGGATCACTGAGAAACTTTGACAGTTCCTCAATCTTCGCTGCTTTGGAGGCTGCCACATCAGCAGCCTCTATCGTCTTTTCGAGGGCGAATGTTTCCGGGCTATGGCCCAGTCCCCACGGAGTGGTTGATTTTGACCGGCGGTGCATCTCGTCTTCAGGAAGGTAGCAGACATCGCGGACTCGCACATTCTGATCGAACAGAACTTTCCGAAAGCGGGCGATCGTTTCGGCGTGTGCCGGATCAAGTGCCAGATTAACAACCTCATCAGGATCGCTGGAGAGATCATAAAGTTCTTCGGGTTCACGCGGCGTGACCCACATGGCGGACTGTGCCGGATTGAGCTTCCCTTGATCGAATAATGTTTTCCAGACAACCGTCGTGGGGGTCTGAAACTGGTACTCCAGATACTGGCCATGGGGAAGATGCAGCAGGTAATTCCGCAGATAGACATATCGACCATCTGTCACACTGCGAACATGATCGGGCCGCTCATCCATGCGTCCGCGAACACCAAACATGTACTGGGGGGCAGGAGCAGCGTAAGGACCGGCAAAGGCGTGGCCCTGCATGTAGGCTGGAGGCTGGATATTCGCCAGACTCAGTACTGTGGGAGCCAGGTCGACAAAACTGATCAATCGGTCGGAAACACCCCCGGCACGATAATCTGCGGGGGCCAGGTGGCGATACTTTTCGGGGAAGTAAACGACAAAGGGCACCTGCAATCCCGTGTTGCCAGCCCAGCGTTTGTTTCTGGGCATGCCACTTCCGTGATCTGCGAAATAAAAGACAATTGTCTCCTCCGCGAGGCCTGCCTCTGCCAGTTCCTGAAGGTGAACCCCAGCGTCGGCATCGGCGGCACTCACCTGGTCGTAATACTGTGCCCAGTCTTGGCGCACTTCCGGCGTATCAGGATGGTACTTGGGAATGCGGACATCAGCAGGATTGGTCACGGCCTGATGAGGCCGTTTGCGAATCTGGCTTTCGTGACTTTTCGTCGAGTTAAAGACCGCAAAGAAGGGCTGGCCAGATTTGCGATTTCTCCAATGGGCATTCGCGCCCGATTTATCCCAGGGGGGAACCGCTTTGGGGACGTTGTAGTCTTCTTTCGAGTTGTTTGTCGTGTAATAACCGGCTTTGCGTAGATAAGCCGGGAAGAGCAGTTGCTCTTCTGGCCAGGGAACCATCGATCGCATATGAAGCGCACCACTGGCCGATGGGTAAACGCCGGTGATGATAGCTGTGCGAGCGGGTGCACAGACAGGCACCACGGACCATGCCATCCGGTACCGCATTCCTTTCTCGGCCAGTTGATCGACATGCGGGGTGCGTGCCAGCCGATCACCATAGCAACCCATATGCGGCCCGTGGTCTTCACTTGTCAGCCACAAGATATTCGGAAGCCGCGGGACTTCCTGCTGAGCCATAGCCAGCCTGCCAGACAGGCATTCAACAACGAGTAACGCAAAAACGATGAAAAGGTATCTCATTGTGGAATATCTCAAGTGAAGCTGCTTCGCGGATATCGAATGAACAAAATCAAAAGTTAAGACTATTCCGGGATCGGGGAAGAAAGCTCAATGAGCTCGCCTTCCCAGATCGCGCGGTTCGTCGGCCGGTCAAAGGTGAGAACCCGGTCTTTACTTCCCGGTACAGGTGGTTGATCGATCGATGGGAGCCATGAATTGAGTTGTTTCTTGAGGCCTGAATGTGCTGGATCATCGGCAAGATTCTTGAGTTCATGAGGATCGACGAGGTGATCGTACAATTCTTCCGAACCATCGGCATAACGAATGTAGCGATGATCTCGCGTACGGATCGCATGGTTACCTTGATTGTGGGAGGTGATCGCCGGTCGCTGGCGAACAGCGAGTGGGTTCGTCAATTGCGGAACAAGTGAGACCCCTTCCAGATCAGTCGGGGCCACAAGCTGGCAAAGCTGTGCCAGCGTGGGGTAGATATCGAGCAGTTCGACGGGTTCTACGCATTTTCCACCTGCGAGAACTCCCGGGCCGGCGAAGAGGAGAGGAACACGAGTGGAGCGCTCCCAGAGCGTGTTCTTACCGGTGATCCCCTTCTCGCCAAGATGCAAGCCGTGATCAGACCAGAGGACGATCAATGTGTTGTTCGCCTCGCCACTAGCTTCCAGCGCTGCCAAGAGCCGACCGATCTGGGCATCGACATACGATGTCGATGCCAGGTACGAACGTACCAATGATCTCCAGTGCTCATGCTGCTGCAGCCACTTCAGTCGTGGTTCGGGCAACCGCCAATGCAGATACCACGAGAAGCGGGGGGTATCCTTTCGATCCTCTTCATTGATCAACGGCAAAATCGAATCGTCATCAGGATACATGGCCAGCCATTCGGGCGTGACGTAGCAGGGAACATGTGGCAGGAAGTATCCCACACACATCAGAAAAGGTTTGGATTCACCTGTTGATGACGACTGTTGGATTTGCCGCTGCTTCAGTTTTTCGATGGCCCAATCGGTGATCTGAGTATCGCCTTTTTCACTATCCAGATGAGGAAAGGCACCCCAATCGACCAGTGGATTGGGATGAGGCGGAGGCTGGATAAGCCGCTTTTCAGGACGTTTTCCGACACCTCCCGCTGGGCCCCATTCGTCGAACTCTTTCAGGCGATCTTTGGGCTTACCGCCACCTCCATGAAAGATTTTTCCTGTGGTGAGAGTGGTATAGCCTGCCTTGCCAAAGGCCTGCGGCAACGTGAGTCGTCCCGAGAGTGCCGGGACATCTCTAAACCAGGGAGATAGCCCATAGATACCCGTTGTCGTGCTCCGCAAGCCTAAGAGAAGACTCGTTCGCGAAGGATTGCATAGAGGAGCCTGGCAATGAGCATTCAAAAAGACCGTACCTCGCTCAGCAAGTGCTTTGAGATGCGGCGTTTTGACCAGTGGATGTCCACCCAGCGGTTCGATCCAGTCATTCTGATCATCAATGGCAATCATCAGGACATTGGGCCGTTTGGGTGAGGATTGGAGCGGGGCTTCCTGAGCAACCACCATCGTCGAATGGATCAAACTGACTGCCAGCAGCAGGGCCCATGCCGATTGGTTATGAATCCATCGTGTGAAACTTGAGAGAGAAAGATTGTTGGTCACGGTCTCCTCTCCTCCAGAATCATGTTGATGGATTTCAGGTCGATGATGGAGGAACCCT
>JAIXUU010000028.1 GCA_027483405.1 Planctomyces sp. | reverse complement strand
GATCCAGGCGGGCTTTGATCGTATCGGCGATGGCGTCAGCACGGTCATGGATGAGGACGCGCTTAAGCGCATCGTTGGCGGCTCGTGAGAGGGTAAGGCCGCGCAACTTGGCCTCGTGATCAAGCGCGCGGGCAGTGGCGTCATCGAGGTGGAGCGTGAGTTGTTTGCGTGTGGTCATGGGTGGCCCTCAAATCAGGCGAGCTTGATTAGGGGACGTGCCACCAGTCCGCTTCGCCAACGCGCGTTTGAGACGCGCCGTCCCCGAGGTGAGATCATCTTTGGTCACCAGCGGCTCGGACTTTGACGCTTTGGGTGGCGTGCCCTGGCTCGCAGTGACAGGGACAATCTCCTGTCGCTTTGTCACCTTCTGCTTGGGTATCTTCACCACCACCTGCTTGGGCAGACTTGCCCCTAGCGGATAGGAGACCGCAGCCTCACTCCAAGGCTCTGGCCTTTGGACTGGCTCGGTCGGGCTATAGGAAGCCATCGCAAGCATATCGGGCTCAGCCGGGTGCAACCGAACCGGCTGACGACCAGCCTCCGCGATCAGGATCTCACCACGACGGACATGCCTTACCCCTTCACTCGCGATCGCATAATTATCGACCACCTCGATAAAAGTCATGTAATCGGGCTCTGTCATGATCACGGTGTCGAAGACAGAGCACATGGGCTCTTTGCCCCCAAGCTTGAAGGCAGCGCGGATGTCCCTGGGTGCTCTCGCGTGCACGAGGAAAGATACCCCGCTTCGCTTGAGATCAGCGTGGACCGCCTTGATCATCCAAGCCAGATCATCTGGCATGTCAGGCTCTAGCACGATCAATATTGGGCGATTGCCAGACGTCAGGGCATCGCGGAACAAGATGCGAAGCTGCGTGATCGCATGCATCATGGGCAGGCTGACAGGGTCTAGGTCATCCCACTTGTTCCGAGACCTAATCTCGATGGAGAGAACGCGAGGGCCATACTCACAGATGTTGGCCAGTGTAGGCAGAGTTGCCCAGCCCAGATTAAAGCTCCACCCCTTCTGAGTGGCCCACAAGCGTCCGGGGATGAGCGCTAGATCTTCAGCCACTTGCTCTTGAGACTGTGCCCAGAAGGCGAGCAAGGCTGTCACTTGATCATAGGCGGCAGGCTTCAAGATCTCTGTCCCGGCAAGCCAACCATGGAGACGCGCATAGAGCTGATCGGGACTAGGAAGCTTTGCCATTACCCCGACAAAGGTCCGCTCATTGGGTGGAGCGGTCTCAAGCCCATGAACCAGAAGGGCGGTTGCTAAAAGTCGCTGGCGCTCTGTGAAGCCACACGGCGACAGCATCGCCCAGACATCGCCCCATGCCAGAACACCGGTCCGGACCTGCCGTAGCGGGTCAAGCGGGAAATTGGCAATGGCGCCTTCAGCCACTCGTAAAACTTCACGGTCATCAATCAGGCCGCCTAAGAGCCTTTCCTTACCAAAGCGCAGGATCGCGCCATCAAAGCTTTTGAGCGCTGCTTGGAACGCTCCAGTGGCCTCAGGGCCGGAGCCAAGGACCAGAATGTCCGTAGACGGACCAAACCTGACAAGGTCTGGCACCTTCTGCCAAGGCAAGCCCTTCGCATGGCCCACAATGACCCCTGATGACCCTGCCTCATCAAGCAAATGCCCGCCGTAGGCAAAGCGGTCGAGCTTCTTTGGCCACTTGGGCAAAGGCCCCGCGAAGAGAAGGGCTAGCCCTATCCCCGGCAGGGTCAGGATCACGCCGCATATGCGCATCAACAGAAGCCAGCCACCTGTCCGCCCGTCGGGTGTAAAGACATAGGCGATGCCCGCCCAAGGTGCCCGAAACTCTATGCCCAGAAGGTTCAGCCACACCGGCCCTAATTCCTCATGCGGAACTCTTCCCGGCCAAGCTGCAAAAAGTGTGAGGAACTCAAGCCAGACCAGCATAATGGCACTTGATTTGAGCAACCAGACAAGACTTTGGCCCCAGCCCGAGTTGTCACCATGTAAAAATTGCAGCCAGAAACTTCTAAACATAGATTGTATTGTAGTATAGTGCTTTGTCATAGCTTGTATCCATTTGAAATTACAACCAATATAAGCACGAATATTTGAATACAGCAAGATAAAGAGCAAGTTTTCACTTGCTCAAGGGCCTGTATGTGCTATGTTTTATGGAAGTTGTTGGTGGCAAGTCACAACTTCCTTGTGTGTCACATGGCGTGACAAAGCATGGTCATTCAGGAGCCCAAGCATGGCAGAGCGCGGATCTGAGGAGTTGAACATCCGCCTTGCTGTTGGGCGGCGCGGGGATGCGAGGTCTGGGGCCTTGGGTGCCCGCTTGAGCAAGGCGATTGGCGGGGTACGCCTTGGATCCGGTGGTTCGTTCCGGGGTGGTGGCGTTGGCGGTGCTCGCGGTGGTAGTGGGTTTAGTTCGGACAGGCGCCAGCGGGTTGTGATCAAAGTGTCCTTCTCGGCCCATCGTGCGGGTAGCGCGAAGCTTGCCGCCCATGCTGCTTATCTGGGTCGTGATGGGGCAGCGCGAGATGATGAGCAGGGCCAGTTCTATGATGCTTATCGGGATAAGGTTGAAGGCCTCTCACGCGAGCTCGATGACTGGACCCAGGAAGACCCACGCCACTTTCGGATTATGATCGCGCCAGAGAGTGCTTCGCGCATGGAAGATCTTCAGGGCTATGTGCGCGATGTGATGGGCCAGATGGAAAGCGACCTTGGTGTTGGGACAGAATGGGTCGCGATCAATCATTGGAACACGGATAATCCCCATGCTCATGTTATCTTGCGGGGGAGAACTCGCGAGGGTCATGAGTTACGTATTCCCCGCGATTATCTCTCTCACGGTCTTCGCCATCAAGCACGGGAACGGGCGACGGCAGAACTAGGAGAGCGCTCGATCTTCGATGAGCGTATGGCCCTTGATCGGGATATCCATGCCAAGGGGTTCAGTCGTCTGGATAAGGCCCTTGCGGCCGAGCTTGATAGACGGGGAGAAGTTCGGCTCCAAGACCTAGGCGGGCGTGATCCTGATCATGCCATCTGGGGCAATGCACTTCGCGCTCGTGCGCGCGAGCTGGAATCACGCGGTCTTGCCACAGAAGTCCGCCGCAATGTGATGGCGTTCAAGGATGGCTGGACCGAGACGCTAGCCGAGAGATCTCGCGTCGATATCACCAAGACGCGTAACACGACCAAACTTCAAGAGCGGGGTGAGGAAGTGGTTGGTGAGGTTGTCGGTTTTGAGAAGCGATCCACTGGAAACACTGTCCTGATCCTTGATACCGGCATCAAGACCAAAACCATGGTCAACACCAAGTCGCCTCTGGTCGATCATCTTCAAAAGGGATCATGGGTTCATGTGGATGAGACAGGCTATCTCTCTCGCCTTTCCTATCACTCACTCGAAGTGCAATTAGGGGCAACGGCCTTTACCGCGCTCGACCGGGAACTGGACCGGATTGGTCATGGCGAGGAGCGCTTCTTTACTGGTGATGCCCGCATCGATCAGGCCCTCGCATCAAGAGCTCAAGACCATGTCAGGGCAGGGCTTGGGGCTTGCGATCAGGACGGGGTCTTCTCGTTCCATGATGGGGCCAAAGACGCGCTTCAAGGCGCAGAGATTAATGCCCTCAGCGATACCCTCGCCGAACAAGGACGTGGCACCCTCACCGCCCCAGGTCACACCGTCTATGACGGCTGGCGCGTTGGATCCTTTGAAGAGCTACACGCTGGCCGCGTCGCACTCCTCGAACGTGCCTCTGGCATGGGCAATCATGTGGTCATGGTCCCAACGCCCATCGAGAGCGCGATCAATATCGGTGACAATGTCAGCCTCAGCAGCCTCGGGCGAGGTGCAGCCGTGCAGGTGGTGCAGGACCTAAGCCTTGGGTATGGGTTGGGAAGGTAGGGTCTGCTTTGCGCCAGAGGTTGCCATTTGGGGTGGTTTGGCGGTTGCTCGAAAGCGGACATTTTGGAGGCAGAAGAACGGATACGACCCACGTTATTGAATGTAACAAAAACTTATGGCAGGTTTTTATGCGGCTAGGCAGTTAATAATAGGACAGTTGCTCCCAATCTGTAGGATGATCTCGTGGATTCGCTAACATTCAGAGACGCAATCGCAAACGCAAAACCACCAATTGAAGCGCTGGTAAATGCGGGACTTAGTCGAGATGAGGCTTTCGAGCTTGCAGCGTCATTCGAGATTACCGTTCGCTCGACTATCCAGCATTGTGACATTCCAGATTTTGCGTTGAATGAGTTGTATTCAAAAAGTGACGTATCCCGTGCTGAAATTGGTATGGTCCGTTTCGTCGAGCGTCCAGAGGAAGTTTCGGGTGGCTGGATTGTAGGCAGAGTTGAAGCAGATTACTTGATGCTTGATCGAGGATCCGGCGAGGTGCTGGTAAGTGATATCGGGTCTCTAGATCATGTGATTTGGCGATGCGCCAAAGATGGAGAGAGCTTCCTAGCAG
>JAIXUU010000453.1 GCA_027483405.1 Planctomyces sp. | reverse complement strand
TGATCGACAGCCACGTCGATAATCACTGCTCCGTGCTTCATGTACTTCAGGTCTTCGCGAGAGACCAGATTGGGTGCTCGGGCACCTTCCACCAGAACAGCTCCAATCACCAGATCGGCCAGCTTGAGCTGCTGCCGGATATTGTGTCGGTCACTGAAGAGCGTATTCACATTGGGAGGCATGATGTCCTCAAGGTAGCGCAGCCGATCCACGTTGATGTCGAGAATCACCACGTCGGCCTGAAAGCCTGCAGCAATTCGAGCCGCATTCTTCCCGACCACACCACCGCCCAGAATGGCAATATGAGCTGGTGCCACACCCGGCACTCCTGCCAGTAAAATCCCGCGGCCCAGTTGTGGCCGTTCGAGATACTTGGCTCCCTCCTGAATACTCATGCGGCCAGCGATTTCACTCATGGGAGTCAACAGTGGTAAATCGCCCTGCGGCCCGCGTAGAGTCTCATAGGCAATTGCCGTCACTCCACTCTCGATCACATTTCGCGTCAGTGATTCACTGGCGGCAAAGTGAAAGTAAGTGAAAATCGCCTGGCCAGATCGCATCAGGGGGAACTCAGCCGCCTGTGGCTCTTTGACTTTGACAATCAAGTCCGCCTGATCCCAGACTTCTTTCGCATTCGCCACAATCTGGGCACCGGCCTCGGCATACTCTTCGTCCGAGATCCCACTGCCGTCACCCGCACCCGCTTCAACCAGCACGGTGTGTCCACCACGCTTCAATTCCTCGACACCTACGGGGAGCATGGCCACGCGATACTCATCAACCTTCACTTCTTTGGGAACACCCACCCGCATGATTGCCCTTCCGGTCTAGCTCAATTCTGAAATGAACGCCTTGTCATTCCACTATATCGGTCATTGCCATTGTGGGCGATGTCAACAGATGCCGAGAGGGCGAGATTCATAGGATCTCGACCTCGACCTCAATGACCAACAAAAAACCGTTCATGGCGTATCCACCACGAACGGTTCAAAAATCAGTCATCGTCAATCAACGACATGAGTGACCTGGAATTACTCCACGCCGATGGCCTTCACAAGATCGAGACCATTGAATGTCGAGCCACTGGCGTTGGTGTAAGAGCCCATCGAGGGGACGAGAATCAGTTCGCCGATTTCCAGGTTCGGCAATTCCTGATCGCGGCTGACCACATCTGTGGAATCGCATGTCGGACCAGCGACCACACAGGGGAAACAGGGACGATCCAGATGATTTTCTGCCATCAGGTTGAAATCGGTGTGATCGTAAACCTTGCCCGAGAATGAACCATAAAGACCATCGTCGATGATGTACTGCGTCGCTCCGTTGGGACGGACAGACTTCCCGATCACACTGGTGATCAAAGTCTGCGTATCCGCAGAGATCACACGGCCCGGCTCAGCAATCACCCGCACAGGCAGGTCGCCAAAGTGGATTTCGAGTGACTGGCGGACGATATCGCAATACGTTTCGAGGCTGATGATCGCTTCACGATAGGGAGCGGGCATCCCGCCACCAATATCGAGGATTTCGAGATCAATCCCTTCGCAGGCAGCGTCATCAAAGATCTGCCGCACTTTGGCCAGTGCACGGTCGTAGTCACCTGGTTCCAGAGTTTGCGAGCCCACATGGAACGAGATGCCGCGAACATTCATGCCCAGTTCGCGTGCCTGACGGAGCAGATCAACTGCTTCGGAAGGAGCACAACCAAACTTGGCCGAGAGGTTGATCATGCTGGAAGCTGACGACATGGCGACTCGCAACAGCAGGCCGACATCAGGCGTCAGGCGATGAACTTTCTTGAGTTCTGTCGCATTGTCATAAACGAACAGACGCACGCCGGCTTCGTAGCAGGTCATGAGATTATCGACCGTCTTGCAGGGATGGGTGTGCAGCATCTGCTCAGGAGTAAAACCTGCCTGAAGAGCAGCTTTCAGTTCACCGACAGAACAGATATCCACAGAGCCACCCAGCCTACGCAGCGTGCGGAGAATGGTCAGGTCAGGATTACTCTTGGCAGCGTAGAACAGCTCCACACCAGGAAGACCTGCCTGAAGAATTTCATAGTTTCGAGCGACAACCGAGCGAGAGACACACATGAGAGGTGTGCCATACTCGGCGGCGAGTTCCTTCGCCTGCTCGAAAGAAACGACAGGTTCAGCAACGCGGTAGCCAACAGCGGATGCAGTACGGTCATCAAGAATTGCAGCCATGACAACGCTCCAGCAGGTAAACGGCAATCTTTTGCCGGTGGGGGATGCGAACGGGAAAAAACGGGGCAAGAAACTTCACTGAATCCATGCGGCTGGAGACATTCGTCTGGTCTCTGCTCTGCGACCTGAGTGGCTGAGAATTCTCAGTCACTGAGAGTCGCACGACTGTCTGGAGTTCAAACCTGCCAGATCACTGAAGATCGGGCATTGTGCTGAATTGCTCATTAGCAACTGAGTCACTGAGATTCGAAAACCAGGCAGAGGTGACAGAATCAGAAGGTCTTTGGAAGATCGCCTGTTGTTCAGCCAGTAACTGGCTGCCAGAGAAGCGTCAAACAGTAAACCTTCTGTTCAACCTAAAGAACGCCGTCCGCGAGATAGCTCACTGCAGCGACCGTTTATTTACCCCCGCCGGCTGCGGGCAGCGGTATCATCGCTTGAGGAGGGGTGTTCGACTCAAAAGGCACAATGAACCATCCAGCCGAAGTGCATGAGTGCAGGCGGAAAGCCGAGTGCGTTTGCTGATACCTGTGGCCAGCGTCATCACCTGATCGACCAAAGCCAGCGAGCGAATGGCCGAATCATGGCGAATCGCTGAGGCCCGGCGGCGGTAGACAACACTGAGACGCCCGGAAAACATGCGGGCATTCATCGCCGAGAGCCAACGACGCAGACCACCAATACCCAAACCCGACTCCGCAAAGCTCAGCGGAGCTGGCAAAACTGCCGGGGTGTGGATTGTCATGGTCTGTGGCATACTCGGTTTGACCCTAAGTTGAGTGTTTCGACTGCGGGATAATACGAACACAAACCGCCTTGGCCAAGATAAACCCGGACAAAATTCACCAAGTTCGGGAAAATTCGTCCGGCAGAATCGGCCAGAAGCCCTCTCCAAGGAGTCAATCTCGCCGATCCAAGCACCTGGCCTAGAGGAAAACGTTGTTTTTCCCGAGAAAGATCAATCGCTCTGACCAGGAATTAGGTGTCCCGTAACATTCGCCGAATTCTCATCACGAGATTTCGACCGCCAGACGACGGGAAAACAAGTCGATTTTCAAAAAAATACAGTGGCCAGTACACGCCTGGCCACTGCGAAGTCGATTTGCCTTTTTGAATTCGTCCCAGCTTTCGCCACAAATGACAGGATAGGCTCTACTTCCGTTCTGTCAGTGGCACAAGTTCTTCTCTGCGCGGCAAAACCTGTCGCTTGAAGGCGGTCGAATTGCTCGAAACCCACGGTCTCGGCCCGAGAGCTTCGCGAGCAGGCTCTCTGGCAGGTTCAACGGCGGCCACTGATTTTTCAGACACCGACGAAGCCGTCTTCCGCTGGTTATCGTCCACTCGGAGCGAAACCGGCAGACGCTGCGACTGAGAGTCAACCTCTCCCATCAGATAGGTCATGAACGTCTGGCTGGCACGATTCAGAACCACAATCCGACTGTTATCTCCCGCACCACCGCGTGGACGCACAATGCAGATGATTTCCGCATCGGGCGATTGATTCATCAATGCGGCCTCAGCAGCGGCATTCGTGCCACTGTTGTTACTACCCGCAGCACCTGAAACTGCGCGATTGTTACCGCCCCCAGCCATCAGGTTGTCGCCCATGGCTTCAGACGAACTTCCTGCATCAACCGTGCGGGCGGCACTGGCGACAGCCGTATTCGCCCGGCCTCGACCTTCTCGTCGAACGAGAGCACCCAGCCGATGCTTTTCGAGCATGGTGCAGATGGGTTCCAAACCGGCATACAGACCACGGCGTTCTTTCGTATCGGCAGCAATGCACACGCCGGCCAGTTGACCATCGGCTCGGAACAGCCCGCCACCGGAGCGACCCTGAATCGGCACTCCTGTGCATTCAATGTTTTCCGGCCCGTTGTAACGGTTGATGGCTGTCACCTTGTGACTTTCGCGTGAAGGATTGGCGCCTCCACCGCAGCCAATGCTGAACATCTCTTCGCCCGGGCCAAGTCTCACATCCACAGGGGATAGCCGGGCCACAGAAACGGCCTTTTCGGTGGGGATCATGATCAGACCCACATCGGCATCGAGATTGAAATCCAGCACTTCGCCAAGGTAGGTCCGAGGACTCCCTTGAGCCTGGAAGACATCCACTTCGACAACTGGCTTGGATTTCAGATCACGGAAAATATGCCCGCAAGTGACGATCATTGTGCGGCCAGCCTGACTGTCAACAATCGTTCCCGATCCATAGTTCGACATTCCACCCTGGCTGTCACGAACTCGAATACGCACACTGGCCAAAGCGGGATCGACATGAGCCACTGTCATTTCGGCATCATCTTCCGCATTGTTCCCGCGAAAGAGTTCGTTGGCGGGAGCTGCCGGTGGCTTAGGTTCTGCAGGAATAGAAGGATTGGCCGATCGGGTAAGGCCCATGCCTTCGCTGATCGAATTGAGAATTCCAGTGCGGGGAGCGGCGGGGGCATTGCGAGGGTTGGAAACAATTTCTGCTTCCAGACGCGAAGATTCACCCAGCACAGTGGTGGGTACGCCGTCGGCATCGAATGGTGAAGCATTGGTCTTGGGCAGTGGTTTTGAACCTGGGACTGCCAATCGCTCCTGCTGACCACGTGCGAGTTGTGAACCCTGCACGGCCTGCTCAGCCATCCGTCGCAATTGAGCTTCGTTCGTCATGCCGACAATACGATTCACTTCTTTGCCATCAACGACAAGGATAAATGTGGGCATGGAATCAACGCGAAACTGACGGGCGAGATTGGGTTCCTGATCCACATCCACTTTGCGAATCGCATAACCTTGTCTTTGCAGTTTCGAGACGATCGGGCTCATCTGCTGACAGGGCCCGCACCAGGAAGCGGTAAAGTCGAGTACGACAGAGTTGGCCGGTGTCCCGGCAGCTTTCAGCGTCTGATTCGAACCCCCCAGACCAGCCGGCCATGTCGTGGGACAGACAATGGCAACCACCGCTGCTACTAACAGTGTCATCGTGAGAGCCATGGCACTCACGAGACCTGCTGTGCGGGAAAGTTTGCCGTGAACGAAAAATCGAGAACTGCGGATTGTCGCTGGAAGCTCAAGCTCAATAGCAGAAGCAGCGGGTACTTCCGGAGTTGTCGCCTCGGCTGTTGCATCCGCTTCAGCAATGATCGAGCGATGGGACAGGGCAATCTGCAAGGCATGGGCCTGTGTCTTCGCAGGCTTAGAAACTTGATCGTGAGATCGAGAATGCAGAGATGACTTATTGGAAGATTCAACGGCTGAGCGGGAAACTCTCGATGCTTCCTGAGTCAGCTTTGTCTCAGGGAGGGAGTTCACCTCCGCAGGCCGACGGGAGCTATCGGCAACAGGCACCGGTTGATCAGCCGATGGGATTTCTCCGTACCAGCCGGGAACCTGTCCTGCAAACGACTCGGTCGTGGGCGAAACATGGCGTGCAATGGTCGAATCTCGATCCATGCAAGGCCTCCTTGCCTTGTTCGACTTGTAAATCTTTCCAGAACGATTGGTAAAACTTACTAGCGTTTTTACCAATCGCATCTGGCCCGAAGTGATCGTCATCCATGACTCGCAACTTCGGCGAAGCATGCGGAAGTTATCCTCCGCAACAATTTAGCTCAAGACAAACTTCTGCAGACACCTTTTCCGAGGAGCATGTACTGAACATTCAACTCGTGGAAGTGACGGCAGAATCTGCCGAAGAACGATAACAGCAGCTCGCGTGCCAGTTGCTTCGATTGCCTTGTTCATTCGCTTTTTCTAAGAAACACAGTCACGCTAAGCCGTATCGTTTCTGCATAGTGAGCTTCGTTTGCAAAGGTTGCCCATGTCTCCCGCTACCTGCCATTTTCGAGATGAACTCCTGGAACGATTCTTGCGCTATGTGCGCATCGAAACGACAGCGGACGAAACCAGCCAGACTGTTCCCAGCACCATGAGCCAGCTCGATCTCTCCCGATTGCTGCTCGCGGAATGTGAGGCCATGGGGTTGGCCGATACTTCAATGACTCCTCACGGGGTCGTCATGGCCACAGTCCCAGCCACCATTCCGGACGGTGCCGGGGGGCAGAAACTTCCCGCGATTGCCTGGATTGCTCATGTCGATACTTCACCTGAGTACAGTGGGAAAAACGTTCAGCCCATTGTGCATCGCCATTACGATGGCCGGGACATTCATCTCCCAGCCGATCCTCGGCAGATCCATCGCCCTTCCGAACAGCCCGAACTGGCTGCCGCCGTGGGACACACCATCATCACGACCGATGGCTCGACACTGTTGGGTGGTGATGATAAAGGGGGCGTGGCAGTCATCATGCAGGCTGCCCGGGAACTGATGCGCAGTGAGCTTCCCCATGGGCCGATCCGGCTCTGCTTTACCTGCGATGAAGAAATAGGCCGCGGCACCGATCATCTCGATCTGGCGGCTCTCGACTGCATTTGCGGCTACACACTCGATGGTGGTGGGCAGGGTGTCGTCGATAACGAAACATTCTCGGCTGATCAGGCCGTGATCACGGTCAAAGGGGTCAACACCCACCCTTC
>JAIXUU010000199.1 GCA_027483405.1 Planctomyces sp. | reverse complement strand
TGGGCAGCGATCTGTGCTGCTTTAGTGGCCGGCCGGCAGTCGATCATTCTCCGCAAAGGAGGGATTCACGAAGGGCCAGAAGGTTTTCAACCTGAACACCGGGAATTCTGGCTGCTGCCGACGCAGTTTCATCAGGAGGCAGGTCAACTCACCGAAGAGGGCTGGCCATTTCTGAAGGCCGCCAGCATCTGGGGCCCATTTCCCGCCGAGATCGTGTTGCCGGCCAAAGCTCAGGTGCAAGAGTGCCGGCGTTTAACAACCTGGGAAGATGTGGTGGCACTTCAAGGTGAGCACATCTGGAGTGAAGCGACTCTGCGTAATCGCTTTGAGTATCGGTCGCCGGGATTAACGTATCTCCGTGTGTCGATCACCAGTGTGCAACCACCCATTCGCTTGCCCATCTGGCCTGAACTCGAAGGCTGCAAGAGCTGGGTGCGTTTGCCGGACATCATGCGGGGCCGGTAAGAGATGGCTAATCGGCTCTTTGAAGATCCCGGCAGCGATTGGCAAGCATGGTCAGTCCGGTCATGAGAGAGACCACGCCCACGCCGCCCACGAGTGAACCCAAACCTTGAGTCATGATGATGAAGTAGTTGAGGTCACTGCCGGAAAACAATCTGTTATCTGAAGCCAGTAAGAAGGCGATCTGGACAAGCGCCGAAACGAAGATCGTCAGTCCGGACAATCCCGTTCCAAAGGCGAGGAATCCACCGGCAGCGGAGTACCACTTCATGACCCGCAATGAAACCATAAAGCCATAAATCCAGATGGCCAGCAATGCGAGGTTCAACAGACCAGAAGCGATCTGCCAGACCACCAGAAACGTTTCGGAAGTAGAGGAAGCCATCTGAACCCTCGATTTTATTGGCGAAGCAGTCAACTGAGCCACGTCAGGTTGCCATACTCTGCGAGATCAAGCGCAGAGAATCCAGCCTGATCGACGGCAAACCCTCACGATAGGATCAGCACAGCCGCCGGGAATTGAGCCCAGAAGTTTTTCGTCGGGCAATCGACACACGAGATTGAATTTTGCGACACATTTGCGAAGATACTGTACACATCAGAGCGAGTGAATGTGATATTTTCTTTGCGATGATTCAATTCTTCAAATTCCTTTCTCACGATTTCTCTTGTGAGGTGCCTCATGATCAGCAGGCTGCATCTGTGTGAATTCTTGCGGTGTAACAGGCAACGAACTGTTGCTGCATGCCACAAACGAATGACGAATTTTGCGGCCTGGCTGGGTTGGACAGCCGGTCTCTTGCTGGTCTTGTCGAGCAGTTCGTTGCCAGCACAGGAATCCCGCACCTGGACCGATGCGACAGGCAAGTTCAAGATTGAAGCGAAGTTCGTTTCGCTCGAAGGCACGAAAGTCACTTTGCTGCAGACCTCGGGAGAAGAGATCGAGATCGATCTGTCGAAGCTGAGTCCCGGGGATCGGAAGCTCGCACAGGATCTGGCAAAAAAGGCGAGTGAAAATCCCTTCCAGGTCAAGGAAACCAGCCCCTTTGCCCCGAAAGCTGGCAAAAGTTCAACCGGTGGGAGTACGGCTGGTTCCAGCATGCCAGACCGTGCCGCAACCGGTGTTACAGAACCTGCGCCCTCTGCAGGAAATGGAACCTACACGGGTCGCGATGCGCAAGTGACCTCCAGTGTGGATGGCGTGACCGAACTTCTGCTCACGCCCCAATCGGACAAGCTGGCTCTGCCTCGGAGTGATGCCGTTGTGGATCGTAAGCTCCCCTCGCGCGGGATTGCACTCCCGAAGAAAGCCAATTTCTTCGAGAAGGCTAACAGCATGCTGGTGCATCCCAGCAAGCCCGAGGCCGTTGTGCTCTACCACATTGCTCCGCCCGGCCAATCTCCTATTACACGTGTGGTAGTGCTGAATCTTGAAACAGGAAAAATCACCGCTCAAGGCCAGGTTCCGAATTTGTACACTGGCGTCGCTTATGGCAGCGACGGATTGATTCTTGTGCGTCAGGTCGAGCATCACGGGAAGGGCAATAAAGGCCTGATGGAAGGCTGGATCGTCAAAGGCAAAGATCTGGCGCGTGAATGGTCGTGGGAACCTGCCAAAGGTCAATCGGGTCGGGACGAGGAGTTAGTCTGGGGCGAGATTCTGCCTGATGGCCGGATTTTGACAGCGAACGAAGGGGGAAAGATCACCTGCTGGAAAACCGAGGGTGATCAGATGAAAGCTCTCTGGCGATTGCAGGCACAAGGTTCGAGTAGGCCCGACGTGACCCGTGATGGTAAGTACATGGCGATTGCCGCCGATAAGCAATGTGCGGTGATGGATCTGGAGTCGGGAGCGGTGGTTGCCACTGTTCCCACAACGGGGAGACATCTTCCGTGGCCACGCATGGCGATCTCGGCAGAGCATTCGCGCATGGCCTGTTTTGGCTTCGACAAAATCATTGTGTGGGATCTTCAGACTGGTGAAGAGATTCGTGAAATTGCTACCGGGCCAATCTCTGGTGATGCTGCTCCCCTTTGGCTCGATGATGACTTTCTGCTGCTGGGTGGTCACCTGCTGGTCGATGTGAAAAACCAGTTGCGCTTGTGGGATTACACCGGCGCGGAAATGACAACGTTTTATGACCGGACGGGTCTCTTTGTGGTGGGTGGGCCATCTCAATCCAGCAGCCTGATTCCCATTGCCTTACCACATCCAGCAGCGAAGAATTTTCTGGCCAGAGCGCTGCAGGATCCGAACCTGTTCATTCTCAAGGAAGGAACACAGGTAGCGATCGATGTCTCGGGCATTCAGGATGCAGCTCAGCAAGCGGCGATCAAGGACAAGCTCACTGCCAAGCTCACTCAGCGAGGCTTTGTCGTGGGAACTTCAGGCAGCATAATTCTCAAGGCGAGTACGGAATCCGGCAAATCGGAGAAGATGTCGTATCGATCGTTTGGAGAGGCTCCCTGGAATGCCAAAGAGTACAACGTGCAGTCGTACATCAGTCGATTGAAGTTTGTCTGGAATGGGAAGGATGTCTGGGAAGGCTCAGGAAATAACATTCCGGGCTTTTTGTCTCTCAGCAAAGACGAAACGATTGAGCAGGCTCTCAAAAAGCACGAAAAGCCCAATTACCACTTTTTCGAGCATTGTGAGATTCCCAAGCTGCTGACGAAACCCGCAGAGAATGCAGCCGCTGGAAGCTCTACAGCTGCGTTGGGGAAATCGACCGTCACAATCAGCGGCTTGCAGTAGTCGCAGACCAAGCTCGTCATGATGGATCGCAATCATGACGGGCTTTGGCGTTAGCGAGACGACTTGTTTTGTGACTGAGTCAGCAGACGCATGGCCACTTCGCGGCCTTGAATAGCGGACTTCAGTTGCGGGTCGAGCCGGAGTGCTTTTTCGAAAGCCGCGACGGCTTCCTGATAGCGTTTCGTCCGCACGAGCAGATTACCATAGCTATTGTAGGTATTTGGATTATTGGGGTTAATGGAAAGTGACTTCTGAAAGCAGACCTCCGCTTTCACAAAATTCTTTTCGACCTGCTGGGTCAGTATTCCCAGGTTGTTATAGACCTCGCTGGATTGGGGTGGAATCTCACGGGCTCTTTCGTAGCAGAAAAGTGCCAGTTCGGGTTCGGTCGCTCGATTAGAATTTCCAAAGTCGAGCAGTTCCTGTTGAGTCATTTTGGTCTTCAGAATGCGGGCCATCTGCACATATTTTTCTCCTTCCTCCTTACGGTTCGCTTCCCCTAACACAAAGGCCAGATTTTGATAGCTGACAGCATTGAGGGGATGAATTTCAAATGATCGTCGCGCCATCACAATCGCTTCTTCCAGCAGCTCCTGCTTCTCGACGGGAGCACTCTCTTTGGATGCCCGCTTCACGATCTGAAGTGCCAGATTGGTATAGGCCCGGCTGTTATTCGGTGACTTCGAAATCACATCCCGCCAGAAAGCCTCGTCGCCCAAATAGACAGTGCAGCGATAATTATTGATCACAATCAGCAGGCAGACCATGCTCCCTACAAGACCCCAGCGAAGTGCCTGAGAATTCCATTTCCAACGATCTGCTAATTGTTTCAGCAGGAGAGTCGTAGCAACAGCCAGGAACATACTGGGTAAATACATCCGGTGTTCGAAGTAAAGATCCTGGATCGGGACGATGGA
>JAIXUU010000266.1 GCA_027483405.1 Planctomyces sp. | reverse complement strand
GCCAGTTTGAACAACAGGTGCGGGCGATTTGTGGTCTCCCCTTAGGATCGAGTGCATCGCATGGCCCAAGTGCCATGGCGAATCTGCTGGGAGATGTCTGGGTCGAGGCAAAGGGAACACCTCGCTGGGATAAGGCTCTGGCCAACCACTCCATCAAGCTGCATCTCTACGGCAAAGAAGCAGCTCGAGTTGGCCGCAAAATGGGCCATCTCACGACGGTAGGTACATCCGTCGCCGAAGCTCGGCAAGCTGTCATCACAGCCCGGCAGAATCTGATCACAAAAGATTGATCAATCCCTGATCATCGAACCGGCACCACATGAGCGTTACTTGAAATCCCGTGACTTTAGTGGCAGTGAGGAAAGTCGAGTCGAAAGGTCTTCGATCCGGCGGACGATGACGTGGATGACGGTCTGCTTGCATTCGACGTGTCCATGGACAATCCATGCCTGAGAATGGCGAGTGATTTTCCGAAAGCGTTCCCATGTCTGAATGTGAACAACGAGATTGGCCGTGCCGGTCTCATCCTCAATAGTCACAAAGGTGATTCCCTTGGCAGTGCTGGGACGCTGCCGCATCAGCACGATCCCAGCGACTTTTACGAGCGTGTCGTTGGAGATGTGAACGAGACGTTCTGCAGGAATGATTCCCAGCGTTTCAAGCCGCTCTCGGTGGAACGCCAGAGGATGAGACCGCAAAGAGAGCCCCGTCATCCGGTAGTCGGCATGAACTTCTTCTTCGGGGGCCATCGTCGGTAAGGTTGCCTTTGGTTCCTCCTCCGGTTCGAGATCGTCGAAGAGCGTTCTTTGCCGAGGCTTTTTCGAGACCGACAACGCATTCCAGACCGCTTCCCGGCGAGTCTGATTCAGGCTGGCCAGAGCGTCCGCTTCCGCCAGTCGTTCAACCTGGGCTTGAGGGAGTGATGTGCGACGAACGAAATCATGCATCGACGTGAAGGATCCATCACGTCGGCTTTCCACGACGGTCAAAGCGGCAGATTCCTGTAATCCTTTGATGAGACAAAAACCAAGACGAAGACTCTCTTGTTCCAGCGCGCAATCCCACTTGCTGCGGTTCACGTCCACCGGTCGAACCTCGATCTGATGTTTGCGAACATCCTGCACCAGTTGAGATGGAGCGTAGAACCCCATCGGCTGACTGTTGATGACCGCCGCCGTGAATTGAGCGGGGAAGTGGTACTTGAGCCATGCCGAGACGTAGACCAGTAGGGCGAAGCTGGCGGCATGGCTTTCTGGAAAGCCGTACTCCCCGAAACCACGAATCTGCTGAAAGACCCGTTCGGCGAACTCCCCTTCCAGTCCGTGCTGCTTCATGCCGTCGAGCAGCTTTTGACGGAACTGGTCGATGACGCCGGGGCGTCTCCACGCTCCCATTGCTCGACGCAATTGATCGGCTTCCCCAGGAGTAAATCCCGCCGCCACAATCGCCAGTTGCATGCACTGCTCCTGGAAGAGCGGGACGCCAAGCGTCTTCTTCAGCACTCGCCGGATCGCTTCATTGGGATAAGTTTCCTCTTCTTCACCGAAACGTCGTCGCAGGTACGGGTGAACCATGTCACCTTGAATGGGGCCAGGACGCACGATAGCGACCTCGATCACGAGATCGTAGTAACAGCGTGGCTTGAGCCTGGGGAGCATCGACATCTGGGCCCGGCTCTCAATCTGAAACACTCCCATCGTGTCGGCACGGCAGATCATGTCATAGACACGTTCATCTCCTTCGGGAATACTCGCCAGCGTGAGGGTCTTGCCGGTCGTCGATTCGACCAGAGCGAAGCACTTGCGAATAGCGGTCAACATGCCTAGTGCCAGACAATCGACTTTGAGGATGCCAAGATCGTCAAGATCGTCTTTGTTCCATTGCACGACCGTGCGTCCATCCATCGCCGCATTTTCGATGGGAACAAGTTCATGCAGCGGACCTCGTGTGATGACCATCCCGCCGACGTGCTGTGAGAGATGCCGAGGAAATCCGAGAAGCTCTCCGACAAGATGCACGAACTGCCGACCGGTGATTGACCGGATGTCGAGTCCCGCCTCCTGGCATCGCAGGCGGAAATCGTCGGACGCCCGGTAGTGGTCGGCATTCTTGGCCAGTCGATCCACCAGGTCGAGCGAGAATCCTAAGGCCTTGCCAATATCCCGAATCGCCGAACGGGGGCGGTAAGTGATTGTGACGGCGGCGATCCCCGCTCGTTCCCTTCCGTACTTATCGTAGAGGTACTGCAAGACCTCTTCCCGGCGTTCGTGCTCGAAATCGACATCGATGTCGGGAGCTTCGTCCCGTTCCCGGCTGATGAACCGCTCGAAGAGCACATCGATCCGCTCGGGATCGACAGCAGTAATTCCCAGGCAATAACAGACTGCCGAGTTCGCTGCCGATCCGCGTCCCTGGCAGAGAATGTCACGGGACCGGGCAAAACGCACGATATCCCAAACCGTAAGGAAGTACGGCTCATAGCGGAGTTCTTCAATCAGGTTCAGTTCGTGTTCCAAAAGGTGTCGGATCTTCTCCGGCAACCCGTGCGGATATCTCTGTTCGGCTCCCTGCCACGTCAGATGTTGCAGGTATTGAATCGGCGAGAACTCGGGTGGAGCGAGTTCTTCAGGGTACTCGTAGCGGAGTTCATCGAGCGAGAACATACACTGTTCGGCAATCATCAACGTCCGTTCCAACGCCCCTGGTATGTCACCATAGATCGCCTTGAGTGAATCTAGTGGACGCAGATGACGCTGGGCGTTGGTCTGAAGGGCTTCCCCGACTTGGGCGACCGTCGTGCCAAGCCGGATCGCTGTCAGAACATCATGCAGCGGTTTGCGGTCAGGGACGTGAAACAGTACGTTTCCCGCTGCCACAAGCGGGAGGTTCGTTTGTCGAGACAGGTCTTGCAGCCAGTCACGTCGGTAGCGGTCGTGCGGACCTCGATGCAGTTCGGCCAGTAGAAATGCTGCACCGAAGATGTCTCGATAAAGGTAAGCGTCGTCGATGGAAAACTCTTCACAGTGCGAAGGGGGAACCACGCCTGCGAGCAGCCCCGCAGCGTGCTGAGCGATGTCGTCCAAAGTGAGGTGACACTCTCCCTTCGGTGCCCGTCGTCGACCGGTTGTGATGAGCCGGCAGAGGTTGGCATAACCTCGACGATCCTTGACCCACACCACGATAGGCGAGGCATCGACTGGGCGGATTTCGGACCCGACGATCAGCTTGAGTGGTGGATGATCTTTGGTGGCTGTGTTGGCTCGTACCACGCCCGCGAGCGAGTTGATGTCAGTGACTGCCAGTGCGGAGTAGCCCAGTTCGGCAGCACGGGCAACCATCTCGTCGGGATGAGACGCTGCTTCCAGAAACGAGAAGTTGGTCAGGCAATGCAGTTCGGCGTAAGACATGGTTAAAAGAACTCCCCATGCCAGAACCAGAGATGATCCTGAAGGTGTCGGAAGACCCACAGCCATTGGCCTGAAGCTGTTTCGACACGGTAGTAGTCCCGGCAGACGTATTCACCGTCCCACCAGCCGGATTCGATGCGCTCCGGTTCCGTCGAATAGGAAATATCGAACCGTATTCCCTGCCAGAACAGCACTGCGGGAGGCCCGTCTGGCAACATGGCGATGACCTCAACAGGTCTTGGCTCAGGAAATAAGGCCGTGGGACGATCAACCCCATGAAATCGTGCGGGGAACGTGGTGGACTCCGCAGAGTTTACATCGGATACCTGATGCATTTGCACCGCCCGTTCGGGAACAGGATCGGGAAGCAAACAGGGGGCAAGGACCGCTTCTGCTCCCAGACGGCTGCTGAGACGATTCACGAGCATCGAGAATTGCCGTGCATGACCTCGTGTGCCTCCATCGAACAACTCCTGTTGGGCGGCTTCGAGAGGAGACACGTCCAACGCTTGCATGATCAGAGTGATAACCGGAGATGGAAGCCGCAGTTTTTCCTGTTGGAACCGCAGCAGATCGGCAATGTGCCGCAGGTCGTTGGTTGCTTCGCAGAGACGAAGGCTCAACGATTGCGACGTACGGTCTTCCATCATAAACCGGCATTCCAGATGGCGAGTGCCGAGGCATTTCTGGGTGAGCAAGTCCAGCAGTTGTCGCAGCAGCAGAGACCAGAGTTGTTCGATGGCTTCCGGGTGAGAAATGCCCTCTTCGAGATTTCGCTCGACTCGATACGTTGGCAGAGGATGGCAAGGGGTGATCGTCTCCGGGCGTCGTCCTCTGAGTTGATCAAGTCGAGTGACAATTTCTGCTCCGAAGCGGCGTGTCAGCGAAGCACGATCCAATGCCAGCACCTGACGAATGGTCTGGATGCCCAGCCGCTGCAGTTTGGCCAGCGTGGAGTCATCCAATCGCAGCCCCATCACAGGCAGCGGTTCCAGCCGGTGGAGTTCTCCTGCGGGGATAACGACTGGCTGATGCGAACCTGCCAGAAAATGAGCTGCTGCCCAAGCTGAGCCGATGGTCTCGCTGATGGCGATGCGACTGTTGTAACGCTTGTTTGAGAGTGCCCGAGCCAATTCTTCGGCGAGCGCCTGCTCACCGGAAAAGAAATGGGAGACCCCGGTCACATCCATCAGGATGCTTTCGGGGTGGTCGGTTTCTTCCAGTCCAATACGAAAGCTGAACCGCTCGCAACGCAGTGCGAGTTCAATGAGTGCCTGTCGATCCTGTGGAGGCTGGACAGCTTCCATAATGATGCGGTCGCGAGGTCGGAAAAACGTCCTGGCTTCCGAGACCGGCATTCCCACCCGCACGCCACGTTTCTGTGCCAGTCGGTTGCCATAGCGAACGAACTCTCCCCGTTGCATCCGCTCGGTCAGCAGGAGGAGACATCGGTCAAGCTCCGGTCGAGCGACGACGAGTCGTTGCAACGTCCATTCGGGGAACCAGAGGCAGAGGATTCGCTGAGTGCCTGTTCTCATAAAGCCTTCCCTTCCAGCTGTCGATCATGATGTCCGCCATGGAGTGATGGGGTTTCCCGTGATGGGAAATAACTTCCACTTGAAAGCCGGGTGAGCCACGCAGAGAAGGACGTGGATGAACCTTGAACCGGACTTCTGCCCATGAAGGTTGATGCACGGCTTTCGCGGATCTCACGAGAAAGCCGATCCCTGCTGAATCTTCCGCCGCCAATTGGAGACGTCGAAAACTGGTGCTGGTGATTTGCTCGATATTCGCCCAGACGACCCCGACCGCTTCGCATCTTAACGCCTCTTCACACGCCCAGAGAGCCTCCCGCTCGGAAGCTGGTCGAATCAGGATCAGCCGGGAGAGATCAAAGCCAAGCAGCGAAAGCGACAGTGGGAACATGTCGTGGCGAGTGTCGATCAGCACCAGCGGACGTCCTGCAGGGCAGACCCGCCAACCAGTTATCAGGGAAACTGTGCCAGCACCGCTGGAATTACCATCTCCCAGCCACTCGACAAGGCTCCCCTGACGCACTCCCTGGCCGGGAAACAGGGTATCCAAGGCACCACAACCTGTTGTGAGATAATGTGTTGAGTATGATGAAGCTCCTCGTTCCCAAGCCCGAATCCGGCTTTGGAGTTCGACAATTGTCTGCTTCTGGGTATCGTAAAGATTCAGTTTCCCCATGTTCTGCTCCTTGCTTGAAAACTATACACATGTATATTTTTTGTCAAGTTGCGGGTTGCTCGGTGCACGACCGTAGTCTGGGAATGTTCAGTCAAGAAATCGGAATGACGTGAAGCGATGTGCGGTCGGTACACCCTCAGAACTCATCTCAACCAACTGCTCCAGCTCTATGCTGCCCAGTCGCAGGTCGAGTGGGAGCCACGCTATAACATCGCTCCTACACAGCAGGTCGCTGCTGTCCGTTCCATCCCTGATTCGACTTCACGGGAACTGGTGCTGTTGCGATGGGGACTGGTTCCGGCCTGGGCGGACGACCTCAAAATCGGCAACCGCATGATCAATGCCCGTGCGGAGACACTCGCCGAAAAGCCGTCGTTCAAGACCGCACTGAGACGCCGCCGCTGTCTTGTGCTGGCGGACGGCTTCTACGAATGGAGGCAGGAAGGCCAATCGAAACAGCCCCTCTTCATTCGCATGAAGGACGCAAAACCGTTTGCATTCGCAGGTCTTTGGGAACGCTGGACGAAATCCGGCACGCCCATCGACACCTGCACGATCATTACGACGAGTGCTAACACCCTCATGTCGAAACTGCACGACCGCATGCCCGCCATCCTTTCCCAAGCCGCTGCTGATGTCTGGCTGGATCAGGACATCGAACAACCGGAGCCGCTGCTGTCGTTGCTCGGCCCCTATCCCGACGATGAGATGGAGGCCTATCCCGTCAGCACGCTGGTCAATTCGCCGAAGAATGAATCCAGCGAATGCATCGTGCCTATCGCATTGAAGTAACCGCCATCTGGATCAGAACGCTCGCCATCGTGATCACTCACCATCCTGTAAAAAGTGACCACAAAATCGCACAAGACTGCTGCGGCGAACGGCAACGTTACCAGCCAGGGCAGATTCTTCCTGATCGCCTGCACGATCACGAACCCAAAGCTGACGAGGATGACCGGGTAGAGAATCTGCCAGATCAGGCCGATAGTCGCCGGGGCAGGCGTCCAGCTTGGTTTCTCCAGCGAGTTGTACTATTCGATCCAGGGCATTGCTGACGTCCATTTTGTGAAATCACGGCGATTTCGTCGAACCACGAATCGGCATGTCTATTGATCGGCTGCAAAAGTCGGCAGGGAGACTCGGCTCCGTTTTCCCGATCCCAAGCCGAAAAGAAAAACATCCACCAGTGAGTCGGCCAACTCTGGCGTCAGCCGCTTCTTGGGTTTGGGCATCCGTACCAACACGTTGATGTGCTGATCCATGATGCAGCAAAAGATCAGCGACAACGAGGCAGCGTCCCCGCCTTCCAATTCTCCGGCGTCCAGACCCTCCTGCATGACTTGATGGACGATCATAAACCGCAGCTTGGCAACTTCGGCCATGAACTCAGAAATGCCTGGAATGGTCGGGCCAAAGTGGGTCTGAAACATCAGCCGAGGCACACGAGGGTCGGTGGCACAAAAAGCGAACGATCCGCTCATGATCGCCCGTAGGCGATTGGCGCAGCCTTTTGTCGCATTCACATTCTTGCCGAGTTCCCGATATGCCTCGTCGTGCTTCCAATGCACCAGCCGCTTGAAGAGGTCTTCCTTGCTGGAGCAGTAGTAGTACAGCACCGGGCGGGTCACGCCAGTCGCTTCGATGATTTCCCGCACGCTGGCCGCTTCGTAGCCCTTCTCGGCGAACAAAGTTAGGGCATGATCTAGAAGGCGTTCTTCGGTATCGGTCGTCGGCGGTCGCACCGCAGGCAGGGTCACGGTCATTTCTCCACCGCTTTTCGTGGCTGCTTGGTGTCGTGTTTCAAGTTGTCAAAGACGACATGAATTAGGTCTTCGGTCTTCTCCGACGAGAGTAAGAAGAAACAGAACAGCATCTCGTCTTTCGTGCCATCGCCCCACGTCACCCGCTTTGGCGGCGAACTCGGATTGGAAGGATTGCCGTCCGAGTTGTCGAAGACGGCCTCAACATCGAGGCGAGTCCCGGCAGGCAGCTTGAAGGGGCGCTCGTAGTAATACTCGTCCTGCCAGTTGTAGTTCCAGTTCTTGATGTCGATCAGCGTCTTCACGGTCTTGTCGGGGAGAGTTGCCGTCACCTTCATGGCCTTACCGAGCAAGTGCATGTGCGGGACGACGCCCACCATGATGACATCCTTGGGCAACGTGTACGACGTGGATCGTCGGTAGTCCTTTTCTCCGGCAGCGATGTCCATCTCGTAGTTCGCCATCCAGATGCTTCCGACGAGTGTGGCCGGTTCTTTTAGCGATTCCGCAACGGGCTTCTTCACGAAGTACAGGCCGATTTCTGACTGATCGGTTTCTTGTTTGCCCGTCGGGTGGTAGTGCATCTGCACGACGAGATCGGAACCTTTCTTCAAATATCGTCCCATACCATTCGGCAACGGTCGTGGCGTGTTGCCGACCGACCAGCCGCCCAACGCACCGGATGGCAGGAACCCCGGCCCGCCAAAGTTGGCGTAACCCGGTTCTGGCGTGGCCTTGTCGAGTTTGCGAGCCGCACCGCTGGTATCAAGGAACAGGACCGAATGATGAGCAACCCGCTTGTTGCCCGGATGGAATTCGATGGCTGCAACGAGTTTGTCCTCGGAGATTTCAATGGGAATCACGAAATTCTGGAGTAAGTCAGGGCCATCAGCGGGAACCGTAAATGGATCGGCCATCTTCACGATCAAGTCCGGTTGGCCGAGCCGCCAACCTTCGGCGAACTTTGGTGCTGGTGGAAGATCAGCATCGTCGCCCTTGGCCCGGCCCGTCTCGGCCCAGTTCTCGATGAGTTCGAGTTCCCGATCCGTGAGCCATCGTTCGGCCACGAACTTGTCATGGCCGGGTGACGGTATCCACGGCGGCATGATTCGGTCCTGCGTGACACGGACGATCTGCTTCGCACGCTTGGCGATTTGGTCGTAGTCAGCCAGGGCGAACGGAGCGACTTGACCTTCACGGTGACAGTTCAGGCACCGAGTCTGAATGATCGGAGCGATGTCACGGGTGTAGGTGACTTTGGCTTTCACGTCCCCTTTGGGCGGCATCTCGAACAGGCAACCAACCGGCTTGGTTTCTGCGACGACAACCGACTTGCCGTTGCTGGCTAACATGATGGCGTCGGAAAGGAACTCCTTCTCAGCTTTGGGCCTTCGACGCCCGATGGCTTCCCAGGAATTGTCGATGGCTCCTCGGTAGACGAGCTTGCCGTCACGGTCCAAGACGAACGCTTCGGGGACGTGGGACGGCTTCAAAACCTGCGCCAACAACCCGGATGCGTCGAACAGAATCGGGAACTCAGCCTTGAAGTTGGCAAAATGCTTGGCCGCCTGAGTGCGTGTCACCGTGGGGTCGGAAACGACCCCGAAGATTTCAGACGCCTTCTCCGACTTGGCGATCTTGGAGTGGAGTTCGTTCAGCGTTTTGATGTACCCGTTGGAAACGGGGCATTCTGTCGAGACGAAGACGAACGCCCGAACTCGCCTGTTGTCGTTCTGTTCGAGGCTGTGAATTGTGCCGTTCAGGTCCATCAACGAGAATGTGATCGCCGGGGCCTGGGCCTTCGTTGGCTCAGACTTCTGGTCGGTTTGGGCGTGGGCGGCGAGGACGGATAGTCCAACAGAAATCACCAAGCCGCACATCAAGACTGCTTGCATCGTCATTTCCTCCCAGAGTCCGATTGCATTCTGCTGCGTACTCTACAGGATACCTACTTAACGGTCGTTAGGTTTCGGATCAAGGCAGATTTTTTGCTGGCGACCGTTGTGAAACCGGGCGGTCGGCTATTCCTGCTTTGCATCAGCGATCAGGAGCCGGGGGAGGCAGGGACCACGGCGGGTGAGTCGGAAGGAAATCGAGGTTGCCTTCGCCGAAGGCTGGGAGGTCGAGTCCATTGAGCCGTCACGATACGAAGTCCGGCCCGTTCCAAATGACATCTCGTTTGGTGACGGCGGGCCGAACGCATGGTTCGTGGTGGCGAGGAGGTCGGTGTCGCTGCCCGAATCTTGGGGATGACCGTGCAGCGGCCTTCGGTCAGTTCTGTCATGGCCTCGGACGACAACCGCCAACAAAAAACTGACCACCCTTCAGCGTCAGAAGGGCGGTCAGTTGATGTTACGATGTCGAGTTGGCGATGCACCGTAAATGCACCGCATTCCATGAAATGCACCCTATTTGGCGCATTTTCAGAAATTTTCAAATTCCACAAGCTATGGAAATATAACGACTTGCGGAATTTCGATTCATCTATCTATTTCGCCCATCACGATATCGAGAGAGCCGGCGATTGAGGGGATGTCGGCCAGGAGGACTCCCTGGCAGAGTTCGCTGATCACCGAAAGATTGCAGAACGAGGAGCTTTTTGCTCGAGTCCGGAGAGGTTCGGCAGCTCCATTGCCAATAACGTAGAAACCCATCTGGCCGCGAGGGCATTCTGTTTCCAGATAAACTTCTGCAGCAGGAAGTTTGGTTGTCAGCCGATAGGGGATTTTGTGTCCGGCTGGATCCTGAGAAACTCCGCCAATCGTCCATAGATCGGCTGCTTGCCGCAAGATGCGCATCGATTGTGTGACTTCCAGCATGCGGACATAAAAACGACACCAGTTATCCCCCACAATGACTTCGCGCGGAGCATTGCGAAAAGGGGCCGTGGGGATATCGAACTCAAACTTTTCGTAGAGGGAGGTATAGATTTTGTCTCCGTGACGACGTAGATCGAACTCAACTCCACTCCCGCGAAGCACGGGCCCTGAGCAGCCGTAAGAGATGGCTTTTTCGCGAGTCAACACTCCCAGGCCGGCTGTCCTTTGGACGAAGATATGATTTTCTGTCAGAAGTGTATGGTAGTCATCGATTCTGGGGCCCAGCCAATCAAGGAAGAGAATCACAGCGTCGACCCACGAGATCGTGGCACCCGCTGGTCTGCCGGTGAGCATGGCCAGACCAGGTGGAATCGGGATGGCTTCGGGGAGATCGTGAGTGACTCCACCCGGAGTGACGTAGCTGTAAGTCAGTCGAGCGCCGCAAACCTCTTCGAGCAGATCAAGAATAATTTCGCGCTCGCGAAACCCATAAAGAAAGGGGGTAAATGAACCCAGGTCGAGCCCGTAGGCACCCATCCCGAGAAGATGGCTGGCAATGCGGTTGAGTTCAGCGACGAACACTCGGATTAACTGAGCTTTTGGAGGAGCCACCTGCGACATGAGTTTCTCCACTGTCAGGGAGAAACCCAGGTTCATGTTCATGGCCGCGAGATAATCCATGCGGTCTGTGTAAGGAACCCACTGGGGAGGTGCGAGATGCTCACCGATTTTTTCGGCACAGCGATGCAGATATCCCAGGTGTGGAATGACTTCGTGAACAATTTCGCCATCAGTGCGAAGAACCAGTCGTAAAACACCATGCGTGCTGGGGTGTTGCGGCCCCATATTGACCAGCATTTCGTCAGTGCGAACGTCAAGTTCGATAATCCTCTGGTCGGCAGATTGAGGCATGGCTTATGGTCTATTTCATGTCATGCGAATAGTCGGTGAATTGAAAAACGCGACTTGGCCAGATCATCGTCCGCGAATTCCATGATATTCCAGCGGGAACACATAATCTTTGCGAAGTGGATACCCTTCCCAGTCTTCCGGACAAAGAATCCGCCGCAAATCGGGATGACCCTTAAAACGAATTCCAAACATATCGAAGGCTTCGCGCTCGTGCCAATTGGCCGCCAGCCAAAGGTCGGCAATCGACGGGATCTCGGGGAGTTCAGCGTCCTTGGTCAGTTCATCTCCACCTGGTCGAGGCAAAATCACTTTCAATGTCAGCGTCTGTCGTCGAGCGAGGGAGAGCAGGTGATAAACCACTTCGAATCGTGGGCCGGCAATGACCGGTTTTTTTCCTGCCGGGCTGAACCAGTCAACGGCTGTCAGATCCGATAGAACATTAAACTGGCAATCCTGGTGATCTCGCAGTATCTGGCAGGCCTGGCGAAGGGCATGGCTCTTCAGTTCGATCCACGAGTCGCCGGCAGCTGCTTCAACGAGGCGTACAGAACCACCCGGTAGTTGTTGCTCTAGCAGAGAGAATTCAAAAGTCGGGCTGGGCATCGATCACTCGCACCATAGTCAGGACGTGCATTATCTGTGGGATGGATTGGCAATGGATTTCAATTCGTCAGGCCGCACCCAATCCAGGTCGCCTCGTTTCCAGAGGTAGGCAAAACCGACGAGGAGCACTGCAAAGAAGATGATGACATCAACAAATGACATCCAGCCTAATGCCAGTGCTGCCCTGGGATGCAGGCTGGTTATTGAGGTTGCAGAGTTTTCGTCAGTGGCGGTGGGAGAATGTATCTCTGGAAAAAGTGTCGAAGTGAGATGACTGGCAGCGTCGGCTGAAATTGAAGTATCTGCGAGGTGAATGGCTGAGCCAAACACCTGCGCCCAGGGGAAGAAGAAAACCAACTCGACATCAAAGACGATAAATAGCAGCGCTACGACATAGAATCGAAGATCAAACTGAATAAAGCTTGATCCGATGGTTGGTTCACCACATTCGTAGATATCGTCTTTGGCTGCAGAAGGTCTGTCAGGTCGAATCCATCTCCCGATGACCAGCGGGATGACAAAGAGCACAACGCCGCAAAGTGTGAAAATCAGTAAATGGCCAGCGACGTCGGTCATATCAGATAGGAACACTTTTCAGTGAAAAAATTGCCTGTCATCGTCATCGTCTGCAGGCTTTCAACTCGATTCGATCTAAGCCGGATTCGAACTAAACAGAGGCATCATCGGAACCAGTATTGACTGAATCGGTTTTTCCATGCGCTTCCGGGTTTTGCTGAGTTTCAGGAATCAACGCATCCTTCGCTGGTAAAGAAATGCCTGACGGCGATATTCCAGAAGCTGAAATTACGACTGTGGGATCTGTCAGCCCGGTCGAAAGAGAGGGAGTGGCAATTTTTTCTTCAGTCTGAGGCTCTCCCTTCTGTTCCGCTGAGAGTGGAGAACGGACGTCAGCCAGGTGGCCGACACCATACCAGTGGGCAATTTCAGGTTCACCGATTTTCCACGAGAGTGTGGCATCAACGCCATCAATTTTCGTCGGGAAATCAATCAAACCCACCGAGCGATCACGAACGACAATACCGAGTGCTTCCAGTTCAGCAACATAGCCTTCCAGACGCTGTTCATCCTGGGCGAGGTGGTACTGAATCTGCTCGACTTCTTCCCGATAGGCAGGTGGAGCCGAGGAGTTGGCCCTGCGGTGCCGCGACTTCATCTCCTGCAGTCGGCTATGTCGAGCCAGCAGATCTCGATGAAGTTCGACAATGTCCTTCGTGATGGCCTGCACCAGCGGCATCGACTTCTTCGCAGATGCGAATGTATATCGCCTGGAACGTGTGGCGGGTGCTTGCACGGGCTAACCCTCTAAAAACGGGGAGTAGGAGAACCTGAAAGGTCGTCTGTCGTCCAATTCATTCGTTGATCAGATGCCCGAAAATGTCCGACGAGCCAGTTCGATCAATATTCATTCTTTCGATAAGCTTCTTGGAATTGTACCTGAGTCTTCTCGTGTCGTCGGCGGTGCCTGAGCCAATTTGTCGAAGTTTTTAAGAATGTCGTGCTGTTTGATTAAGTTTCCAGATGATAAAGAATTCAATTTTGTTTTGAGAAGTGACCCGAGTGTCACTCATCGCTCTGCCGCGTAAGCAAATTGGCAGACGATGTTCATGCTACGTCGTTGAAGATTCGCCTTTGATCCACACAGGTTCATCGATCACTTTCGAGGCCGCTACAGCGTTCGGTGTCAATGTGGCTCTTCCCCACGCAATTTCCAGGGGGAGCTTGGCATAGTCGACAACACAACCGTCTCGGTTGTAACAGCTCAAGTCGTGATTCGAGCCCATAAAAATACAGTCGACCGGGCACGGATCCACACATAACGCACAGAACATGCATTTGGTGTAATCAATTGCAAATCCATCAACTTGAAAGCCCTTGCTTCCGGGAACTCGGGATTTGTTGATGTAGATGCAATCCACTGGGCACGCCACGGCACATTTATCGCAGCCGATGCATGTCGTCAGATCAAAACGATGGAAGCCCCTGTACCGTGCCTTGAGCGGGATGGGTTGCTCGGGATACTCATAGACTTCAGTGAAGGTAGGGCGACGGTAAGTCTTCAGCCACACTCGCAACGTGAGCCAAAGTCCCCGAATCACACTGCTGACAGCCAGCCAGACATTTTGTAACCAGATTCGCATCCATCACCGCCTTGAGCCCGACCAGCCATCGCTCACTAGATAATTATAGGCCAGTGAGAAACTGTCGCAAGGTCAGGATCATTTCCCCCAGTCTCTCTCAATCCAATGAAGAGATTTCTCACTCACCAGAAGTTCGCGACATTTGCGACAAATGTCCAAAAGTGCGACTATGCCAAAAGACATTGCGGTAGAAAAGATTCCTCAGTTGACGAAGGAGTCACTCCGCAGTTCTTTTTGAAGTCGATGATTGGCACAGGTCATGGATCAGCACTCATACACCACCCGACCTCTTATTGCCATCACGATGGGTGACCCGGCTGGAGTTGGCCCGGAACTTTGTGTCCGATTACTGGCTCAGCCCTCAGTTCTTGAAGATAGTTTGCCGATCATCTGGGGTGATGCTGAGGTGCTGGAGGCGGCCGCAGCCAGTACGGGGCAGAAGCTGGCAACTCCCGTGATCTCATTATCAGATTTTACCAAGGGCATGTCTGTCACCGGGCCGACCGTGATTGATTGCGGGGCCATTGAGCTGAGCCAATTTATGCCTGGGACTGTGAATGCAGCCACAGGTGATGCCAGTTTTCAATACATTCAGCGAGCGATTGACGCTGCCCTGGCTGGGCGGGTGGCGGCCATTACAACGGCTCCCATCAGCAAAGAGGCACTCCATCTGGCAGGACATCATTTTCCCGGCCACACCGAGATCTTCGCCAGCAGAACACAATCAAATCGCTGGTGCATGATGCAGTATTCGGAAGAAGTCGTGTGCACTTTTGTGACAGTCCACTGTGGGTATGCTGAGGTGCCGCAATTACTGACCACTCAGCGAATTCTGGAAGTCATTGAACTCACTCATGAAGCATTGGTGAAAATTCGTGATCGCATTCCAAGAATCCTTGTTTGCGGCCTGAACCCGCATGCCGGTGAACATGGATTATTTGGACGGAGAGAAGAAGAACGCATTATTGAACCGGCTGTCGAACTGGCGAGGCAGCAAGGGCTTTTGGTCGAAGGACCTCTTCCGCCCGATACTGCTTTTGTTCCTTCGCGACGACGCACTTCTGACGCAGTGGTCTGTATGTATCACGATCAGGGACATATCCCCGTCAAGGCACTGGCCTTTGATTCCGCAGTGAATACCACTCTGGGCTTGCCGATTGTTCGCACCAGTGTTGATCACGGTACGGCTCTGGACATCGCCTGGAAAGGTCTGGCGAATCCTGGCAGCCTCTATTCAGCCATCCGACTGGCCAACAAACTGGCGACAAAATCCCTCAAGACATGATGGTTGCGGACATTCGTTCCGGAGCAAAGAGTTTGATGACGCAGTCGGCGATACGTTCGTTATCAATCTCATCAACAGCCGAGACAGGCTGAGCACCCACCATAAACGGGGGCTGTTCATCGGGCACATGGTGCTGTGCCTGAGAGACCTCGATCGGCTTATTTTCCAGTAAGCTCCACAATGCGGCTCCATCCGAGACAGCACGGCTTACTCGTGGTGGCAGATGGTGCAAAGGTTTTTCCGCAGCAGGAATCCAGCCCTCAGCCCGATAGTTTTCCAGAGTCGCTTTTAGAGCGGGGACAATTTCGTCGATGAGAGTCACCTTCTGGAAATCGACCAGACCATACAGGAGCGGGTTGATGCGTCCTTCAATCAAGGAGCGGGCATCATCCGAGAAGGCAATCATCGGCTTGCCCAGAATCCACGCCATCGCCGCTTCTGAAACTGCACCTTCGTCCGGGACGCGGCCATTGAGATTCCACACGACCGCATCGCAGGCAAAGACCAGCTGATAGACATCAAGTGCAAAGATCGCGCTGTGCAGAAACTGACCGGCGACAGCTTTTTCGTATCCCCGAGCGATCAAAACATCCAGCACGAGGCGAAACTCCATGCCATCGCGATGAGGCAGGTAGACCGGATAACCAGCTGCGTTCAGTCGATTGGCGATCGAGGTCATTTCCTCGCGTTCACTACTGTTGAACAAAGGACCGGCACAATAAACTCGCGGGAGCACATTCATCGACAGGCTTTTCGCAAATTGTTTCTGATGAGAATACAGGTTGATCGATTCAACACCTTGCTTCAATTCAAAACCGGGGTTGAAGTCTAACGGCGATTCTCATCTGGTGATGTTGGCTGGAGTGGCAAGTCGTTATCCTGTGTAAAACACCTGACGGTGCAAACAGAGATGTTTTTGAAACTGATGACGATTGTTGGCGGGCGGTCTTGTATCAGCAAGAGTAGAGCCTGCGATGGCTGAGGCAATTGAGCGAATGTCGAAGAAAAACCGTGGTTCACGCTCGCCTCAATCGGCGCGATCTGTCGATTCCTCCCGATTGACGGGCAATGCAGCAACCTGGCAGCGTTTGCCGTGGCGAAGTTCCGGGGGCTGGCTGGGCTTGGGGATGATTGGCCTGGCCATGTGCCTGCGAGACTGGCTTGGCAGCCAGCAGATGGCAAGTCAATTTGTCAGTTTGGCGACCGCACAGAAAATCAGCCTGTCGCTGGGAGGGAGCCTGCAAAGATTCATTGATCCCAGTGGATTGAAAGTCTCGTATGATGTCCCGTTTGCCTCGACGATGATCATCAGCAGTCTGTTGGTCGTGATGGGCTGGCTGGTTGGTGGCTGGCTGTTGCCTCAAAATCTGGAAGGAACGGAAACAAGTTTACCTCTGGCAAAATCGACAGGTGATGCCCAGCCCGGAAGATATTCGCTCTGGGGGAAAAAGTTCGGTCAAAGTTTATCGTGGCTGCTCGTGTGGCAATTGTGCTGGACAGTCGGCCTGCTGACGGGTTGGGAAAGTCTGGTGGGGGTGGTTGAGGCGAATGCTTCGATGACCTTGGCACTCTCGCTGGCCTGTGCCCTGTGGGCCTGGTGGTCACTCGGTTCTGAGCAGTCTCGGGGCCATGAACAGACTGCACGAGCGACCGTGCCGCCGAACGACGCTGCTTCGCTCGTATCATCCGCTGAGAAATCGAGTTGGCGTTCGTTGTTGGCTTTGACACTTGTCTACAGCCTGGTCTTTGTGAGTATGAACTGGGCTCTCTGGTTCAATCTGAGAATTCCCCATGGCGATTCTGCCATGTACGAAGAGCATTTGTGGAATATCCTCCATGGCAAGGGATTCCGCAGTTACCTCGATCAAGGGCTTTTTCTCGGTGAACATCTGCAGGTGATCCACCTGGGGTTATTGCCTCTGTACATGATATGGCAATCCCACCTGCTGCTGGAGATGTGTGCGACGCTGGCACTGGCCAGTGGTGCTCTGATTGTCTTTCAATTGTGCCTGGTTTCAGGAGCTGGCCGTCGCGCGGGATTCTGGCTGGGGCTGGCTTATCTGATGTATTTCCCCATGCAGTTTCTGGATATTGAAATCGACCTCAAAACTTTCCGGCCCGAAGCGTTTGGAATTCCGCTCCTCCTGCTGACTCTCTGGCAACTGGAGTTATGGCGGCTTGGCAAGGCACCTTTATGGCGGTGGCTGATATGCCTGCTGATCACTTTGACGGTTAAAGAAGACTATTCGCTGATTTTTGGGCCGCTGGGCCTGTGGCTCATGGTCATAGCGGGTTGGCAACCATCGGCCGTCATTCCAAAAGAGGCAACAAGCAGTCTCTGGCAGCGCTGTCAGCAGTCGTTCTGGAGAATGGTCAAAACCCCTCAGGGAATTGCTGGCGGGATCCTGTTGGCAAGCTCTGTGGTTTATCTCCTGTTTGCAGTGAAAGTGGCGATTCCATTCTTCCGCGATGGAGAGGGTGTCCACTATGCCCGGTATTATGCAGAATTCGGCTCATCATTTACTGAGATTGCCTGGAATATGGCCACTCGTCCCGATCGAGTGCTGGGGCGGCTTCTGAACCTGCAGACCCTGATGTTTGCGATTTCTCTCCTGGCACCACTGGGATTTCTTCCTCTGTTATCGCCCAGCCGCCTGCTGGTGGGAGTTCCGTTGTTTGGTCTATTGTGCCTGAACAACATTGCTCAAGACCCCCGGCATCAATTTCATGCACCTCTGGTGGCCATTCTTTTGTGGGCCAGTGCCTATGGGATTGTTTCCGGTCGCGAATTGATTCAACGCATCCGAGCAAGACTGACAGTGGCAGGAGACTGGTCGATCCCCCTTCGTCCCGATGAGAATCACGCGGGCTGGCAACCCGAAGGATTAGCGGTCTGGGGATTGGCCTGTGCCCTGCAAACTGGTCTCTGGTTTTCTCTTTCGCCTTTGGGAGTCACGTTCTGGGATGCCAATTCGAACTGGTCGTGGCAGCAGCTCTATCGTCCGACGGAGCGGGCAGCCGCGTATTCGAAGATTGCAGATCTGATTCCGGCGACTGCAAAAGTTGCCTCAACAGATTATGTCCATCCGCGTTATACTCACCATGAGCGGTCGTACGATTACAGCAAATATCCGAGGAAGGTGAGTGGGTACGAGCTGCGTGTTCCCGATGATACCGATTACATCGTGATTGACGCCCGTGGCCCTTACAGTGAGATCCAGGAGCCCTCGCAAATTCCGGAATACGCGCAGCATCCTGAGAAATGGGAACTCCTCCCTGACACGACGAATGGTTATTTTATAGTGTTGAAGAGACGATGGGAGTCTCCGTAGACCAACTTTTCGCTGCCTGAAAGTCTTCCACAGGAGTCGAGCATGGTTGCCAATTTGCGAACAGCGGGCCTGTTGATCGCCACCATCATCGGCTGTACCGAGGTTGGTTTCGCTCAGAATCAGGCTGTGCAACTCCCGTCGGTGGGGCAGTCGAGTGCTGCGACATCCATCAGTGTTCCGGATGGTGGTCGAACGCTAATTGGTGGTAGTTCCCGTGGATTGACCACGATGCCTTCCCGCTCGACCTTTCCATTTTCCCGCGGGCCTGTGACCAGAAATCCGCTGTTTGGTGGGCCGGCCTACGGTCGTTCACTGAGTGGTGGCTCGATGACGGCCAGTGTGCGAATCATTGATCTTCACGAGATGGATCGTCAAATCCTGGCTTTATCCCCGGCAGAAAGTTCCGAAGCCGTTGAGCCCGACTCACCCAAGCCAGCGTTCACAGCGAATGATTATCTTCGCAAGGCCGATGAAGCTGAGGCCAAAGGCAAACCCAAAGTTGCCGAAATCTACCGGCGACTGGCAGCGAAACATGCGACAAAAGAGACGGATCGTTAATCACCTTGGGGCTGTGACTACATCTTTTCGGTAACGCGGATTCCCAGCAGACCGAGCCCTTCCTTCATGACTCGGGCTGTCCAGTCGCATAACAGCAACCGGCTATTGCGGATCGAGTCATCGGTCTCTTTGAGAACCGGGCATTCTTCGAAGAACGTACTGAATCTGTTCGCGGTTTCGAACAGATACTGCGTGAGCACATTGGGTCGATACTCGGCAGCCACGTCGTGGAGGGCTTCACCGAATCGAACAAGCTGTAAAGCGAGCATGCGCTCGCATGGCTGTGTCAGTCGAATGGAATGCTTCCCTTTTCGCAACTGTTCGATGTCGATGCCACCCTTGCGAAAGATGCCATGACTACGCGCATAGGTGTACTGCATGTAGGTGGCAGTGTCGCCCCTGGTGGCCAGCATTTTTTCAAAGCTGAAGGTGTAATCGCTCTCGCGGCTGTGATGCAGGTCAGCGTAAATGATTCCGCCAATACCCACAATCTCGGCAACCGCCTGCCGGGTGGTATCATCGAGTTCAGCACCCGTTGGCTTGCTGTCATCACCGGCATTGACAATCTGTCGAGCGCGCGAGACCGCTTCATCGAGCAGGCTTTCGAGGCCAACGGTATCGCCGGATCTCGTTTTGAATGGCCGCTTGTCGTCACCGAGGATGGTGCCAAACTTGACATGTGTCAGCTCAACATTTTTGTAGCCTAGTTTGCGAGCTGTCGCAAAGAGCATGTCAAAATGCTCGCTCTGGCGGCTATCGACCACATAGAGAATGGCATCGGCCTGCAAAGAATCCACACGATACTCGATGGTGGCGAGATCGGTTGTGGCATACGTGAAGGCGCCGTCGCTTTTGCGAACTATGAATGGCGCTTCATATCCTTCAATGAACACGCACTGCGCACCCTGACTGGTTGTCAGCAGTTTGGCTTTTTCGAGTCGCTCGAGCACGCCGGGGAGCATCGGGTTGTACCAGCTCTCACCGAGTGTCATGTCAAACTTCAGATCAAAACGAGCGTAAAGTCCTTCGAGAGCCTTGAGGCAATCGGGCAGGAACTGGTTCCAGAGAGCCAGATTCTCAGGATCTCCGGCATGCAGCTTCGCCGTTTCTAATCGGGCTTCTTCGGCGATGCGGGGATGTTTGGCAGCAATTTCCAGGAGTTCAGGATCATTCTCGACAGCCGTGATCTTCTTAATGGCACTCTCCAGTGCCTCTGTTGCTTCTTTGAGTTCAGCTTCCGCTTTTTTTACCTGCTGCTGAAGTTCCGGAGATTTTTTGACTCCCGATTTCGCGGCATTCGTCAACTGTTCCTGGGCTTCTGCGAGACATTTTGTCGCTGTGGGAACTCGGGTTTCGATCTCGCTGAAAGTCGATTTCAATGCGTGATAATCGGAAAGTTGATTGACCAGTCGATACAGCCGGGCGAGTTCGGCTACGGGGGCGGCCTCAAACGCCTTTTCATGACGGAAGTTCTTGTACCCGAAAATGATCATGCCGAACTGAGTGCCCCAGTCTCCAATGTGATTATCACTCTGGACGGAATGCCCCAGCTTTTTCAGCACTTTGTAAAGAGCGTGGCCAATAACTGTGCTGCGCAGGTGGCCGACATGCATGGGCTTCGCTACGTTTGGCGAAGAAAAGTCGACAATGTACCGCCGTGAAGGCGAAGCCGGCTCAAGGCCTAAGTACACATCATGAGCGCACTCTGTGGCTGCCTGTTCGAGCCACGACTCTTTCAATTTCAGATTGATAAACCCGGGCCCGGCAACGGTCGCAGGTTCGCAAATGTCATCGATCTTCAGCCCCTGCACGATCTGCTCGGCAATTTCGCGTGCGGGCTTCCCGACCGATTTCTGCATCGGCATCGCGCAATTGGCCTGGAAGTCGCCAAAGCGGGTATCGCCGGCAGGGCGGAGCATATCGACAAAGTTTTCGGGCTCGGGCGTTAAAGGAACCAGAGCATCGCGAAGTCGCTGTCGGAGGAGTTGGAGCAGATTCACGGGGAAGGTTCACTTCACTGAGAGGCTGACATCATTGTTGATCGAGAAAATTTCGACAGGCAACGATTTGTGTCATCAAAATGGCATTTAAGAGATCTGAACGGCACCACTGGAGAGGAGCTTTTTCCAGTCCAGTCGCGGTGCATCAGACCAGAGACCTTCCAGGTCGTAAAGTTCACGGGCCTCGGCGACAAACACATGCAGAATGACTGTGCCGAAGTCCTGCAGCATCCACGACTGACTTTCGCCCCCTTCGAGAGCCGGAAGTGCCTGATAACGTTTTTTGAAAATCCCTCTGACTTCTTCGATAAGTGCCGCTGTCTGCCTGAGATTTGTGGCAGTGGCAATGACGAAGTAATCGGCAATCGGCGTGATTTTTGTCAGGTCGAGGAGTACGACGTCTTTGCAACGGAATTCTTCCGCCAGTCGGGCACAATGGCAGGCATTCTTCAGTGAATCCTGCTGCTGCAGTACGAGTTCCTGCTGATAGGTGGTCTCGTCATAAATTTTCGTGGATGTCATGAACTCAAGCTCTTGCAGAGGCGAAAAGGCAAAATGTTGATCAATCCTGGCAGCCAGCCGATACGAGTGACTACTGGTATTTCTCAATAGCTGACAGGTTGATCAACTGTTTCTTATGTGAATCGATTATGCTGATATCGTCGCTGATCTGTCATGTTGATGCAAGCAACAGCCAATAAAGGGCTTAAAAACAAAGCTCTTTAACTGAAAACCTGATTCCACTTATCCCAGAAATCAATGGGCGTGGAGAGTCCATCAAGCATGCTTGCTCCGAACCGCAAGCATGGCACGCAAATCGCAGCTGAATCATAGAATCCGCATGACACTTCAAATTGGATTGGCGGGCCAAACTCAGGTCAACAGGATCTTGATGACACTGCCCAAATCCAACGGGTTCGTAAACTTCTGGTACGATCACTTCTGACTCAATCAATTGATATGATTCACGGGCTCGGGAGAGATCTCCTGTTAAAGTTCAAAATATTCGCCATTTGAAAACATTCTTATGAAACTGACTGTTCTTGGTGCTGCCGGTGAAGTGACTGGCAGCCAGCATTTGATCGAGACGTCAACGAGGCGGCTTCTGCTCGATTGTGGTCTTTTCCAGGGCCATCGTGCTGAATCCCGTGCGAAGAACAGCCATTTTCACTGCCAACCCCAAGAGCTGGATGCTGTCATTCTTTCGCACGCTCATATCGATCACTGCGGGAATCTTCCCGGTTTGTACAAGGCTGGCTTTCGAGGGCCGATCTTCTGCACGCCACCCACTGCTGAGATTGCTGCGGTCATGTTGCGGGATGCCGCCAAAATTCAGGCGGAAGATGCGGAGTATCTGCGAAGGCATATGAATCCTCGCGATGCGCGAGCCGTCGAACCACTTTACACCGAAGAGCATGCCAGCGCGGTCTGTGATCTCTTTGAAACGATTCCTTATGGCCAACAGGAGGAAGTTGGCAAAGATGTGCGCATTCTATTTCGAGAAGCCGGACATATTCTCGGTTCGGCGATTGTCGAACTCGATCTGGAAGAGCAGGGGGAATGGAAGCGAGTGGTCTTCACGGGTGATCTCGGCAGGCGAGGATTGCCAATTCTGCGTGATCCGCAACTGGTCGATCGATGCGACCTGCTGATCACGGAAGGAACCTACGGGAACCGGATTCATCCCGAAGCGGGTGCTCAGGAACTTGAGTTGCAGCGCATCATTCAAAGAACTGCCGCCCGCGAAGGGCGTGTGATTATCCCCGCGTTTGCACTGGGGCGAACTCAAAATATTCTGTACTACCTCAATGATCTCAACAATCAGAACCTGCTCCCGCGAATTCCGATGTATGTCGATAGCCCACTTTCGAGGGAACTCACGCAGATTTACCTGCGGCATTTGAACGAAATGGATGCGGCTGTGCAGCGCGTCCGGCAGGCTGATGAGCATCCCTTCAGCTTTCCGGGGCTGCAATTTATCCGAACACCTCAGGAAAGTGCCTCACTCAATTATCGCAAAGGGTCATTTGTGGTCATTGCTTCGAGCGGCATGTGCGAAAGTGGCCGTGTGGTCCACCATCTCAAGCATGGCCTGGCCGATGAAAAGAACACCGTGATTCTGATGGGCTTTCAGGCACAGGGAACTCTCGGTAGGCGTCTACAGGAACGCAGATCCCCAGTGAAGGTGCTGAACCGCGAAGTGGAAATTCGCGCCGATATCGAGTGTCTGACTGGCCTTTCGGCTCACGCCGATGCTGTCGACTTCCAGTGGTGGTTCGGGGAACTTGGTAAGCGTGGAGGTTGCGGAAAAGCCGTCGTGGTGCATAGCGAGGAAGGGCCAGCCGCAGCGACTGCCTCCCTTTTGGCCGATGTTTGTGATGAGCCGCCAATTGTTCCCAAGCCGGGTGAAGTGATTGAGTTTTAAAGCGTTTGTGAGCTTCCCCACAAAGATATCCAATCCAATGAAATTGCCCGGCTTCTCTTTGAAGCCGGGCACCTCAGGAAGTGGTATCAACAAGGGTTATTCGACTGTCACGCTCTTGGCGAGATTGCGGGGGCGATCGACGTTGCAGCCGCGGAGCAGGGCGATTTCGTAGGCCAAAAGCTGCAGTGGGACTGATGTCACCATCGGCTGGAGGTATTCATCGACATCGGGCACATAGATCACGTCGTCTGCCAGTTCAGCAACTTTATCGTCACCTTCGCAGGCGATTGCGATAATCGGGCCACGACGGGCACGGACTTCTTCCATGTTGCTGATGACTTTGGGGTAAATCTGACAGCGAGGAACGACGAAGACACTGGGCGTCTGTTCGTCAACCAGCGCGATAGGCCCATGTTTCATCTCGGCGGCAGGATAGCCCTCGGCATGGATGTAACTGATTTCCTTCAGCTTGAGAGCCCCTTCCAGCGCGACGGGGAAGTTGTGCAGACGTCCGAGGTAAAGGAAGTTTTCAGCAGTGTAGTACTTTCGAGCGATCTCTTTGACGCGGTTATGGCATTCGAGCGTCTGGCGGATCTTGTCGGGCATTTTTCGCAGGTTGGCAATCATGCGCTGGCCCGCCGGATAAGAAAGGTGGCGAATGCGTCCCATGAAGAGTGCGAGCAAAGTGAGGACTGTCACCTGGGATGTGAAGGCCTTGGTCGATGCAACACCCACTTCCGGGCCGGCATGCAGATAAATTCCACCGTCGGCTTCGCGGGCGATTGATGACCCGACGACATTGCAGATGGCGAGAGTGGGGTGCCCTTTGCGTTTGCATTCACGCATGGCGGCCAAGGTATCGGCGGTTTCCCCACTTTGAGTGATTGCAAAGACCATCGTTCGCTCGGACATGGGCGGATTGCGATAGCGCAGTTCGCTCGCATATTCGACTTCGACAGGAATGCGGGCAAATTCTTCGATGATGTATTCACCTACGAGACCTGCATGCCAGCTTGTGCCACAGGCGGTGAGTACGATGCGATCGATGCGTCGCAATTCCTGCGGGTCGAGATTCAGGCCACCAAAACGTGCGGTGGCTTCGTCATCGTCAAGTCGTCCACGGAAGGCGTTTTCAATGGATGTCGGCTGCTCGAAGATTTCCTTGAGCATGTAATGTTCAAACTGGCCGAGCTCGGTATCCGAAGCCGTTTGTTCTAGAACGCGAATGTGAGGAGTTTGAGAGCCGGTATCGCGATGCAGAATTTCCAGAGAATTTGCAGTGATCATGGCGATTTCGTGGTCATTGAGGTAGACCACCTTGTCGGTGTATCCCACCAGGGGGCTGGCATCGCTGGCCAGGTAATGTTCATCTTTGCCGACACCTACAACTAATGGGCTTCCCAGCCGGGCGGCAATGAGCAGGCCGGGTTTATCTCGAAAGAGAATACCCAGACCGTAAGTCCCTTTGAGCTGCTTTAAGGTCAGTTCAACCGCCCGCAGATAGGTTCCATTCGATTCGGGATCTGCACCGAGTTTGAGTTCTTCTTCCAGTTGGTGCGCCACCAGATGAGCGACAACTTCCGTATCGGTTTGTGAGTGGAAGACGTAGCCGAGCTCCTGGAGCTGGCTGCGAAGCGTGGCGTAGTTTTCGATCACACCGTTGTGCACGAGGACGACTTCACCATTCCCGCCGGTATGGGGGTGAGAGTTGGTATCTGAAGGCTGACCATGTGTCGCCCAGCGTGTGTGGCCAATGCCATGAGTGCCAGTCACCGGGCTCACTTTTAAGAGTTCAGCAAGTTGACCTACTCGCCCCGTCTTTTTGCGAACAGCGATCGTATCGCCTGTTTGAACTGCGATTCCTGCGCTGTCATACCCTCGGTACTCAAGACGAAACAGACCTTCCAGCAGGTAGTTTGAAGCTGGCTTGGCGCCGATGTAGCCGACGATTCCGCACATCTGATTTTCCCGAAAGGAACTGTGAAACGAACAAATTTGGAACGTGGTTGATGAAACCGGATTTCTGGATGTTTCTGAAGCTTTATGCAGATGATCAATTGTGGCAACATCAGTTTTGGCAAAGTGGTTATGTCGTTGCCTGGAGATGTCTACTGACCTTGTGAATTGTGCTATGTCTGGGCCGCATGGTTCGCAAACCAGCGGACAGTTTCCTGGAGTCCCCGGGCGAGGTCAAAACCTGGTTTCCAACCCAGATGGGCAGCAGCTCTGGCTGGAGAAACAAGGCTGGATCGCAAATCACCGGCTCGGGCTGGCCCGTAACTCATCTCCGGTAGATTGAGCTGGATCCCTTCTTGAGCGCGCAGTGCAATCAGTTGATCGCGAACACACGACGCCAGTTGATTGACATCTGTCGGAGTGGCTGTACCGATGTTGAAAGCGTCGAAATGTGTCGGCAATGTCGATTCCAGTGCCAGGGCATTGGCCAGAGCCACATCTGGCCCATAGACATAATCTCGAATGTATTTGCCATCGCCATTGATGGTCGATGCCTGACCGGCAAGCAGTTTCTGGCAGAAGATGGCGACGACACCGGCTTCACCGTGAGGGTTTTGTCGGGGGCCATAAACGTTGGCATAACGTAAAGCGACGCCCTGCATTCCTCGTTCACGGGCGAAGAATTCCAGATATTTTTCGCCGACCCACTTACTGATTCCGTAGGGAGAGATGGGGGCTGCGGGGTAATCCTCGGCCGTGGGGACAGAGACATCCCCGTAGAGCACGCCTCCGGACGAGGCGAAGACAATTCGTTTTGCACTGACAGCGGCGGCTGAATCGAAGACGTTCAGTAATCCGAGAACGTTAACTTCGGCATCGAAAACTGGTTCACGGACAGAGCGGCTGACAGACATCTGTGCCGCCTGATGAGAAACCCAGTCAGGGCGAACTTCTTCGAAGATCTCGCGAATGCGTGAGCCATGGCGCAGGTCTGTCACGAAAAGTGGGACGCCCTGAGGAAGATTTTTCGGGCTGCCTGACGAAAGATCGTCGATCACAAATGGTTGATGTCCACGGGCGATCAGAGCATCCACAATATGGCTGCCAATGAAGCCGGCCCCGCCTGGCACGATAACTGTCATGCGCGCATTGCTTCCGCTGGAATGAGGTGTTTTTCAAAGCATAGCTCGAAGAACATAAGTGCCGGAGTAAAAAACGAAAATGGATAAAAATCGAAAAGGGGTGTTTGTTTCTCTATGACTTGATGCCAGGGAGATGAAGCTTTTGCTTGCTCAGTGCTTGAAATTGGAAAGAACGTGGTCATGTGGAAGGGAGTGTCCTTCAAAGATCTGATGTTCAGGTTTTTGAATGGAAATTGACCTTGCTGAAAACTGGCAGGGAGTGCTATGAGACCAACTTGAATTGATGAACAACTGCATTTCCGAACTTCCCGTCACTGATCGATTGCGAGTTCTCCCGCAGTATAGAAGAAGATTTAGGGCTTCCATACCCATTTTGAACAGGCGTCAGGCTGATGCTGACTACTCACCGGGTTCCCTACAGGCAGCAGGCCGTGAAACATTTGAAATGTTTAGCTGTTTTATCGATATGTGTGATCGCTGCTGCTGGTTGCAAGATGGGCTCAGTTGGTCAGGCTCTTTCTGGAGTGCCATCGCAATCTGAGCCTCCCGTCAAATCGTTTGATCAGCCCGTGGTTGAGAAGTCGAGCCCAGGAAAAGATCGCGTCGCCCGAGCCTTGGAAGAGGATTCGCCAGACGATGGATTCGGGTTTGAATAACTACCGGGAAATAATGTGAGTTTGTGTTTCGATTGCAGATTTTCAGCCGCATGAAGTTGAGGTTGAATTTAAAGAGAGAACTGGCCATGGGGCGGAGGATTCACACCAGGTTTATGGCTGGCTTGGGGCTGATTCTCGTGCTCTGGAGTGGCAACACGGGCTGCATTACTCAGCGAAAAAGTTTTTCTTTGGATAGCAACTCGCGAGTTCCATTTTTTGGTCTTGAGCTGGCACCGAATGACCGCTCGACTCAAAACGAAATCCGCTCGATTACTCACTCCCAGTCAGCGACTCGAAGCTGGAGTGATCCCTTTGGTAAAGAGTCGAAGAAACGTTTGTCCGCTCCAAGGATTCCATTTCCTCGAACTGACAAAGAGTCGTCAGTTCCAGTTGATCTGGAGAAAGATGTCTCTGATCAGTTCTAAATAGTTGATGGTTGATCGGGTCGATGATTTTCGTCGATCAACCGTCGGAGTGAACCAGTTCCAGATTGCTGCTCGCTGATATTTCGCTTTGATGGCTAGCCACCTGTTCGAGAATCAGCTGGATGAGTCGCACTTTGTTGATTGGTTTGGTGGTGTAGTCACTGCATCCCGCTGCCAGGCACTTTTCGCGATCACTGCTCATGGCGTGAGCTGTTAGAGCCACAATGGGTGCCCGATAGCCTGCTGCGCGTAGTTTTGCGGATGCCTGATAACCATCGAGAATAGGCATTTGCATATCCATGAGGATCACATCAAAACTGCTGGCTGATCTTTGAGCATCCATGGCCTGTTGAAATGCCAGTTCTCCGTTCTCGACGACCATGACTTCTGCACCGGCTTTTCTCAGAATCAGAGAGATGAGTTTCTGATTATCCGGGCCATCTTCGGCCAGCAGAATTCGAAGATTCTGAAGAGGAGCCGTGGTGGCAATGGATTGTGGGGCCGGGCTTTCGGATGTTGTCGAAACGGCATTTGGTGACTCCACTGCGGCCTGCTGGAGATCGTGGAATTGTGGAGTGCTGAATTGAGGTTTGATGGCATCGATATGCAGCGAGAAGACTGAACCCACGCCGACTTGTGAGGTGACTTCAATATCGCCATGCATCATGCGGGCCAGCCGACGGCTGATGGTTAACCCCAAACCAGTGCCACCATATTTTCGAGTAGTGGAAGTATCAGCCTGAGTAAAGGGTTGGAAGAGTCGTCCGATCTGCTCTTTGGTCATACCGATCCCGGTATCACAAACACTGAAGCGTAGACCACCCAAAGCATCAGGATTTCCCGTTTGCGTTCCTTGCGGGTTCACATATTCGACCCGCAGTTGCACATTGCCGACATGGGTAAACTTGACGGCGTTGCCGAGCAGATTCAGTAGAATCTGGCGGAGCCGGGTCGGGTCGGTTTCGACAAACTCTGGGACGTTAGCAGCCGTTTGCACAACGAGTTTGAGGCCTTTATCGCGAGCTCGAATCCGCATGAGAGCGCAGGCATCATTGGCGATTAGAATCGGTGAACAACGGACGCTTTCGATGGTCAGTTTGTCAGCTTCGATTTTCGACAGATCCAGAATGTCGTTGATGATCTCCAGGAGAAAATCCGCATTGCGGCGAATGGTCTGCAAGGAATCGGCAGCGTGTGGAGCGATGTCAGGTTGTTCGAGCAGCAGTTCGGTGTAGCCAAGAATCGCAGTCATGGGAGTACGGATTTCGTGGCTCATGTTGGCCAGGAACTCGCTTTTCGTCCGTGCTGCATCTTCGGCCTGAGTTTTGGCCTTACCTAGCTCTTCAACGACCCGTGCCAGATGAGCGCTGTTCTGCTCTTCAATTTCCTTGAGTCGCTTCAAATCTTCGGCGTATCGTTTGAGAGATTCTTCCGCGTGGATGCGTTCGGTAATATCCTCAATGGTGCCGACGTGCGTTGTCCCTTCATCCGAAAAGACAGGATTAGAGCGAATCTGTACCCAGCCTGTGGAACCATCAGGAGCTTTATTGCGAAAGATTCCGGAGAAGCCTTCCAGTTCATCCAGTCCTCTTTGCCAGCCGATGCGAACGGCTTCGCGATCATCTTCATGCACAAATTCAAACCATTCGTGTGTCAGGCTTTCTTCGAGTGACATCCCGGCAATGGCCCGCCAGGCGCTGTTCGTGTACCGGCAATTTGCTCCAGCGCCGGCTTCAAAGATACCAATCGGTACTGACTCACTCAGAGTTCTCAGGCGGACTTCACTTACCCGCAGATGTTGCAAAGCGTCTTCCAATTGGGATCGTTCGCGTGATCGACGATCGTCTTCCCGCTGCTGGTGGTGTAGTTGACGAATTCGAATGACGTAGATGCCGGTCGAGAGAATAATCGGCGCTAAATAACTGACAGCATCTTCCTGAAGAGAGATTCCGCACCACAGCTGGCGATAGGCCACGGTCATGCCCAGACCAAGTAATCCGCCAGCGATAAAGGATTTCCAATTTCGGAACACTGCCACCAGAGCCAGGCAGTTGACGGCCAGTTCAAGGCCACCCACCGGTGAATCGTGTTCAGTATATTCACGAAGAGAAATAGTGAGGAGCAGGGACATCAGGCCAATAGCCAGCGGACGAGTCAGTCTGGGGATTTTCGGCTCGTATCGAACGAGGGAAATCATCAGTATGCAAATCACAAAATGCAGGCAGTGTGAGATGGTAAAAATTTGAGTCCAATGGGGGGTGCCCTGAAGGCTCAGGACGGCCATACCATGCATGGCGATGGTTGAAATCGCCACCCAGCGGAGAACCTGCTTGGCGTCAGATGAAAACTGACTCTCCAGGGGGGTGGCTGGAGAAACTGCGGAATGAACCCGCGAGGTATGCTGGCGGAAAAGCTGATCAGGCTGTCCAATATCGAAGTCGAATCGCATGCTGCGGCTCACGTCATCCGTATTCGTTCATTTTTGGGACGAGCAGGGCCGTGAAGAACTGTGTTCTTTTCTAATCCCATGTTCCCTTTTGTGAACGTAGGCCACTTCAGATCATGAGTTGAGGTTTTTCCATGCAATCGATATGTGGCAATTTTACGAGTTGTGGAAGATAACGAATCTTCCAAATGGCGCGATTGTTTCAAAGGTGATGGTGGAAAGAAATCAGACTGAGATTGGAGCGAAGCGTGGCAAAGCCGCTCTTCCAATGAATCAGAGACCGTAATCGTCGCCTTGTGAAGGATAAGGGTTTGTCGAAGTTTGCTTTTTCGCTGTTGGCGACTGATCCGAAGAGTATGGCTCGTGCCGGACTTTGGGAGACTCCTCACGGGACGATCGAAACTCCAGCTTTTATGCCTGTGGGCACAGCCGGCACCGTAAAGGGACTGACTCCTGATCAACTGGCGGCGACTGGAGCCAAAAAGATTCTGGCAAACACCTATCATCTCGCGCTACGACCTGGGCCCGAGGTTGTGGCCGACTTAGGTGGTCTGCATCGGTTTTTTGACTGGTCAGGCCCAATTCTGACAGACTCTGGCGGCTTTCAAATCTTCAGTCTGGCGAAACTTTCCAGGATGACAGAAGAGGGGGTCACTTTTCGTTCTCATCTGGATGGATCTGCACTGAATCTGACACCTGAGAAGGCGATGTCGATCCAGGAGTTTTTGGGGGCAGATGTCATCATGTGTCTGGATGAATGTCCTCCCGCAGATGCGCCGGAGGAACATATCCTGCGGGCGGTTGATCGAACGACGCGTTGGGCTGCCCGGTGCCGGGAAGCACATCAGCGGCCTGATCAGGCCCTGTTTGGGATCGTCCAGGGGGGGACAATCGAATCATTGCGAATTCGCTCGGCTGAAGCGTTATTGCCGTTTGATTTTCCGGGATATGCTGTCGGCGGGCTGAGTGTGGGCGAGCCTCCTCCGGAGATGTACCGGACACTGGAATTCACAACTCCCGTGCTACCCGTGCAGAAGCCGCGTTATCTCATGGGAGTCGGACGCCCTATTGACCTGATTGAAGGGGTCTTACGCGGGATTGACCTTTTCGATTGCGTGATGCCCACTCGAAACGGTCGAAATGGAATGGCATTCACCAGTACTGGGCCTGTGCGGCTGAAAAATGCCAGGCATCTTCGAGATACGAGCCCACTGGATGCTGAATGTCCCTGTCAGGCATGTCAGCGATTCAGCCGGGGGTACTTGAGACATTTGTTCATGTGTGGTGAAATGCTGGGCCCGATATTGCTGACGTTACACAACCTCACGTTTTATCAGAGACTGATGAAGGGGCTGCGAGAAGCGATTCTTGAAGGACGTGGGCACGAGTTCCGAGCCAGTCAGCTTGCCCGGTGGGGTGAGTCTGGCTAGGATACCAGCTTCAATCTGAGGCTGGCCATGTTTCGTTGGCTCTTATCTGATAAGAGTTTGGGGCATTTGGTCAGCCTTAGGATTTATGATTTTCGACTTTTGTGAATGTGATCAGGTGGCATGTTGGACGGATTTGAGGCACTGCGAGTGGTGCTCAAGTTCGAGGGAGAGACGGAGTGAATTGGCAGTCGGGCTTGATGATTGCACAGCCAGCACCACAGGCAGCACCAGCACAAGGGGGCAATCCGACCACTGAGATCTGGGGCATGTTTGTCCCCATGATTATTGTGGTGGGCCTGTTTTACTTCTTGATGGTTGTGCCTCAGCGAAAAGAGCAGGCCAAACGGGATGCTCTGATCAAGGCGCTGAAAAAGAACGATCGAGTGGTCACCATCGGCGGGATGATCGGGCATGTGGCCAACATCTCGGCGGATGGAAAAGAGATCACTCTGAAGTTCGGTGACAACGTGCGGATTCCCTTCCGCCGCAGTGCGATTCATGAAGTGCTGGGTGAGGAAGTTCCTCCGACTGATGCCAAACCTGTTTGAGGTTTTGCCTCACTCAAAATCAATAGTTCTTCTGGTCTCACAGCGATTTATTCCTCACAGTGAATTATTGAATGCCGGGCGCTGCAAACGTGAGTTGCCCGAATTCTGAGGCGATTTGATTAACAAAGTGAATGCAGTTTTTGGCTTGTTCCCAATCAGTGATCAGGCTTGATCAACAATACTTATCGACCGATCTGGCAACATTGAGTTCGCCCGAAAGTGACAGGAAGACACGGAATGGAAGGTTTGTTTTCAGCTTTCACATTGCTTCAGGCATCGCCGGCTGTCGCGGAAGCTCCGCCAGGTGCCCCGACGGCCAACGTCTGGTTGCTGGGCATTATTGCTTTGTGCGTACTGACGATCCCCTTCCTGCTGGGAACCCTGGTTGCGGGTGCTCTGCGGATGAAGGATATCGCTTTCCGCCTGAGCCTGGTGTTCTTCGTGACGGCCTTGTCACTAACGCCATTTATCTACAGTGGTGTGAGTGGTGAAGGGCTACTTAAAGCGATTCCACTGGGGATTGACCTCGCCGGTGGAACCAATCTGGTTTATCAGATTGATGTTGATTCCGCCAAAAAGGATGGAAAAAACCTTGATATCAATACGGTCGAACAGCTCGTCCAGGCGATTGGCAAGCGACTGAATCCCTCAGGTGCGGAAGAAATCACGATTCGTCGCGTGGGGCGAGATCGTATTGAAGTCATCATTCCCGGTGCCGACAAAGATATCGTCGAACAGAAGAAGCGATTGATCACCCGGTTGGGAAGTCTGGAATTTGCCATTCTGGCCAATGCCCGTGATCATGCTTCGATCATCAGCCGGGCCAATCAGTTGCCGGATGGGACTGATGATCTTCGTGACGACAAACTGCTGATTGCCAGTTGGCGCACCGTTGCTGATGGCAAAAATGTGGGCCAGAACGCGAATGATCAGACGCAGTTGCGAGTGGTCAAGCGGCGGAATGACAAAGGTGAACTGGTCGATGTCCAGCAGTTTCTCGTGGTTCATGAAACCCCTGATAAGCAGGTGACGGGTAAACTGCTGCAGGATGCCGGTTATCGTCCTGATCAGCAGGGACGTCCTGCGGTTTCGTTCCGCATGACGACGACAGGTTCGATTCGTCTGGATGCACTGACCGCCAAGTATGCTCCGGATCCTGTGGATAAGTTTGAGCGCCGTCTGGCAATTCTGCTCGATGGAAAAGTCTACTCGGCACCGAACCTTCGAGACCGCCTGTCATCTGGTGGCGGTGAGATCACTGGCGATTTTGATCGTAAAGAAGTCGATGAACTCGCTGGAGTCCTCAATGCGGGGGCTTTGGAAGTCCCTCTGATTCCGACGCCTGTGAGTGAGTTTACTATCAGTCCGCTCTTGGGGGCTGATGTGCAGCAGAAAGGTTTGCTGGCGATTGCACTCTCGGCGGCTGCCGTCTTCATCTTCATGGCGGTTTACTACATGGTTTCTGGCTTGGTGGCCGACATGTGTCTGGTGCTGAACCTGATCATGGTGGTGGGAGCGATGGCGTTTATCGATGCCACCTTCACTCTGCCTGGCTTGGCTGGTCTTGTGTTGACCATTGGTATGGCGGTTGATGCCAACGTGCTGATTTACGAACGATTCCGTGAAGAAATGGCCCGTGGTGCCAGCATGCGGCTGACAATCCAGAATGGCTTCGACAAGGCACTCTCGGCCATTGTCGACGGAAACGTGACCACTCTGATTACGGCGGTCATTCTCTTCATGATTGGCACCGATGCCGTGAAGGGCTTTGCCGTTTCGCTGTTTATTGGTTTGAGTGCGTCGATGTTCGCAATTCTGGTGTTTGGTCGCATCTGCTTCGACATCATTGAACGCAAGCGGCTGGTCAAATCCTTGTCGATGATGCCGACCATCAAGCTGAGCGGTGTCGATTTTCTAGGAATGCGAGTACCAGCCATCCTGTTTTCAGTGGTGGTGATTGCGGTCGGAATGTTTGCTCTGGTTTCGCGCGGCAGAGACAACCTCGATATCGATTTTACTGGCGGTACGATGGTGACTCTGGAATTCCAGAAGTCACAAGAAACGGCCGTTGTTCGCGAGAAGCTCGACGCCAAGTTCCCGACAGCAATTTCTCTTGAAGAACTGCGGCTGAACGATGAATCTGCAACTGCGGGGACTCGTTTCCGCATCCGCACAAGTTTGATTGATCGAGAGGAAGTCCGCAAATTTATCAACGAAGCATTTGCAAACCCTGAGACCGCACTCACGAGAGTGCAGTTGAGTTTTGGTGACATTACGCCTGTGACAGCCGACGACTCGAAAACCATTCGCATCAGACCTGGGACGAATATCGACAAGTTTACGGGTGGGCATCGTGTTCCACTGACGTTTACGGGCCCAGTGGCTGAAGCGACTGTCGCTGAGTATCTGGCGGAACAACTTAAAAAGTTCCCTGGAAAGGATTCTCAGCCCAGGTACGACTCGGCGATTGGAATGGTGCTGGTGGATGGTGTGAGTGCCGATGGTCAGCCCACGACTGGAAAATTCACAGAATTGGTCGCTCGTGTGGCTCCGGATGTAACGAATGAGGATCTGGCTGACGCACTGAAGGCACTGGCAACTCAGCTGGCCAACGAGCCGATCTTTGATGAGTTCAACTCGTTTACGACCTCAGTTGCAGCCGAAACTCAGCAAAACGCACTTTTGGCTATTTTGTTGAGTCTGGTGGCGATCGTCGTTTACATCTGGTTCCGCTTCGAGAAGCTCTATTACGGTTTTGCTGCCGTTGCGGCATTGACCCACGACGCCCTCGTTGTGCTGGGGAGTGTGGCTTTGGGGGCCTGGCTGGCACAGACACCCGTCGGACCGATCCTCGGGTTGGAAGATTTCAAGATCAACATGGGCTTCATTGCGGCGATTCTGACCATCATTGGTTATTCGCTGAACGATACCATCGTGATCTTTGATCGTATCCGTGAAATTCGTGGTAAAAATCCGAACGTTACTTACGATATGATCAATCTGAGTGTGAATCAGACCATGTCGCGAACGATTCTTACGGCGACGACCGTTCTTATCGTCGTGGTGATTCTGTATCTCTTTGGCGGGGAAGGGATTCACACCTTCGCCTACAGCTTTATCATCGGAACCATCGCGGGTACCTATAGTACTATCTTCATTGCCAACCCTGTGCTGTACTGGCTGGTGAGTCGACAGCAGGCCAAGTCGTCTCCGGCAAAGGTCACAGCCTGATAAAGCTGCTTTGTCTATGAATATGAGTTGAAATTAAAGTTGATTAAACCGCCTCCTGCTTTCGAGCCGGGGGCGGTTTTTGTTTTCTGGGCAGTAAAATCGGGGGCATTCGACTAACATTTTCTCCATTGAGAGCTCTGGAGAGATTGATCAGTAAGGCCATGATCGGTTGAGGGGTCGCGTGGATTCGGAACTTGCGGTCAAGACAATTGTCGCACCGGGCTGGTCAACCAGTGAGCCGATGATTCTGTTTGCATGGCTGGTTGAAGTGGGAGATGTGGTGGCGATTGGAGACCGGGTGGCTGAAATTGGTATTCAGGGGGTGAGTCGTGATTTTGAATGCCCTGCCCCTGGAGTCGTCAAACAGCGGCTGGTTAATGCAGGGAGCAGTATTTCCGCCGGAGACGTTCTTTTGAGCCTCTCCTTAAATGAAGACCTGCATGATTCATCCCGTCCCATATCAGATTGAGGAGCGCGCTGCTGATGTCGGTCTGGAGTGAAGTTCGCGGGCAGTCAATGGCTATCGAGCAGTTACGAAAAGCGGTCGAGCGGGGCCGACTGGCTCATGGTTATTTATTTGTGGGATCCCAGGGGGTAGGGAAGCGGCTTGTGGCTCAGAAGTTCGCCCAGGCCATCTTGTGCAAAGAGCGAAAGCCCCATGAGCTTGAGGCCTGTGGTACCTGTACGAGCTGCCGGCCGTTTCTGGCCGGAAATCATCCCGATTTTCAGGTGGTGGAGTGCCCGGAAGGAAAGCGCGAGATTCCCATCGATCTGCTGGTGGGATCGAAAGAAAATCGAGGACAGGAGGGGCTTTGCCATGGTCTCTCGCTGAAGCCACTGAATGGCAGCCGCAAGATCGCGATTATCGATGACGCTCATTTGCTCAATGATGCCGGTGCGAATGCGATTCTCAAGACATTGGAAGAACCACCCGAACTCGCTGTTTTGATTCTGGTGGCATCGACACTCGAAACCGTCTTGCCCACCATTCGCTCGCGTTGTCATCTGGTGAGGTTTCAGCAGCTAGCCAGCGAGGATATAGAAGCCCTATTGAGCGCTGAAGGATCGATTGAACCCGGGATGGTGAAGGAAGTCAGCCAGATGTGTGATGGCAGTCTTTCCATGGCGAAGGAAATGCTGGATCCAGCACTGTGGGAGCTGCGGAAAACTCTGCGAAAAAAACTTTGCGAGCGGCGAATTCCTGGGCAGAAAACGGCTCAGATGATCTTCAGTTATCTTGAAAGCCACTCATCGGAAACATCCGCTCAGCGGGAGTCGATTCAGCATATCTTCCGGTTTGTGATCGATGATCTCAGGCGGGTCATCCAGGTGATTTGTGGCGCTGAGACTCGCGAACAAAATCACCCGCTCGTTCGTGATTCCCAAAATGAGATCGTTCAGATGGCCAAGTCACTTTCGCCAGATCCTGAAACGATCGAGTGCCTGGCGAAAATGTGCGACCGGGTGATGGAGGCGAGTGGCCAGGTGTTGCAGAATGTGAACCTTTCGCTGTGTCTCGAAGCCTGTTTCGACGATGTTTCGAGGATGCGTGCGAATCTGGCGAACACAGCTGTCCATTGACCCTTCGTAACTGTGTGCCGGGTTGAGGCGTGAATCTCTCGTGAAGCATGGTTATCTGCAGTTTCATTGGAAGAATAGTATAATTTTTCAGTAGAGCTATCGTCTGAATGGTAAACATGTTATGTCTATAAACTTCAGTCAGTAAAGCGGTGACGAAAACTCCTGCATGAGTCTCTGGGCTGGAAAGATAACGTGCCGCGACTGGCAGACATGAATGATCGCTGGGGATTGGTCACTGGTGCGTCGTCGGGCATTGGTGCTGAGTTCGCTCGTCAATTGGCTGCCCGGGGGATGCATCTGATTCTGGTGGCACGCCGCACGGAGATGATGCAGGGGCTGGCTGCGGAACTGGATCGATTGCATGGAACCAAAACCGAAATTCTTTCGATTGATCTGACGTTGGCTGATGCGGTTCAACAGATTGCTGACAAAGTTACTGCTGCCGGGATCGAGGTCGATTTGCTGGTGAACTGTGCTGGTTTTGGCATGGTGGGCGAAATTCTGGAGACAGACTTTGACCGTGTGCGTCAAATGTTACGTCTGAATATCGAGGCCTTAGCAGCTTTGACGTACCAGTTTCTGCCAGGGATGATTCGCCGAAATCGTGGTGCCGTTGTCAACGTGGCTTCGATTGCTGCTTTCCAACCAGTGGCTTACATGGGAGCTTACGCTGCGAGCAAGGCGTTTGTGCTGCATTTTACTGAGGCCTTACATGCCGAGCTTTCGGATACCGGTGTGGTCGCGATGGCTGTCTGTCCGGGAGTGACGAAGACCGACTTTTTCGATGTGGCGGGTGCCACGGGCTGGCTGCAGAAACATTCGTCGCAAACACCTGAGGAAGTTGTCCGTCAGGCCCTGAAATCGCTGGATCGTGGTCGTCAGTATGTGGTTACCGGCTGGCGGAACTATCTTTTGACGTGCCTGGTACGGATCGCGACGCGGTGGCGTGTGGTCAATGAATCTAAACGGTTCTTCCGCCCCAGACGTTCGAATAAGTCCAAGAGCTGAAACTTTTACAGGAATCTGCCCGGTAAAGAGTTCGCCCCCGTGATCCAAGGGGAGGCTGATTCAAAGTGCTGGCGTGGCTTCGACAATTGCCGCGATTTCGGCTGATTCTGAGCGTGGCGGCCGTTCAAGAAGTGCCATCGTCGCCTTTTGAGGCGTCTTGCCACAGAAAAGGACTTCATAGACCTGCTGCATAATGGGGAGGTCGAGGTGATGTCGGAGTGCGATCTCAGCCACACTTTTCGACGTGGCCACACCTTCGGCAACACCCTCCATGGAATGCAGAATATCGCTGATGGATTCGCCCCTTCCCAAACGAAAGCCCACCTTACGGTTTCGTCCATAGGGGCTGACGCAGGTCGTGATCAAATCCCCCATGCCAGCCAGACCGGTAAATGTCATTGGGTTGGCACCAAAATAGACACCAAACCGCTGCATTTCGACGAGGCCGCGGGTCATCAGTGCGGATTTGGCATTATCTCCAAATCCCAATCCATCACAAATTCCACAGGCAATGGCAATGACGTTCTTTAAGGCACCGGCATATTCGACGCCCAACGTGTCGGCATTAGTGTAGATGCGAAATCGTTCGGTTGAAAACATCTGCTGCACACGGCAGGCCAGTTCCAGATCCTCACTGGAGGCCACGACAGTTGCTGGTAAGCGATGGGCGAACTCTTCGGCATGACTGGGGCCACTGAGAATCGCGACCGATCGCGGGCCCAGAATATCCGTTACGATCTGGCTGGGACGCTGGAAGGTGCCATTCTCGACTCCTTTGATCACACTGATCACAGGCACAGATTCGGGAAGCGAGTCGCGTAACAGTTGAAGTGACTGTCTTAAAAACTGGCAGGGAATGGCCAGGACAAGGTAGTCGCAGTGATTGATGGCGACATGGATGTCAGACGTGATGAAAATGTTGTCGTTCAGTTTGCAGCCTGGCAGGAAACGTCGATTTTCTCGCGTGGATTGAATTTCAACGGCCTGTTCCTGATTTCGAACCCAGATCGAAACTTGCTGATGCGGTTGTTCTGCCAGGAGTGTGGCACAGGCCGTTCCCATGGCACCGCCGCCGAGAATGGTCAATCGAATGGTCATAGGGGAGTTCCGATCCATCGGCAAGGGCCAGCCAGGCAGGTCGCAGGGAAACTTATTTCCATACAGTGATTAGACTTCCGCGTGATACTCGAAATCAGTCGTGGAGAAAAGTGTGGGGCAGAGAATCCCGCGATTTCTCCGTGGATTCGACTCTGATTTTCGCTTTCTGAACCTGCCGATGAAGAGTCTTTTGATTGTCCACGACTAATGCCCATTATGCGCACGGAATCTCTGCTTCAGAATCACAGAGTTGAACATGAAAAGTGATTTTTGGAAGAGAGAGCTTGCTTTCGCAAAGACATGACCTAGGTTTGCAAAAAGTGTTGGTGTAAATCCTTGGGTTGTATCAATACCCACGGACTGCGTCGGATGTTTGGCGCATTACGATGTTTGTGCCGGTGGACGGGTCGTCGATTTTCGGTTGATTGAGCCAGGCATCGGTGCATCGGCTGTCGAACAAATATGAATACTGGTCAATACTGAGTTTCGAGTAAGAGTTTTCTCAGGGGCAGATCGAAGATGAGCACGACTTATCCCACTCCCGGTTCGGCAGGTGTTCTCCCCCATGAGGCTGGCATCAATCCCGAGACTGGAAACGTTTTCTCCGACCGCCGTGCTCCTCGACCGGAAGGTCGAAGTGGCGGCCCTGAGCGTCGCCAGTTTACAACGACTCCATCACTCATGCGGCCCGAGGTTGCTGAGCTGGCCGAGGCTGTTGATCGTTACAAGATGGAACATCGTCGTCGCTTCATCACATTTGAAGAACTCTTCAACGTCATGAGCTCGCTGGGCTACCACAAGTAAGCGAAAACTGTGCGAGTCGATGGTCTCTTACAAGCCAGCTTTTAATGCCGCCAGGTGCATCATGAAGTGCGTCTTCAGGATGTCGGCATACACGGCTGGATGTTCTCTCAAAATCTGCATGAGCACCGCGCCCCAGTGAGGATGCTGCAAGGTGCTGCCAAATGTGCAATGCAGGATTTGCCGTCCCGGTGCAGTAAAGCCCTGTCCAGGGAGGACAGAGCTCCAATCCTGCAGATAGAGCTGGCGAAGCTGGTCATCACTGCTGACTTCCTGCGGAGGTGGAACCGCTTCGAGTGTGGCGGATACGTGATAAGTGGCCTTATCCGTCAGATACCGCTCGCGTGCAAAATCGATCATGCCACGGAATTCTCCCGGTGCGACCGTGGCGACCACCCGCAACGCCTCAAGATAGCTCGTTCCTGCTGTTTTGACATGGAACATGCCTCCCGTGTAAGCCGCCAGTTGTCGGTAAACAGCCAACTTGTCGGAGCCGGAATGCAGACTGAGCTTGTAAGGGCCCACAACTTTGGCGATCGCTGCGTGATCAGCCAGGGATCGTTCAAAAGTGGAGATATCGCCCTTGAAATCCACCCCTTTTTCAAATTCTCCGATGAAACGAGGTGCCAGGCTCACCAGCCGAATACCAGCATTGAGGAGTTGCTGAGCAATGATGAAATGTTCGGCTGTCGTTGTCGGCTGATCGGTTTCATCGACACTCAATTCGATTTCGCAAGGTCGGCCAGCGCGGTCTTGAACCTGTTGAATGTATTGCCCCAGACGAATTGCCAGCTGAATCGCACGACCGTACTTAACCGCAGCGCGATAAAGCACAGGCTCAGTCATTTCGATTGTCGAACCAGTTGATAGCGAGATGGTTCTCCCTTTGTAGGTTTCGACCCATGGAGAGAACTCACGAACATCGTGAAAGCGATACTTCAGCTCGTCGAAAGAGTAGTTATCGGCTTTCTGATCGACTTCTGCCGATGGATCAATCGTAAAGAAAACGAAACCCGCTTCCGCAGTGACATCGACATCAGCCTCGGTTTTCAAATGATCAGCATCTGCACCAACAGGGCCTTCGTAATGGGCGTTTCGAACCGCCCGGAAGGCATCTTCCATGACCTGTGTGGCCGTTCGACCTGTGCGTGCCATTTCCCGGATCGACTGCTGTGCAAAGATTGGCAAGATTCCCGATGAGCTGGCGTTGACAGCAGCAATATGCCCAGGTGTCGCTAAACCCGTGCGATCACCAAATCCAAAACTGGGCGAAAGGCCAAGACATTGAGCACTCATCAGCGGGGAACCTTTATGGATCAAGTCGGTATCGACAGCGCAAAGATGGTTTCATTGCTGATGTCTGTCAAATGTCCGTTTGAAGATAGATCGAGCAGAGTCATCAGGGTGCAAGAGCCGGAGCAGCGACGCCGAGTCGATCACCGAGTGCGACAAGAGCCTTCCAGTTCCCTTCATCAAGGGGAATACCTTTGGCTTGGCGGCCGTTGAGGGTCGATCGTTCAGGATCTCCAGGAAGGTAAATTTCCTTGGATTCATCAATCTTCGGAACGCTGCGAACATACTGTTCCAACTGCTGTACTTCCTGAAGCAGATGATCTGTCCCGGCAAAGAATTCGGGAGAGATGGCCATGAACCAGCCACAGTTGCCAATGGGAGCCGGTGGATTGGGATAGGCACATTGTCCTCCTGACATGCCACCACATAGCATTTCGATCATGAATGCGAGACCGAAGCCTTTGTAAGCCTGGTCTCCGCCTAAGGGCAGGATGGTCCCGGGAGGATTGCCGTAAAGGTCGTTGGGATTGGTGCTGGGATTTCCTTCAGGATCGAGAATCCAGCCGGGTGGTACCGGTTCGCCTGCGATTTTCTTCACGCGGACTTTGCCTTCTGCTGTGGCACTGGTACCAATATCGAAAATGAAGGGGCCCTGGGAACCTCCCGGCACGCCAATGCAAATAGGATTTGTTCCTAATCGAGGGCGCTTGCCTCCCACCGGTGCGACGCGTTGGGCAGCACCGTGAGTGTTGGCCAAGGCCATCGAAATGAGGCCTTGAGCCGCAAACTTCTCCGCATATTCACCCAGACGACCGATATGTGAAGAACGTCGCAAAGTGCCGATGACGACGGCCGATGAGGCGGCTTTGGCAATCATTTTGTCCACGAGACGATGGGCGAGAACGAGTCCCAGACCCCAGTTCCCGTCAGCCACAATGGAAGAGGCGGATTCGTTGATGATGTCGAGTTGACTCGTTGGAAAGATGCGGCCCTGTTCGATCTGTTCGATGTAGGAAGCGACCCGCATCACACCGTGCGAATCGTGCCCACGCAAGTTGGCCTCCACGAGACTGGTGGCCATGCAACTGGCATCCGCTGCGGAGACTCCCGCTGCCAGAAAGAGTTTTTGTGCGTAAGAGGAGAGAGTTTCAATAGCAATCACTGGCACGACGGAACCTTTGGCAGCAGAACAATTCCAACGAAGAGATGCAGATCTTCAGTTGCCCTGCAGGGTACATATTTGAGTTGACTGATGCTAGAGAGGGCCTGATTCAGAGATCGCCATGGCCAACGATGGATCGAAAAACCAGGTGATGAAAAAAACAGGTGATGAATTCGGTGAGTTCGCAGAGAGACCAGAAACTTCGCAAGTGCATTGAAAAACTACTCGTGTGTCCCTGCCTTTTCTTGCCGTTTGACTTGCTGATAAATCTCTTCCATTTCTATCAAAGATGTTTCAGACATCTTGTTGCCACGGGCCTGGACGGCAGCTTCAATCGCACGGAAGCGGCGCTCGAATTTCTGGTTGCTGGAACGCAGAGCTTCTTCGGGATTGATGTGCCATCTGCGGGCGATGTTAGCGAGAACAAAGAGCACATCTCCCAACTCACTCTGAACACGTTCGCGAGCTTCCGCATGCTCAATCGAGCGATCGGAGATGATTTCCGCTTCGACGGTCGCCGGAGGGAACTCAGGAATGCCAGCAGGAAAAAGTTCCACCTGCAATTCTTCAATCTCTTCGTTGAGCTTGCTGAAGAGCATTTCACGCTGAGGAAAATCGTAGCCTGCTCTGGCGGCTTTTTCCGAAAGCCGTGCTGCACGGGCGAGCGCAGGCATTTCTCTTGGAAGGCCATCGAATATCGATTCCCGCTGTTTTTCCTGCTGTTTGGCGTTCTCCCAATGAACTTTGACATCTTTTGCCGTGCTCGCCGATTCGTTACCGAAGACGTGCGGATGGCGGTGAATCATCTTGGCGGTCACGCCGCGAATCACATCGATGAGATCGAAACGTTGTTCATCGCGACCGATTTGAGCATCAAGTACCACTTGAAGCAGGACATCGCCCAACTCTTCGACAATGGCGATGTTGTCGTCATGCTCAATGGCTTCGATGAGTTCGTAAGTTTCTTCCAGCGTATGTTTGCAGACCGATTTTAACGTCTGTTCACGATCCCACGGGCAGCCATCAGGAGCACGCAGGCGGGCGATCGTTTCCACAAACTTCTGGAACTCGGGCAGCAGGATCTCAATGGGAGGAGTTTCTCCTGAGACCTGACTTAAAGGAAGTGCTCGACCAGTGACCGTTTTCCCATTCGGTGATGGTGAAGCGTGCGAATGAGCAGTCATAGAAGTTCAGCATCCTTCGAGAATTCAACGAGGCTTTCGAGGTGATGGCAGCCACCTGCCGAGTGGCCGGGGATTGCATCATTTGCGCTAACGGCACATCATAACGTGGGTCGTCTGCTTGAGCTTGCGACCTCGTCCATTGAATTTGGTGAAGGATAGCCCAGATGAATGCCCGATTTCATGTAACGAAGATCATTCTGTTGTTTGTGATTGGTCTGGGGAATTTCTTGTTCTTTACTTCCATGCCCACCGCAAGCATTCTGCGGAATCTTCACGCCGAGGATGAAAAGTCCCCAGCAGTAAAAACCGCTGGGGAACTGACACCGGCTGAAGAGGAGTTCCGGAAGCAGATGACGGGGTCAGTGTTAGTAGGTGTTTTTTCCATTGACGGCCGGACGGGAGCACCGAAAGAAGAGCGTTATGAGATTTCCGAAGTGAGGAAAGTCGCCCCGGGGAAGGCGGACAACTTTGTGTGGCTGATCACTTCCCGCATTAAGTACGGCGATAAGGATGTCAAAATTCCTGTTCCTGTGGAGGTTCGCTGGGCAGGCGATACTCCCATGATTCAACTGACCAATACGACGATCCCGCTCATGGGCACATTCACTGCTCGGGTGATGATCTACAAAGATCGCTATGCAGGAACGTGGCAGCATGATGCAGTGGGTGGTCACATGTGGGGAAAAATCGAGAAGGCCCCGGAGACCACAGAACCGGTCAAGTAACGCTCGAACCAATATCATTTTGAGAAGAAGCTCGTGAGGTAGATATTGTCGATTCAGCTCCAGCTGTCGCTGGAGGTACAGGTGAGTTGTTTCAGGCTGGCCATGACAACCGATTGTGGGCACGACCAGACTGTGAAGAACATCGCTTCACAAATGGCACGCGAGGCGGGATGGCCTTGCATAAACCCGGCTCCTTTACAGGCCGAGAGATAAATCTGAGCCGCACGGATAACCAGTGAGTTCGCCTGCTGACGCAAGATCTCTGGCGATGTGGCAAGGGTTCCCTGGACACAGGCAAACAGTTGATGTCTGAAGTCAGTGGCTTCCGCGAGGAGTGCCTCGTAAATGGGTTGTAGTTCAGGCCGCTGGGCGACTTCGTGAGATAAACGCTCGATGGTTCCCAAAGTGGCACCTAAAGCGAGTGAAGTCGTTGAAAGTGAGCCTGTGGCTGGCATGTTCTTATTTTGAGACGAAGGCAGGCTGCTCCCTTTGAGCACTTGAGGTTGTGGCCCTGCCACAATGTCATCCACGCTGATTTTGACATTTTTCAGATCGACAGAACCTGTCAATGTCTCATTCAACCCCAGAAGTGGCAGCGGCGGCAAAACATCAACCCCCGATTGCTCAGGATCGATCATCACCAGCATCTGGTTGGCATCAGCCTCGGAAGGCATGATTGTGGCCCCTGTGAGGATCGATGAGGCACGTTGAGCCGAACTGACCCACGGGATTATCCCGTTCAGAAGATATCCCCCATCATCGCAGATCGTGGCGGAAACCACCGGTTGGGTAGCAAACTGACGCGAAGTCGTCAGGTGAGAAATGCCCACGGTGGAGAAGGTTGCTCCTTGCGTGCTGCGTGCAAGCCATTTGGCCTTCGTATTGTAATTCGGTGATGCCGCCAGACGCAGGACGGAAGCATTTCGCTGCGAGAGTAAAAATGCAGTGGTTAAGCAACCGGAGGCGAGAATCATGCCGAGTTCAAGACGGTCGGCTTCCGTGTGAATTTCAAGGCTTCCTCCCATATCTTGTGGGACGAACCATTGGAGAAAACCAGCCCGATCCAGCTGCCGCCAGCGATCGACAACCCATGGTTTTGCCGATAAGCCAGACTGTGGGATGTATGATTCTGCCTGTGGTTGTGACTCGACAGCAGACCCATTCGGCACGCCGTCGCTGTGTTGCCACGAAGCAGCGAGTTCATAAGCGACTGGACGCCAGTCATGTGCTTCTCGTGGATTGATCATATTCTCCAATTCTCTGGTCAAGACCGCATGGCCATGGGCAAACAACTGCTTCAAAGATTGTAGCGGATTTGCAGCAACCTTCATGGAACTGCTGTGTCACCAAGGTGTCGTCTTGGCTGAAAAAGAGGTCGGAGAATCGGCCAATCATTCCGAAACATCTCGTGAATCGGATCTGATTGACTGCCCAAGCACGACGGAGTTGATTAAACTCATTCCCGGCAGGCTCTGTAGCTCAACGGTTAGAGCAGAGGACTCATAATCCTTTGGTTCTGGGTTCGAATCCCAGCGGAGCCAATCAGGCGCCCGAAGTGTTACTGGCAATAGAGCAATGGATCACTTGGGCCGATTCAGTGAATATGCCGTGTTTCGTGGGGCTGGTGCGAATGATCTGGCGATTGAGAACGCCAGCGGTTCTGCTGTCCTTCGGCGAGATGGTAGCAGGCTTTGGAGGCTTCTTCCCATGCACCCGACTGCGCTTGCCGGATGATCCGCTCGAACTCTGCCAGGGCGGCTGGGGACATCTCCCCCTGAGTGGCTCGCTGCCGGATGGCCTCTTCGACTTTATTGAGTTGCGAGGGATTGCGAGATGAAGTGGCGGTCCAAAGAAGTTGAACGTATTTGAGGTTGTTCTGCTCAATGACTGCCGGCGTAGCCCACCATCGCCAGAGAACCATCAATACAACGATCGTTAATAAAATCGACAGCCCCAAAATGACTCGACGATCGCGGATCATTTCGCTGAACGATAGTTCGGACATTTTTTCGATCGCCCTTACTTGATGACTATTCGAATCGCCTAGTATCACCAAACACGCAACCGCGGAATGGATTGGCAGTTACCAGTTCTCGGACATTAGGGGGCAGGAAAAATCGAGCCCTCTCTCTAAGAAATAGTGATCATCACAGAGCGGGGCCGACTGAGAGTAGAACCCAATCAGTATTCGGCAACGACTTCATTCCCTCGGCAGCTTGAGAGTGCAGCCCAGGTGGGCTGATGAATAAATTGGGAAACGAAGCGGACACTGCCATCGCCCAGCAATACATGGGCCCCTCCTGCGTGAGGAGAGTACATCTGGCAGACATGGCACAGCGGGCTGTTGGGGGGATGGATAGGAGCGAACCCTGTTACTGGATCGATTTCATCTTGAGCGGGGCCCGAGTGAACATTCACCATCGTTGCCGCTGCATCACATTCGGTCATGGGGAATCTCGCCGGATCGATAGCACAGACCACGGCTCCGGGGACCACGCCCACCCACGTTTTGTCACTGACAATGCTGTGCTCTCCGATGAAGATCGTGTTGGACAGACCATCGGTGACATCGGCCGTGCGGATTTTCGAGTTGCGATACATGGGGCCATTGGCGATCTGCGAATAATCTTCGAGCTGATAGCCCCAGGGCTCATCCTGGCCGGCATTGGCCACGTAATGGGCGCGACCGAATCTAGCCAGTTCATTGCCAGATCCATCCCGAACAATCACTGGGCCATTCGAATTGGTAGCCGAAGGAGACATGAAGACCGGCAGATTGATGGCAACGGCTGCAGCGTTTTGAGGAGCCCAGCAGGGGAGATCGGTACGAATGGAATTGTAGAGAGGTGCCTGATCGAGAAAGGGGAGCAGCATCGTGCCCCAGGCAAACCCATTGGGGCCATCGAATGTATTGGGATCCCGCGATGGATGTCTGGTATTGGCGAGATAGGCTGCGGGGAACACCTTGTGGGCGTCGTGGTAGTTATGAAGTGCAATCCCGATCTGTTTGAGATTATTGCGGCTTTGGGTGCGCCGAGCCGCCTCGCGTGCTTGTTGAACTGCGGGAAGAAGTAACGCGATGAGCACGGCGATAATCGCAATGACGACCAACAGTTCAATGAGCGTAAAGCCAATTCTACGAGGGGTTACGGACATTGGAAACTCCGATTTTGCAATTTAGTATCCACTGTTTTGATTAATCAAAACTTGGGATAGAATTGCATGTGAATCGAAGTTTGTCAAGAAACGAGGACGCACCGGCAGGAGTTCTCCGTCGCAAAGAGAACTCGAACTGCCAGTGCGTCCTGAGTTTTGAAATGTTATGAGGCGTTATTTGTGAAGTGGCGATGGTGTGATCTGAGTCGTCCGTATGGAACTGGACGACTCACTGATCATTCGACCACTTACTGTCGTGGAAGAATTACCATCGACGGGCAAAACTCTGGGTTGTGCAGGAATGGAGTTTGAATCCTGGATTTTCAGTGGTTCTATGATTTTGTCGATCGAAATGGGGCTGGTGGGCAAGTTGGCAATGCGCCAGCGCGCCTGAGCATTCTGATAAGCGGTTTTGGTGAGACGAACAAACTCCTGGCGATGGCCTTCGCTGATCCCATCCATCTTCTTGCTCAAGGATTCGACCCACGAAGGCTGCCTTTCCATCATTTGAGACATCATGTGGACGAACAGCGTGATCTGCCGAAAATTTCGATCCGCGATGGAATGACTCACTGGGGAAATGACTCTGGCGACGGCATCGACCATATGCTGTGGAAACTCGACGAAGACATCTCCACGATGTGTGCAGATCACCCGGCCATCTGGTTGAGTGGCGAATGAGGCCTGAAATCTCATGACTGAGCGGGCCGTGATGGGTCTGACGACAGCTGGGCTTTTGAACTGACCATCGCAGATAATCAGTGTGTCTTCGGGATCGCGATAGAGGACTTCGACATTTCCTATCGAACCGTCACCTGCGTCGGCATGGTAGATGCCAGTGGCTGTTTCTTTGAGTTGGAATTTGGAGATATCCATGGCTCTCCAGGTACTGACGGCAATATCCGGGTGCTGCATAAAGAAGCGATAAGCGTCGGCATCCACTTCAAACTGGAGAGTAGGAAGTCGGCGATACAACGTCACAGATTGCAGCAGGCTATTCAGCTTCTTTTGCTGTTCGGCTGTCAGTCGATGCATCGGCAAATCGGCCATAGCCTCTTTGCGCAATTGAGAAGTGGAGGAACCTGGCTTGAGCTGATGGATTCCGATCTCTTCGAAATATTCCAGCTCGCTGTTTTTCTGAAATTGAGTCTGCACAACGCCTGCATCATCTGCGGGAATCTCATCGGCAGTCAAAAGTTTTGTATCATGCAACAGCAGCATAGTGCTCAGCATGGCCAAGCAGCATCCCACGCCGAGATCTCTCATCCGGCGGCCCCCCTTCAGAATTTCTGGTGGGGGAAAAGTGATCGCGCCTCTCGCACCTGAAGTGGGCCATGGCCCATCGATCTGCAGGTGCGCAAGAGCACTCACTGGCCATAACTGCCAGTGAAGCGCGCTCTGATGCCTGAATCACTTCCCCCCATAGCTCATGGACAGGCTCCGATTCCCGTCACATTCGCTACAGCAGGAGAAATCGGCAAAGTCGCCGAGCGTCATTCACAGAAAAGGAGGCAGACTTCACATTTGGTTGAGTGCGTAAGATGGGGTGTTTTTGCCAGTGGCGTTGAGATTTCCCGATGCGGATGTTTTGCGGGCAAGATTGCGTAATCAGAATGATCATGGACTGTGGTTTGCGATCTTCGGTCAGCCGTCGGGATCATCAGTAAAGAGAGGTGTGTCTTGCCTGAAGGACGTCAGGCTAGAGATAGATTGTGATCAGCGATATCGCTCGACGACAGATGCTGAACGCGAGGTACAAATCGAATACGGACGAAAGGGATTTCCAGAAATGAATC
>JAIXUU010000271.1 GCA_027483405.1 Planctomyces sp. | reverse complement strand
TTTCCAGCGGCAGTGAATCAAGGAATGGCGATCGCTCGCGGCCAGCAGCTCCTGCTGCTCAACAACGACACGATTGTCACGACTGGCTGGTTAACGCGAATGCTGGAGGTTTTGAATACCGATCCCCAGGTCGGGCTGGTGGGACCGGTCTCAAATTGTGTGAGTGGCCCCCAGCAAGTTCCTGTTTCTTATGACGATTTAAGTGCCATTGATGGGTTTGCCTGGAACTGGGGCAAGCAGCATCATCAGGAGCGATATTCACTGGAGCGACTGGTCGGATTTTGCCTGTTGATTCGCCGCGAAACATACGAGGCAGTGGGTGGTCTCGATGAGCGGTTCGGCATCGGCAACTTCGAGGATGACGACTACTGTGTGCGAGCCCGAGCCGCCGGATACAAAGTCGTTGTTGCTGTCGATAGTTTTGTGCATCACTTCGGTCACCGCAGCTTTCTGGCAAGCGATCTGGATTTCGGAGCCCTGCTGGAAGAAAACCGCGTGAAATTTGAGGAAAAGTGGGCTTCTCAGGCAAATGGAACCATGGCTACCCACACGCTGCCACCACCTCAAATCGGAGGACTCAAGGCGATTGTTGTTCCTGAAGGAGGCTTGGAACTACAAGAAATTCGCCCCAAGATCTCCCTCTGTATGATTGTTAGAGACAACGAAACAACAATCGGGCCCTGCCTCGAAAGTATTCGCCCCTGGGTCGACGAAATCATCGTCGTCGACACGGGTTCTCATGACTCCACGCCTCAGATCTGCAAATCTCTTGGTGCTCAAGTTTACTTTTGGCCATGGCAGGACAGCTTTTCAGCTGCCAGAAATGAATCACTGCGTTATGCCACAGGCGAGTGGATTTTCTGGATGGACTCAGATGATACGATCCCTGAGAGTTGCGGCCGAGCATTGCAACAACTCGTAAGACAACCCATTCCCTTACAAACTCTTGGGTTTGTGATGCAGGTTCATTGCCCTGGACCAAGCCATGATGGAGGTCGCAATGTCACAGTGGTTGATCACATAAAGTTGTTCCGGAATCGACCAGAACTGCGATTCGAATTCCGAATTCATGAACAGATTTTGCCAGCGATACGCCGCGTTGGAGGCGAAGTCCAATTTACAGACATCTATGTCGTTCACTCGGGAAGTGATCATTCCGAGGCAGGAAAAGCTAGAAAGCTCATTCGCGACTTTGCCCTTTTAGAGAAAGACCTTCAAGAACGACCGGAACATCCTTTTGTATTGTTCAATTTGGGGATGACCTGTTGTGACTGTGGCCGCCACCGAGAAGCTGTCGACTATCTGAATCGCTGCCTGGCTGTCTCAACTCCGGCAGAATCTCACGTCCGTAAAGCTTATGCATTTTTGCTTTCGAGCCTGTATGCACTCTCTCAACATCACGAGGGGAACACAATTGCTCAAACAGCATTGCAATTGTTTCCGAACGATAAGGAGTTGCTGTTTCGCGCAGCCATGTTAGCACATTCACAAGGCAACCTTGAAGAGGCGAGATCATTTTACTGCCAGACACTAGACTCCCAACAAAGCAAAGACTTCTCAAGCGTCGACGTCGATATCTCCGGGTACAAAGCAAGGCACAATTTAGCCATCGTCTATGCGGACATGCAAAAGTTTGACCTTGCCAAAGCAACTTGGGAACACATCCTCAGAGATTGGCCAGATTACAAGGTTGCAAAAGATGCGATCGCGGAAATAAATCAACGAGAGCATCTCATTAAGTCACTTCAGTAAAAGATGCACACGATCTCATTAGATCCACCTTGCATTCATTACAATACCCATAACTTAGAATCACTACCAAAACGCAACCTTTCAATGCCTTAAGATACCATTACTCCAGACAGAATCTTCTATTCATACTAACCGGATCAAACACCGAACAGATATCGTTTTCTTGAAAGCCCCTCCATGCTGAATGAATTGTGTGTGATTGGCTATCCTTCCCGGGTGGGTGGTGCCGACACTGAACTTGATCATCAAATTCATGCATGGCAGGCACTTGGAGTAAAAGTCCACCTTATTCCCACGGGACTTCTTGACGACAATCTTAAGTCTTTAGGAATGGAGCAACGAGGATGTATAGTCCACGCACCGGGGGACTGGGAGAAATGCAAAGGAAAACATGTCATTTCTTATTGCAATGGCGAATTTTTGAAGAACTTAGACACGATCAGGCTCTATGCCAGAACAACCACTTTTGTAAACTGCATGTGTTGGTTGTTTGACTTGGAAAAAGAAAAACATCAGAAGGGAATGATCGATTGCTTCCTCTACCAGACGGATCATGCCAGAGAGCGCGTTCAGAAAGATTTAATTGACATTAATAAAGATTTTCGATGGTTTAAAGTTCGCCCCTATTTTCATACCGATGAATTTCCGTTTATAACACACCGCCCCGAGGACAAGTTTCGCTTTGGGCGGATATCCAGAGAAGATCACGCAAAGTATCACCGCTCTCAACTTTGGGTTTATGAAACCATGGTATCCCCAGTACTCAAAGAAGGCGTGATACTCGGGATAAATGACAGAATTCGAGAGAGAATCGGTAGAGAACCAAACTGGATTAGAGGATTTCCAGCTGGAGGAATCCCTGTGCAGGATGTTTATCGAAATGCACACTGCATTATCCAGATGACCGAAACCTACGAGAACTTGCCACGTGTAGGCTTTGAAGCAATGGCGAGTGGTTGCCTGTTAATTGTGGATAATCGAGGGGGATGGCGTGAGGAGATTTTGCATGGACAGACAGGTTTCTTGTGCAGCAATGAGCGTGAATTTGTCTATTACTCATCGCGAGCTGCATTTGAAAGGGCTGAGCGTCTTCAAATGGTAGAGCAAGCAAGAGACTTCCTGGTCTCAAACTGGGGTATTGAGCAAGCAAAGAACGGATGGAGTGAGTTTTTTACTTATCTTGAGTCATATAGTCGTTGAACTTTTGTTTCTGAATTCCCTACTCGTTGTAGATGCCTGGAATATTGACTTGGAGTAGTATGATGGATTCAAGCACTTCGTCGATCGTGCCGTTACCGAGTGGTTCCTGGGTGGGTTACCCCAGTTCCTCGATCGCCGGGTGGAGTTCGTCGCACGAGTGGCCGGCGCACAGCTC
>JAIXUU010000375.1 GCA_027483405.1 Planctomyces sp. | reverse complement strand
TTCAGCACTAGCTCTTCCGCAGGTTTAACTTCGGGAGGTTTAGCCAGCAGGTCTTTCGGGAGCTTGACGCGTTCATCAGCCTTCGTGTTCTCGAAGTTGATCACCACCATGAAGAAGGTGAGCAACTGGAACACGATATCAATCATCGGCGTCATATCCGGTTCAATGACGCTGGTATGATTCGAACGGCGTTTTGCCACAAGTCGATTCCTGTGCGAATACGATCAGTGATGTCTATGTCTTCAAAACAGAACTGTGATGGCTCGTTCTCTTCCAAAGCGACCAAACTCGCTGATCGCTCCAGATTCGAGCGGATTAACCCTGTGGAGCCGCTGCAGGAGCAGCGGCAGCAGGACGAGCCGCCGGGGCTGCTGGAGCAGCAGGTGCCGCCTGTGGTTTCATACCACTGAAACGGCTCATCAATCCTTCGCTGATGACACTGGCCTCAAACATGAACCGGGCAAAACGATTCTTATAGACAGTGAATCCCACAATTGCGGGAATCGCCACCACGAGACCTTCCAGTGTCGTGAAGAGCGCCGTCGCAATACCGTCGGCCAGCTCGTAAGGCTTGGGCTGCTGTGTACTGGTCGCAATCACCTGGAAGCTGAGCACCATCCCCTGGACAGTTCCCAGCAGACCGAGCATCGGTGCGACTGAGCCAATCAGTGCCAGATAACCAATCTTCTGCTCCATGCCGAGGGCTTCATCGTCGCCCACTTCCTGCATCGCGTTTTCGACTTCTTCATAACCACGGGCGAGGCGAGCCATACCGGCTGCCAGGACTCGGGCCACGAAGGAATCATCACTTTTCGCGAGTTCGTAGGCCCCGGGGTAATCGCGGGCGTTCAGCTTTTCTTCGAAGTCTTCCACGAAGTCAGCAGGGATGTAGTTCACTTTGCGAATCTGCAAAAACAGCATCATGATGAGGGCCACCATGACGAACGAGACGAGCATGATCAGAAAGCCGAAAATGCCCGAGGCGCGAATCATCCACGCGAGGAAACTTTCCTGCTTGCGCTGAGCGAGAATGTCTGCTGCAGGATCAGCAGCCGCAGCACCTGCTGCCGGGGCAGCGGCTTCATCCTGGGCTAGGGCGAATGATGTTCCCGGAAGATCAACTCCCAGAAGATCGGCCCCTGTTGAGAACAGACCTGTTCCCATGCCAATGACAACAATTGCACCAACCAGCCAGAATGCGGTCCAACGACGGTTCAAAGGGGCACCTCTTGCAAGAACTGCGGAGTGATTCAGGGATGTGAAAATTGAGCCATGATGCACTGGGGACATCGAAAGGAAACTCCTTCCGACGACCAGCCATACATGAAGCTGCTTGTCAAATTCATAAAACAACAGGAGTCAAACGATCTTTTAGGATCAAGTCACTCGCTGTAACACCGTTACGGAACACAAAACATTCGCTGAAAAGACGAAATCTTCAGGAGAAGATGAAAAATATCGAGTGGATGTTGAACAACGCATCAAGACTTGAGTGTAAGTCTGCTGCCCCCCTGATTCCAGAGGCAATCCCTGGAATGGCAGGCAATCGAGAGAAGTTACCTTCCGAATATTTTCTGTGCTAATTCTTGCGGCGAATACCAAACTCCGTTCGTTAACTTCCTGAAAGTTTCTTGGCCCAGGGACTGGCGGGATAATCGGCCTCGAGTCGAGCCCGTGCTTCCAACCCCCGGTCAGGGTGCTGAATGACGCGCCACAAGCCTGCCAGATGATAAAGTGCCTCAGCCCGGGCACCTGATTCGTTGGGATAATTCAAATCGACATACAGATAGGCCAGCACGGCCTCCATGGGCTTGTTCAGAGCCTGCAGACAGTTGCCTTGCAGGAGTTTACATTCCGCACCCGTCGCGGCACTGGCCTCCGTCATGTTCAGCATGACATCATCCAGAAGTGGCAAGGCTTCCGCATACTTGTTCTGTTGAATAGCGGCTTTGGCTTTGCCCACCATGGCATCGAGCTTGCGAGGTGCCAGCGTTTGATCATCACCTGATGCCGAGATGACTTCGTCGAAAGCTGTCACCGCCTGGGGGATCTTGCCCTGTGCCAGGAGGACTCGCCCCACATAGCTGCGTCCCTGCAGTTTCAACGAGGAATCAGTCACTCCCTCAAAGGATTCCAGAACCTTGGCGGCTTCATCAAATGAACCTTTGTTGACCAGCAGGTCGGCGAGCAAAATCACCGAGGGAAAATACTGGTAGAAATCTGGATCACTGGCCTGAATGCCCTTTAATTCCTTGATCGCGTCATCGACTTTCGAGGGTTGAGTCTGAGCCAGCAGGCCCTTGGCGCGGGCCAGGGTGTAGCCGATTTCCTTCTTCACGTTGTCGCTGGGGAACTTGCCATCAGATTTCAACTTCGAAAGAGCCTCAATGGCTTTATCGAAGCGACCGGCCGCCAGATCTCCACTGGCAATCTTGAAGCTGGCGGGCATGGAATCCCACTCGACTGATTGCAACTCGGCCAGAGGGATGGTGACTTCGTCTCCCGCCTGAGGCTTGACTGTCATGCCGGATTTTGTCGAAACCGCAGTCCCGCCGACACGCCCGCCCCCTTTGCGGACGACGATATCTGCTGCTTCAACGGCCAATTGCCATGACAGCAGCAATGCTCCGCACATTAAAAATGGTCGTGCGGCCCGCCCTAACTGATCTCCAAACATCGTGTGAACGTTCTGCATCATATTGATCTGTCCGTATGGGCTGTTGTTCCGGCCTGCTGGCTACCTGGGTTCACTGCTCTCAACGAGTGGCAGAGCTCAAACACGCTGGAAAGTTGTCTTGAAGGAGTTGTCACAATTCGAAGGCTGATTCCGCATCTGTTTTTAGGCGGATAGAAAATTCTCACACCGTTTAACTTGGTGGTTCTGCGGGAGGTTTGGGGCGGGGTTTGGGAGTTCCCGCAGGTCGAGCCGTCTTCTCACCCGCCGTTTTCTCACTACTGGACTTTTCACCCGCAGTACGAGTGGCTGTCCCTGCGGGCTTTGGACGACTGGTCGACTTAGGTGCCGCTTTTCCAGTCGGTTTCGTGGCGATGTCAAAATCAAAATTTCCCAGAGCGGCGGGGGCTCCTCCACCAAAATCAACATTCAACGACGTGGGTTCACTCCGGCCAGGTGTTTTGCGGGAACGCTTTTTCTGCTTGTTTCCATTCATGACGAAAAATCCCACCACTCCCAGGCAGGCCACCACAATCCCGCCGATAATTGCATAAGATGTGGTGGTCGACATCGGCGGAGCAACTTCGGTTATCTTCTCTGGTTCGTCGGGCTTTTTGTCGGACGCTTTCTGGTTGCCAGTGGCTCCAGCGACTCCAGCTTCACCGCTTTCAGGTGTCTCGGTGGTTTCGGCCGCGGAAATCATCGCCACTTCGCGCGACAGCGGCATATCGACAGCGGGTTTACCGGAAGCTTCGAGGACTTTCCGATACAGATCGTTGAATCGTCCGCGCTGTTCGGCGGTCAAATCGGGAAGCACACTCAAGCTGGCAACCAGTTCGATTTCTGCGTTTTTCAGCTGAGTGGCTCGTTTCTTCTGATCCCCCTGAGATTCTGCCAGAGCCAGGCGTGCAGTTCCGGCGTTGTAGCGGGCATCGAGATATTGCGGCAACAGATCGGCACGGCCACTGTCCATCGCCTGCTGCAATCGCTGACCTAAGGCACCGAAACCCCAGACACCTGTTGCCGGGTTACCGACAAGAGCGATGTTCAGATACTTGGCATCGCTGTTTATGCCCCAGTCGAGGTAAAGCTCAGCGGCCTGTGTCTGCAGGACGACATCATTCTTTCTTGAGGCGAGCAGTTCGTTGATGATCTTCTCACCCGCTTCAAAATTTTTCTTCATGCGATGAGCACGAATCAGCCGCACTTTCGTCGAGAGGAGTTGATTCGCACTGGCAAACTCGGGCTCATTTTCACTGCGACTGAGAATCGATTCGAAGGCCTCGACCGACTTCCCGAAGAACTGATCCTGCTTTTCCTGATCACCGGCACTGGCCTCACCTAAAGCCGCATAGGTCTCACCAATCCAGCTCAGCGAAGCCCAGGTCTGACCTTCGGTCCGCTTGGAAAGATCTCCCATAAATTCTTCGAAGGCAGTACGCAACTGGTTGTAACGCTCGGTTTCGCCCGTTTCTTTGAAACGATCGAGTTCTTCTTTCAAAAGTTTGCTGATGCCGATGTAAAGCTGAGTCACGTCTGCTCCGGCCTGACCAGCAGCAACCTTTTCCAGATCCTTCATGGCCTGGTTGGCTTCTTTGGTCTGGCCAGAACCGATGTAGGCTCGCACCAGCAATTTGAGCGTTTCACCAGCAAAGGCGCGATTCTTGATTCCAGTGGCTGGCCGCTTCTTCTCATCGGGAACTTCAATCGCTTTGCGAGGAGAATGCGGCTCTGCCGTCAATAGTTTGACCGCTTCTTTATCCTGACCTTGCCCCACCAGAATCTGGGCCAGTGACCACTTGCCTGCAATCAGTTCGGGAGGAGATGTTCCTTCCGGTGGCAGATTCTCCGAGATCTTGGCGACACCCTGTTCGAGCTTCTTCTGGGCCGTCTGACGCCATTCGGTCATCTGGGCGGCATCAACGCGCATCGATTCGGGCTTGGTGGCTTCCGCGAGATAGGCATTCCAAAACGCCTGACCAGCTGCCATCTGTGCCTCGGCATACTTGCCACCCGTTTCGGGAATCTGCAAGTACCAACCTGTGGCTTCGATAAAGCGTTTTCGCAGCTTATACAGATTTCCCATCTGCATGCGGACATCGTTGGCTTTTTCGGTATCCGGGAATCGCTTGAGCATGCGATTGGCAGCATTGATGACGGCATCAAGTTCCGCTTCGCGAATGGCCCCTTCAGACTGACTTTCCTGATAAGCCTGCACGAGCGACATCAGTGAGAGATAAGCCGCATCGAGTGCCAACTGCTGATCTTCGTCGCCACGGGCCATGATGGCGGCCTGCTCACAAATCACAGCTGCCTCGAAGCTCTTGCCGGTCAAGTAGGCACACAAGCCATACAGATAGCGGGCCTTGTTGACCTTGACCGGGTCATCCTGCCGACCGGCCAGCTTCAGTGCCAGCTCAAAGGATCTCAGGGCTTCCTGATCGAGCAGAGAAAGCTCCTGGCGCATTTTGGCCAGTTCGGCTGCTGGTTGTTTCGCAGCGGTGGCTTCTTCGAAAAGCTTCTGCTTGTCTTGTCGTTCCTGAAGTTTGGCCTGAGCCACAAACAGAGCTGGTTCAAAAGCATCGGGAGCTTTCTCATCGCCAGAAATTTTCTTTTCGAGACGGCGGAGAATCTCCATCCCTTCTCGACTAAACTCGCCAAACTGCGAGACATCGCGAGCGTGTGTGGCTGCCAATCGCCAGAACTTTAATTGTTCGGGCTTGATGAGATTGCGGTCATCTCCCAATCCTTCATAGGCCTTTGCCAATTCGAGTCGAATTCCCAGCCCCACACGGCTTCGGAGCAGCGACTTATTCCCTTTGACCCACTCTTCCCCTTGAGAAGTGACAGCAGCGTAATCAGGTGGTGACTTTCGATTGAGGCAGATCAACTGGAATTGCCGGGCCTGATCTTTCAGTGCCGACATCGATGGGCTGTTATCGGGCTGATCGAGAATCTCCTTGTAAATACCGAGAGCCTTGGGGAGATCACCCTGCTCTTCAAAGCATTTTCCCTGCCACATTCTCGCCACGAGCCCAGCCACATTCGTGCGGTACTTCTGATGCAGCTTCTCGTAAGCGTCAGCCGCTGCCTGCAGCAATTCTTTTCGCTGAGCACTATCCGGAGGATGAGTCTGAGCCTCCTCGTAGCTGGAGCGGGCCAGGTCGAGCTGGACGCTGATCAGTCGATTCTCCGTCTCCGCGCGGGCCGCAAACTTTTCAGCATCCGCTACCTTATCGATATGGGTAGGGAATGCCTTAAGTGCCGTCTGATATTGGGCTTCCGCAGTTGTGAGAATTTCGCGAGCTTCGCTGGCTGATTTCCGGGCGCGATCATTGGCCTCAGTGGCTGCAGCGGCCTGAAGTGTCCTGGCATTGCCGACTTCAGCCGAAGTACGGGCCAGTAAAATCTCGGCACGCCTTAAATTGGCAGTGGCTGCTTCGGGCGCATTGGGCGATTCTTTGACGAATTGATTGAGGTAAGCCAGTGCTGAATCGAGTTGAGCCGTCTTTGTTTTTGAATCGCGATTGATTTTGGCGGCATCGAGTAAGGTGATGGCGCGTTCGTAGGGAATTCTGGATTTCAGAGTCGCATCGAGTTTCGGCCTGGCTTGTAACTGGTCCAGATATAACAGTGCGGTGTCGTGGTAGCCGCGACCTCGCAGGCGTTCGATAAACAGCAGATCTTCTTCATTGGCCAGCGCCAGTGGTTGCAGCGACCAGGCTGCGATCGCCACATACAAGACTGACGCACCAACCTGACGGCTTGTCGCATGCTTTTTAGCAGCACGAACAGCGTTTTTCGCCTGTGACATGGGATCAGCACCCTGCGGAAGATTCTCGGTGATCGTACAAATTCCAGCTTCTGAATTGGATTAGCCCGCCAGGGGACAGCCAGCTCAGACGTATCAAGTCGGTGTCTGCCAAGTCGCGCAGAATCAACCCATTGAAAAACTGAAATCATCGACGGGCCAGAGACCCATTGAAGTGTCCGTTCACCATACACATCAGCAAGTGCAGATCGCAAGGAGAGACCACTGGCAAAGCTCGAGAAGTCTCTGGTGGTTCCCAAAAGGGCGTTGACAATGAACACTCGATTTGGCCGATTCTTTGCGATCTTGAATCACATGGCGTTTCACATCGGCCTCAAGCAGCGGAACACCAGATGTTCAGAATCCATCCGGTGTTCCAACGAATTCTTTCGGCCGAAAAGGGTGTTTATCCCCGGCTATGATCACTTGAAATCCGGTCTAAGCAGCGGTCTGTGACTGGGCATACAGGATGGCCTGAATGATCTCTTCGGGCACAGGTTCCACTGTTTTTTCAGGAATCCCG
>JAIXUU010000220.1 GCA_027483405.1 Planctomyces sp. | reverse complement strand
GGGTGTGGCTCGAAACTCCAGTCGTAATTCAAAGTCTTTGGGGAACTCCGCTGTCGTCCACATCTGCTGGACCCGTCGGCCTTCAATGGGTGTGGTGACCACAATGCGACCATTGATCACCTGATAACGACCGTCATCTGACGCGGTTTTACCATCGAATGAAACGATTCCTGCGGGATTGCCAGCAGCAGTCTGACCTTCTGGTGTTTTCTTGCCACGCCAGCCCCAACCTGTCAGATCTTTGCCGTTGAAGAGGCTGACGAATCCGTCTTCGGGTTCAAATGAATCGACTTCAGTCTCGACCAGGCCAGCAGTGGCGAAAAGTGGCAGCAGAGCCTTGGCCCACTTTTCATAGCCTGCGTCATTGGGATGCAGCAGGTCGGGGAATTCAGCGGCTTTGGCATCACCTGTTTCATTGGCAAAGAGTGTCCAGGTATCGAGAACTGTCACCTGGGGAAAATCTTTGGCCATCTTCGCCAACCCTGCGTTGATCGCTTTGATCTGAGCAGAGGGGCGTTTTTTCGTTTCTGAACTCGGGAAGACGAGTGAGAGGATGACCGGCATCTTCGCGTTGGACGCTTCAATCGCCTGCAGGATGAGTTGCACATTGGCGACGATCACCTCGGGCGAGGCCCCTTCTTCGAGGTCATTTGTGCCCATGAGGAGTACCATCCCCTTCGGAGCAAGCCGCAGAGCGTCGTCATTCAGGCGAAGCAGCATGCCACGGGTCGTGTCGCCACTGATGCCCCGATTCGCGGTTTTGAGTCCGGGGAAGAACTTTTGGAGGCGATCTCCCCAACCTTGCGTGATCGAATCGCCATAGAAGACGACAGAGCCGACGTCGTTCTGGGCACTTTCAACCCACATCGACCGCCGCTGTTTCCAAAGATTGCGAAACCAATCATACCTGCGGATCGGCCCAGCACCGGGAAGTCCATCATCTGTTTCCGGGATCGAGAGATACTGGACGATAGCCGGTGGTTCTTTAACCAGCGGTTTGTCTGCCGCCGGGCTGAAGCCGGAAAGGCAGAGTGTACTGAACAGGGCAAGAGCGATGGTGGCGAAGGTGTTTCTCATACTGAGAATCCTTCCCGATCGCATCAGCAGATGCAAGTGTGTTTCGTGAAATGTGTGATCGATCGATCAGAGCCAACAACCTCAAAGGAGTCAGTTGAGCGGCCAACACCGGCACGTCCAAATAACAAACGGGGATCGAACATCGATCCCCGCCTATTGTTCACGGCAATGTCTGAAGACGATCTTCGCTATGCAGCAGCGCGATCGTCATCCCAATCTGCCAGACGATTTTTCTTGTCGCGATCCATGCGAAGTACATCGCTTCCAAATGGTGAGTAAGCCATCTGGTAAGCATCTTCATCGGTATCGACGTAATGACCGCGGAGCACATCGACCGCCTGGCAGCCCCGGCTCTTGAAAAAGAGCTGGGCAGCGAGATTTGTTTCGCGGACTTCGAAAGTGATTTCCTGCCGGCGCTGCATGGCCAGTTTGCCAACCAGCTTATCCATCAGACGAGTCCCTACGCCTTGCCGGCGATGGCCCAGAGCGACTGCAAAGTTTAAAATATGAAGCTGGTCTTTCAGCAGTTCGTAGACCATATAGCCCACAATCTGCTCATGATGCTCGGCGACCATGCCAATGCAGTTTCGCTGGCGAAGGCAGTTCAGAAAGTCTTCTTCTGACCAGGAGTATTCGAAGCTCTTTTTCTCGATTTCGAGCACTTCCGGCATGTCTCGGCGGATCATCCACCGAATCTGCATATCACACAGCCAGGCCGAAGGATTGCTGCTCGTGGTTTTGCCAGTTGTCACCATGGCCTCCTTGCCAATCAAACGTCGAGTCTATCGAGGCTCGTTGTAAAATACGAAAACCCTCAGCTCATCCATAATCTATCGCGACATCCTGTCGGAGAGTACGGGAAAGTAACAAAGCTTTTGATGGACGAAAAGAGAAAATTCAGGATTTGGCAGCCGTTCCCCACTTTTGCCTCAAGTTCCGGGCAGCAGCCACATCATCTGGTGGCTGGAAAACGGGAAAGCCCAACCTGTCTAGCCTGTTCCGGGAAGACCACAATCGGATGACTCTCGTTTTTCCACAGTTCATTTGGCGTTCGACATCATGCCCCCCTGCCTATAATGTGGATGAGTGGGCGGACGTGGGTCGCATATGGCCAGGAATTTTATTGTTAGAGGACAGGTAATGGTGGATCGTCCCCAGACAGTTGGTCAACTTCGGGAATCGGGTTATCGACCACAGAGCGTTAAGGACGAAATGAGAAAGAACCTCATTCGTAAATTGCGCTCAGGCGAAAATCTGTTTCCGGGAATTGTCGGCTACGAGGAAACCGTCACGCCGCAGATCGTCAACGCGATTCTTTCCCGTCACGATATGCTCTTTCTGGGTCTGAGAGGTCAGGGCAAAACTCGCATTTTGAGGTCGTTGACGTCACTGCTGGATGACGCCTTGCCCATAGTGGCGGGATCGGAAATTCATGATGACCCTTTGGCACCACTTTCGAAGTATGCCCGTGATCGAATTACCGTCGAAGGCGACAATTGCCCCATTGATTATGTGGGGGCCTCGGATCGATACTTTGAAAAGCTGGCGACGCCCGATGTGACGATTGCCGATCTCATTGGCGAAATCGATCTCGTTAAACATGCTTCAGGGAAAGAGCTTGCCAGCGAAGATGTACTTCACTTTGGACTGATCCCGCGTGCTCATCGCGGAATCTTTTGTATGAACGAAGTCCCCGACTTAAGCCCCAAAATTCAGGTGGGGCTGTTTAATGTGCTCGAAGAGCGAGACATTCAAATTCGCGGATTTCCGATCCGGCTGAATCTGGATGTCTGTATCGTCTTCAGTGCGAATCCGGAGGATTACACGAACCGCGGGCGAATTGTCACCCCTCTAAAGGATCGAATTGGGTCTGTCATTCGCACGCATTATCCCCTCACGCGTGAACTGGGAATGTCGATCACCGATCAGAATGCCTGGACAGATCGCGATTCCTCTACTCAAGTGATTGTGCCGACATTTCTCAAAGAAATTGTCGAAGAAACGGCTCGCCTCGCACGCCAGAGTCCCCATGTCAATCAGGCATCGGGAGTCAGCGTGCGGATGTCGATCGCCAACTATGAAAACCTCGTCTCCAATGCGGAAAGACGAGCCATTGTGCAGCATGAGAAGCTGGCTGTGGCCCGGACTTGCGATCTCAATTCGATGGTGAGCAGTTCCCGCGGCAAGCTCGAACTTTCGATGTCGGATGAATCGGGTGAGGAAGATAAACTGCTGGGACGCATTATTGACGAGGCCACCAAGAACATCTTCGACCAGCATTTTAATCCCAAGCAGTTTCGAAACGTTGTCGAACATTTCGATCTGGGAGAATCAATCGAGCTGGGTGATGGACTCTCCTCTGAAGAAACTTGGCAGAAATTGAGTGCCATTCGCGGCTTCAGCGAGCAAGTGGAAGCTGCTGCCAAAAAGCTCGAGCCAACGCTGCTGGAAGGTGCCACAAGAACACCTGTGCTTGCCAGCGTGGCCGAATTTCTGCTGGACGGCCTGTACTGCAGCAATCGATTGAGCCGCCAACCCCGCGGGACAGGGCTCCATTACGGCAAGTAATACGGTTCACAGGAAACGTATTTCAACGAGAATCTGCCTCCCGGGGAACTCTCCATTGCGTTGGATTCCCGGGAGGCAACTTCTTCCCTTCTTCCCTTCTTCCCACAGAAAAATGTAGCAGCAACTTGCAGCAGCAGGATCGAGCACAACTTGCTCTATCCCGAAATCCACGTCGCTGCTATATCACGTCATCCTTCCGCTCCACCTCCCCTTTGACGTTCTGTCAAACTGCATATTCCCGTCAATTACCGCTGAATTCGGAGACCGTCCGATGTTCGCCCAGTGCCAACGTCGAGAATTTGCCATTATCTGGCCATCCCGTTTTGTGTTCGCCATCACCATGCTGATCCATGGTCTGAGCAGCGTAACCAGCTCCATGGCGCAGACCGATCCCTTGACTATTCGCCCGGCACAACCAGCACATTCCCAAAGTTTGTCTGCCGTGCAGGAGCCCGTCGCTCTAAATCCCGTCGTTCCCCTCGAAAAAGAGGTAGAACAACGCTTACGAGAAGTTGCCAAAGCCTCGGCTGGTCGCTCCTCGTGGAACAAAACCGAGCTGGAGCGAATTCGCTGGTCAACGAGTGAACCACTTCCCGGGCACGTGGTTGATCTTCTCGAAAAACTTTCGGGCGAAATCCGCTTTGAAGAACTCCATCAACTCTGCCAGTGGCGGGTGGATCACCAGCAGTCTCTGGTAGGCATACCGAGGGACGAAGACCTTCGCCTGTTTGTCCGCCAGATTGAAGTTGCTTCTTTGTCGAAAGAACAAACGTTCCCGAAAGTGGTGCTGCACACGCGAACTCGCTCGGGCCCGACACTGCTCACACTGGTTCCACCAGCAAAACCTGCAGCATTGCTTCCTCCCCAGAATCGCGTCACCCCAGCCGGTGGTACGTTCTCGAACGATCACCAGACGCTCATGCCCGCAGGCTATGTCGTCGAGCAAGCCCTATCCACTGAGCCTCGCAAGACACCCTAATCAACCTCGATTCTTCTCTGAACCCTGCTCACGGCACTACACGTTCAAGAGCCTGGGCGAAGGCACATGTGACACTGCCATTGCGGCAAATTACCCGAAGCTCTTACTGCCTGTGACAGCCATGACCTGTCCGGATTGTCGAAGCAAGTCTTCATGGCAGATCAAGGTTTTCGCTTCGCCATCCGGCACAGGGCTCACACTTTCACGCCGGCAGG
>JAIXUU010000218.1 GCA_027483405.1 Planctomyces sp. | reverse complement strand
CTACATGAAGTGGTTTTGATGGGGAGTGTTTCCGCTCGATCAATCACTGCCAATAAGCTGGCAGGTTTGAGCGGTTCGACGGGCGTAGGCTTTTCCCGCTCGACCTGACAGACAGCGCAGGGACACTTTCGGCGAAGATCACTCCAGGAGATGTGCTGCACCAACCCATCAGCCCAGACGAGTTCGAGAGCCTCTCCGGTATTTGCCACCCGCTCCAACGACAAAGCTTCCATAACGATTTCCTTCAATTTCCCGGCTTGCGGCATGGCTGTGATGACGAGTGTCGGCAACCCTGGTAATCGTGAACTGTAAAGACCAGAGATGCCAATGGTCGGCTCTGGATAGCTGGCTCTAAGTTGAGATTCAGTCTCAACTTATTATTTTTCGCACAATTCATTGTCAAAACCTTTTGGCATGTCTAGCATAGCAAGTGAGGGCACTTTAGGAGCCTACGGACTCCTGCGAACACTGACCACTTTGGCAAAGTTCCTGAGCTTCGCAACTCTAATCTTGCGAGTGAGTTGCGTCATTCCGTCTGCTGGCCCGACAGAATGGCTTGCGGACTGCTGATCGGAATGAGCGATGAAGCCGCGATGGATCGGGTAATGCTGGAGTGAATTTGCCTGAGAAAGAGTTCGGTCGAACTTGATTTTTCAGCTTGGCGATTTGAGTCGATCAGGAGAACGAGTGATGAAACCAATACTGGATCCCGGGGACCGTGAGTTCCTTGAGCGGATGCAGCCTTTGGGTGCCGTCACCATTCAGGATTTATGTGACTCAGTTAAAGTCACGCAAACCGCTGTGCGTCAACGCCTGAACCGGCTGCTTTCTGGTGGCTGGATTCTGCGGCAGACAGTCAAGGCGCATCGTGGCCGACCCTACCATTCTTACACGGTTTCCCCGGCTGGTTTGAGGGAGCTGGGGGATAACTATGCCGACCTAGCTCAGATTCTGTGGCGGGAGCTGCGAAATATTCCTGATGCGGGCATTCGCAAGATTCTCGAAAGTCGCATCCGAGACGCACTGGTTGAGCAATACTCAAAATCGGTCAATGCCCCTGAGTTGCGAGAGCGTATGCAACAACTGGCCGCACTTCTGGAGAGTAGCGGCTTCAGCGTGCATGCGGTCGATGTAACCATTGACGGGCCACGAAGTCTGCCTGTGCTGCGGGAAAACAACTGCCCCTATCATGAACTGGCAGCGAGCGACGAATCGATCTGCGATCTGGAACAGCAGGTCTTTGAGAGAGTGCTTGGCGTGCCGCTGACGATGACTCATCGATGCCGCAATGGCGATGGTCACTGTGAGTTCCATCCGATCGAGGCATTTCCAGCTCCAACAGCGATGGTGGAAACATCTGTTCGAGAGGATGTTCGCCTGGTCAATCCTGACGTGGCGACGCGGTCTGATGTGACGACTCTGTCAGCGCAGAGATGCAATGCCCTGGAGGCCACATCATGAATCGCGAACAAACACCGTCCTCTGCTGCGGGAATCGACTTCAACAATAATTCTCTGCCGAGTGCTGGCAGCCCGTGGATTGAAGGCCGATTTGAAGAGAATCTGATTGTCACCACGCTTGAACAAGCTATGAACTGGGGTCAGCTTTCGAGTGTCTGGCCCCTGACTTTCGGGATTGCCTGCTGTGCCATGGAAATGATGGCCACGGGGATGAGCAAATACGATCTGGATCGATTTGGTTCAGGAGCATTTCGCGCCACGCCTCGGCAAGCTGACCTGATGATTGTCGCAGGGACTGTTACTTACAAAATGGCCAGTCGAATCAGACGGCTTTACGACCAGATGCCAGATCCGAAGTACGTGATTGCCATGGGTGCCTGCACCATTGGTGGTGGGCCTTATTTCAAATATGGCTACCACGTGGTGAAAGGTGTCGATCTGGTGGTTCCTGTGGATGTTTACATTCCCGGTTGCCCACCTCGCCCTGAGGCGTTACTCGAAGGGGTGATGCGCATACAGGACAAAATTCGTGCCCGAAAGCTGGGCCGCAATACGGTGTCTCAACTCCCTGTGCCCCATCGTTCCGGATACGGGAAGCTGGCCCCTGTGGTCTCGATTCCGTCGGTAACTGCGCCAGTGACCAGCAATAATACAACTGAGGTTGTCAGCACATAAATTGATCTCGCTGTTTCAGCGAATTTTGATCCTCCATTGTTTTCTGTCGAGAGTGGAAAAGAGAGTTTCATGGTTGCCTCGCTCAAGATTCAAGACCTGCATGTTTCGGTGGAAGGACTCCCTATTCTTCGCGGCGTGAGCCTCGAAGTTCGCCAGGGTGAAATCCATGCTCTGATGGGACCGAACGGCTCGGGCAAAAGCACACTGGCTTATACGCTGGTGGGTCATCCCAAGTATGAAATTACACAGGGTTCGATTGAGATCGATGGCAAGCCTCTCAATGAGCTGGATGCCTGCGAGCGAGCCCGACTGGGATTGTTTCTGGCATTCCAGTATCCGATTGTGATTCCGGGCGTGAAAGTGGCTGACTTTCTGCGTCACGCGATTACGAACATCCGTAATCCTGATCGCAAGGAAGGCGAAGGGCTCATCCCCATGCGGGAGTTCCGCAAGGAACTCAAGGCGATGATGGATGAGTTGGGTATGGATAGCGAATTTGCCCGCAGATATCTCAATGAAGGTTTCTCCGGTGGTGAAAAGAAGCGGATGGAAATTTTGCAACTGGCGATGCTCAAGCCACGATTTGCCGTGCTGGATGAAACGGATTCGGGTCTCGACAGCGATGCAGTTCGCGTGGTGAGCGAAGGTTTGCGAAAGCTCTCCGGCCCACAGATGGGCGTGCTGATCATTACGCACCACGAACGGCTGCTCGAATATAACGTTCCTCAATTCACCCATGTGATGCTGGCTGGAAAGATTGTCGAAACCGGCGATGCTTCGCTGGCACGTGAACTTCACAACGAAGGTTATTCCAAAGTCAGGCTGCGACATCCGGAAGAAGCAGCTGAAGAAGCGGCCCGTGCCAGTGGTCGTTCATCAGAAGCAAACCGCACTGCGGAGCCTGCCAGCGTCTAGTTGTTTGGGCTTGAAGTATCGATGCGATGCCAATCGCAGATGAAAATGGATTTACGTTAGAAATCAGACCTGTTCGCTCTGGCCCATGTTCGCTCCGGACTATCTTCGCTCCGGACAATGGGCTGGCATGACAGATTAAGGGGATAGCAATGGCCACAGATCTCAGCAGTTCGACCAGCGATGACCTGGGGATCGGCGAATATCAGTACGGGTTTCATGACTCGACTGACAATTACACGTTCAAGAGCCGCAAAGGGCTGGATCGTGAAATCGTCGAGCAGATTTCGGCAATGAAGAAAGAGCCGGCATGGATGCGTGACTTCCGTCTGGAAGCCTACGACATTTTTCTGTCGAAGCCGATGCCGACCTGGGGCGGGGATCTCTCGCATCTCAACTTCCAGGATATTCATTATTACATGAAAGCATCTGACCGGCAGGAACAGTCGTGGGATGACGTTCCCGACGACATCCGCAAGACCTACGATCGACTGGGTATTCCTGAAGCCGAGAAGAAGTATCTCGCAGGGGTGAAGGCTCAGTACGAATCGGAAGTGGTATACGGCAGCCTGCAGGAAGATCTGGCCAAGAAGGGTGTCGTCTTCACCGATACTGACTCGGCCATTCGGGATTATCCTGAACTGGTGCGGGAACACTTTGGCACGGTCATTCCGTCATTCGACAACAAGTTTGCGGCTCTCAACTCAGCGGTGTGGTCGGGTGGTTCGTTTATCTATGTCCCCAAAGGGGTCGAGATCGAGTTTCCACTTCAGGCCTATTTCCGCATTAACTCCGAGAACATGGGCCAGTTTGAGCGAACGCTGATCATTGTGGATGAAGGCGCCTCCGTCCATTATGTCGAAGGCTGTACTGCTCCTACTTACAGCAGCGAAAGCCTGCACTCGGCTGTGGTCGAAATCATCGTCAAGCGAAATGCCCGTTGCCGGTACACGACGATTCAGAACTGGTCGAACAATGTCTACAACCTGGTGACCAAGCGGGCCATGGCGTATGGCAATGCACTCATGGAGTGGGTGGATGGCAATTTGGGTTCTCAACTGACGATGAAGTACCCTGCGATTTATCTGATGGAACCGGGTGCTCGCGGCGAGACACTTTCGATTGCCTTTGCCGGCAAGGGTCAGCATCAGGATGCGGGTGCCAAGATGGTGCACTGTGCGCCGAATACTTCGAGTCGGATTGTCTCCAAGAGCATTTCGAAGGCGGGTGGTCGAGCCAGTTATCGCGGGCTTGTCAAAGTGGAACCACACGCAACAAATTGCAAATCGAACGTCGTGTGTGATGCCCTGATTCTCGATGCGGAAAGCCGCAGTGATACCTATCCATATATTGAAATTGAGCAGGAGCATGTGGCGATCGAGCACGAAGCTTCGGTTTCGAAGATTGCTGAAGAGCAGCTGCTCTATCTGATGAGCCGCGGCCTGACGGAAGCCGAAGCCTCGGCCATGATTGTCACCGGGTTTATTGAGCCTCTGGTCAAAGAGTTGCCCATGGAATACGCCGTCGAAATGAATCGACTGATCGAGTTGCAGATGGAAGGCAGCGTTGGCTGATTCGTGGAATAACATCTGCTTAGCGACATGAATTTTTACGGTTGTTTCTGCCCAGAATGCAGAATCGACGGATCCGCCTATCTTCTTAGTTTGAGTGACTCAGGTTATGTCGACCGCCATCGCATCCAGTTCTGCTGCCGGCTTCTCTCAGGAAGTTTTCGAGCATTTTCTCTCCAGCCGCCATGAGCCGGCCTGGGTGAGTGAACTTCGCCGCGAGGCTTTTGCCAAGTACACGGAATTTCTTGAGCAGCCGCTCGATCCCGAGGAATGGAAGCGGATTGACTTGCGGGCGCTGAAGCCTTCGCAGTTTCATCTAGTCACGACTCAAGCTGCGACGGAAGCGAGTGCCGCCAGTGGACTGGAAGCCAATGCAGACCCGGCCATAGGGACTTTGCTGGCTGATCGGGCGGAGTTTGCCGGGCGTGTGATTCATGTTGATGGTCAGTCAGCGATTTCTGAGCTTTCGGAAGAACTGGCAGCCCGCGGCGTGGTGTTTGGCAGCCTGACCCAGTTGATTCAAACACATGGCGACCTGCTGAAGCCTTACCTGATGAAGAGGGCAGTCAAACATGATCAGGACCGGATGAGTGCCTGGCATGCTGCTTTCTGGACGGGTGGAACTGTGCTGTATGTTCCGCGAAATGTCAGAGTAGAAGCCCCGCTCTATGGACTGGTGGCGCTGGCGAAGGATAAAGCGGCGGATTTCAGCCACACACTGGTGATTCTCGAAGATGGTGCTGAAGCCACTCTCTTAGAAGAAACGACATCGTTGCATGCGACCCATGCCGGGCTGCATGTGGGCGGTGTGGAGTTGCTCCTGGGACAGGAAGCTCGCTTGCGATATGTGCAGCTTCAGAACTGGAATCATCGGACCTGGCATCTGGCGACACAGGCCGGGCATGTGGAAAAAGATGGCTTCCTGCAGTGGACAGTGGGTGGCCTGGGGAGCCGCCTGGCGCATACTCATCAGGATGTTTCGCTGGATGGACGCGGCGCGGTGGCCCAAGTGAATGGTGTGACATTTGCGATCAATCGTCAGGTCATTTCGTACTACACTCAGCAGACACACCGGGCACCGGATACACGCAGCGACCTTCTGTATAAAGACGTGCTGCGGGATGAATCGCGAGTGATCTGGCGTGGGATGATTGATGTCGAAAAAGGGGCACCCCGGACCGACGGTTATCAGCGAAATGACAGTCTGCTGCTTTCGACAACAGCCCGTGCGGATGCCATCCCCGGGCTCGAAATTGAGACCGATGATGTCCGTTGCACACACGGTGCGACAGTGGGCGAAGTGGATCAGGATCAGATTTTGTACTGCATGTGCCGAGGCCTTTCGCGTCATGAAGCCATGCACATGATTGTCGAAGGTTTCTTTCAGCAGGTTTACGACCGCATTCCGGTTCCTGCGGTGCAGGAGACTTTGAGCCAGGCAGTCGAGCGCAAGCTGGGATTGGGAAGAGATACTTAGCGAGTAAATCCCGCCCGGGTTGCCATGGTGAAGTCCAGAAAGATGGCTGGATCCCCTGGCAGGCCGGACCGAATGAACTGACAACTTTTGCGAAATGCGACCAGGAATTTTGAGGTTTTGTGATGGGGTTTGAACGAGTTGCCAGTGTTGCGGAACTTCCAGACGGCGGCCGGCTTTCAATTGAAGTGGATGAAACCCCTGCCTTGCTCATCCGGCTGGGCGAGTTCTTTTACGCCATTGAAGATCTTTGCACGCATGATGGGCAGCCATTGACCGATGGGCCGCTGGTGGGCCAGGAAATCAAGTGCCCACGTCATGGAGCGAGATTTGATTTGGCCACTGGCAAAGCGATGTGCATGCCCGCCACGCGAGGTGTGCGAACATTCGCAGTCGAAATACGCCATGACGAGATTTTTGTGTCTGATGAACCAGCGACAGCACCAGCCAAAGCCACGGTGACTGAGCCCGTTACCAGCGAAAGGCAGGCTCCCGTTGCGGCTTCTGAAGAGACGGCTGCACAGACCGCAATGGCGGAAGCTGCTGCACAGGATGAGTATCTGACAGCGCTCCGCGAAGTGATCGATCCGGAACTGATGGTCAACATCGTGGATCTGGGTTTGATTTATGGAGTGACGGCACTCGATGGTGGTCAGGTCGAAGTGGAAATGACTTTAACGAGCCCTGCCTGCCCCGCCGGTCCACAGATTGTGCATCAGGCACGCATGGCACTGGAACGACTGGAATCGGTGGAGACCGCGACCATCAAGCTGACGATGTCGCCCCCATGGACACCGGACCGGATGACCGATGAAGCTCGTGATCATCGGGGGATTTTCTAACAAAGAGTAGGCCATCCGACAGTTGACCCGGAGGCCAACGAGGACTCGGGATTTT
>JAIXUU010000278.1 GCA_027483405.1 Planctomyces sp. | reverse complement strand
TCGCTTGATTCGAGCTGCCTCCATCCGGACACGCACCATGCCCTTTGCTGGGGCTTGAGCAGACGGGGCGGAAACAGGATCTGCTCCTGAATACAGTGCGTTTGTGTGGATGGATTGAATTTCAATCACGTCTGCGGGTTCACCTGTTCGACGGAAAATCGCAGCCTGCATGGCATCGCCTTATGAATGTTCGAGTGGCTTCAACACGTTTGTATCTGAAGTTGTATCTGGTATGCGACGATGGCAGAGATGGATAGCAAGGATCGACTCGGCAACTGACTCTCACACGCTTCCTTGAAATCAATGACTTGTTGCGTCTTGAAGTATGCCAAGCGTGCTGGCGCAACTCTCCACTCGCGATTTATTTTCACGATGGGTATGACGAGTAACCAAACCCGGAACAACGCGTTGCCAAAACCCGGGCTCTTGCAACATCTAGCCGCACATGCAACATGATCCGTTGTGCTACCAGGGCGTTTCCATCATGTTGACAATCCGGCGGGCCAGCCTGGATGTCGAGTCGGCTGTCGCGGTGGCCAATGATTGGCCAACTTCAGGTGCGAAATCGGCTTGAGAGGCCATGGCAATCGAACTGGTATCGAGTGGTGCGGTCTCTTTACCGAGAACCTCACCACTGCGAAGATCTTCCCAGGTCACATGCACCATCAGTGAAAATTGCAGTTCGCGAGGATCATCCCAGGTGGTTTCTCCCAGAACATCTTTGCGAATCTCGACAATTTTCCCCGAAAGGCGTGTCTCGGCTTCGTCGCCATTCACCAGTTTGAACGGGGTTCGTGTGCGAATTTCACGCTGCACCGCTTCCGTCAACTGGTACTCAATCCCCCGGCGGAAAGTATCGTTCTCGAAAATCGGGACCGTCACTGTTCGAATCTGAGGACTGTAGGCTTTTCCAATCGTGTATCCACAGCCCGTGAAAACCCAGGGCAACGTCGAGAGCATCGCCAGACAATCACGCCGCGAAACTTTTTGTGCAGCCGGAAACGATTCCCGCGGCGGAAATTCTCCCTGGCGAAGCTGCCCGTTGAGAGGAGTGGTCATCGCTCCTCCTGAGGTCTTTCACCTGCGGCCTGAATAGTGCGTGGATCGACACCATTATCGCCGGGAGAACCGCGATCGTCGGGTGGATTATCTCCCGGATTCAACAACTCGCGCCCTTCCGATTCCTCGGCAGGTGTCTCTTTGCTGCCGCCCCACCAGCTACGCGATTTTTCTGTCTTTTCAACAGGTTTGAGTTCGGGTGGCGTGGTGGGTGTCAAACCGGGAATGGGTGGAATCAATGAGGGCTTCGGTTGAGGCGGTGGTGCGATACGGTACTTTTCACCTGTGGCGTATTGAGGCCCTAATTCATTGAGGATTTGACGGGCTTGAGGAGCATAGGAACTGTTGGGGTAGCGGTCGATCAGCATGTGGCAATACAGACCCACAGCACTGTCGCGGCGTTTTCTCTGATAAAAACGAATCTGTTCCCAGAGGCGAGCAACTTCGGCTTCCTCAATCCCAGCCAGTTCTTTTTCCAGCCGGGCGCGATCTTCAGCTTCCGGGTAGAGGCGGAGCGCTGTCTCTTTGAGTTGACGAGCTTCTTCGAGGCGGCGGCCATCGTAGCCAGCCCCTTCGTAAGACATCAATTTGACATGAGAACCCAGCAAAAACGCCTTTTGAACGTGCGGGCTGTTCGGATACTGCTCTCGCAGAAGTGAGAAGTAGTTATCAGCTTCGGCCCATTTGCTGCGTCGCGCAAAGTGACTGGCGGCGAGCATCAGAGCGTCATCGGCCAATGGCCCAGCAGGGTCATTGAGCCAAATTGCCCGCAGAGCGGCTATTGCATTTCCTTCAGGATCAAAAACCGGCTTCTTCTCATCGAATAGATTGAGAGCGAAGGCGCTTTGTTTCTTATCTTCCACTGGGGCTGGTGGCGGAAGTCGTTCGCCAGGATTTTGCAGATTGGTCTGCTGAATCTCATCGATTTGAGCGACTTTGGGATCATTCAACCAGATCCGGGCAATTTCAAAGAGACGTCGCGAGATCGAATCCAGATACCGGGATGATGGATACTCTTTCAGCAGCACAGCGACGATGTCATAAGCATCGGAGTAGTGCTGTCTCTGGAAAGCCGATTCCGCCTGCATGAAGAGGGCGTCCTCTCGAATCTCGCTCTTTTTGTACTTCTTCGCGATTTTCTTGAACGCACTTTCGGCTTCGGCGAACTTGCCTTCTTTGAATAAAGCTTCGGCTTTCTCGAACTCTTCTGAACCAGCGATCGGTGCCAGAGTACGCTCGTCTCCATCCGAATCTTCCGTTGCGCTGGCCTGTGTGATCAGACCGCGGCGAAGCCGTCTTTCGGTGGGACCTTGAACGCCATCAATTTTGGGTTCTTTGAATCCGGAGACCAGGGGCGATTGCCACTTGGTCGCTGCACAACCCGCTCCTGCAAATGCGCAAAGGGCCAGCAGCATTGCCGCAACGACGAAGCGCGCAGCAATCTGATCAGGTCGTGGGAGCGAATTTATTGGGCCGGTTCCAGACATGGTCATCCATGACACTGAGTCGGACGTGCGAAATTTCAGTTGGTGGGAGCGATGAAAGGCTTGAATAGCGGCTTGTAGCAGAAGCTTCAATTTACTGGAAGCGCAGTAGTTTCAAAGTGTTGGGCCGCTTTCCTAAAGTGTGAGTCACGGCTGCCAGCATGACTGCCCGAAGTTCCTTAACCTGTTGTGGTGAAGGGATTAACCGCGACCAGGCGGTGTTTTCATTGCTTGCCATCCGCCGCAATAATTGAGCCGTCCCCGCGTGAACTGGAATCTGGGAATAATCGTCGCGCTGGCAGGCAGGGCAAATCATGCCCCCTTGCCCGGGCCAGAAACCAAACAGCCGACCCTCTGTCAATTCGGCTCCACAAGCCATGCAGGTCTCGAAATCCGGGAGCTGGCCACACTCTCTGAGCATGATCAATTCAAACCGAGTCAGCTTGATGGCCAGGTTCGAAGCATCTGCCAGACTCTCGAGCAGATTCTGAGCTTCGTCGTAAATCTCAGGATGGGGATCGTAATCTTCCGTCAGCCCCAGAATGAGCTCAGCAACGTAATACCCGGCATACAGAGCGTTGAGTTGATTGGGCTCAGGGCGGAAGCGATGCACCAGCCGAGCTTCTGTGAGGAGATCCAGCCCGCTGGAAGCTTTCTTGAGAAAGACCACATCACAAGTTGAGAGTAAATCCAGTGACGACTCGAACGGCCCTTTTAAACGCCGGCCACCTTTTGCCAAGGCCGAGAAACGCCCGTGTTCCCGGCTGAACATGACGACAATGCGGCTGGTCTCACTGAAGTCTGTGACCCGTAAAATGACCGCCGTCCCCTTTTCTGCCGCCATTTCCGGGCCTCTATCCTCTCTGCTGGATGGTCATGCTGAATGATTAAGGCGTATGCAGAACAAGTGACAGAGAATCGCCTGAGACCTGGAAAAGCTCCAGCAATGCCACGGTCATGGGGAGGTTTTTTTTGACTGCGGTAATGCCAGTGCCGTCTCCAATTGCATCAGAACATCAGGCGACTCGACATAAACGAGGGGCTTCAGGTTGGTGGTCACTGGAGGCAATCGATAGAGCTGTTCAGCCCAAGGGATTTGAGCCCAGGACGCTGGCCCTTGTGTCACTTGCCAGCCCGTTTCAGTTTTTTGAAGGGGGACGACCAGCCGGGTCTTGGCAGGAAATTTGCTGAACTGGGAAAGTTGAGGGAGTTTTTCCGGGGGCTCTCCCTTCCAGGTTTTGACGACTTGATCGAGTGATTGGCCTTGCTCTTTGGTTCCCAGTTCGACTGTCACCACCGCATCCGACAGGGAAATCTGCAGTTGATTGACCACGACGGGATTGGCTGTGGAAGCCGCCAGACAGGTGAGAATCAAGATCCAGACCACGAGCATTCCTCCGGCCACATACAAGGGCCACTGCCTCGTGGGCAGCAGATCAGGAGGTGAATTCGAATCTCGCAACTGTGATTCAGCAGACAATATGCCTCGACCTTTCGCTGCCATCCTCACCTGTCATCCAGATCTGCAGGAGCAGACCGAAGGCACCTCGGAAGGGATGCATTGATATGGCGTCGCCAGTGGATCAATTCGTCACGGTTGACGAAACGCCTTAGTCGTATCCACCAGATAAGAATTCAGGAAGACTTCATTGAACTCGTAGATACCATCAAAATCCGTCAGTTGATCTTCATCGGTTTTGCGGAGTTCCCCGCGCTCAACGAGGTCAAAGACCACCCGGCCAAAATCGTGTGTCGATTCGATTCCCCACAAACGAAACACGGTGGGAGCCATCATGCCGAACATGCGACTCCCGAGAATTCGCACACCTTCGAGCAGTTCTGCGCCGGAAATGTGAGCAGATTCTTCAGATTCATCCAGATTGCGAAGTTTGCCAGCCTGATCCTGGGCAACTTTCAGGGCCTCTGTGACAAACAGGTAAGCCTGAGGTGGAAATTTCATCTTGGGACGAGTTGCACGATCAATCAAACTCATAGTTTCTGATGCCGCTGTTAAGATTTGAGGGATGTAGAAAGAAAAATAGGACAGCCCTCTGGCGTCTCTTTGGATGATACACGCTGTGTCGAGCGTTTCGAAAGTCTGAAGTCGCGAGCATTTCCGCAAATTTATGCTCTTTATTGTCAAATTGACAATCACAGTTCCTGAGGTCTCAGGCCAAATCTGATCTCGAATCAAATTCTCCAGCCAAAACTTTGGGGATCAACGCTCTGAGAATCATGCTTTCCCGCAGAAATCACCAGATCGCAGACATAAAAGCCCTGATGGTGGCCTTTTGTTGTGCGATGCCAGTTCAGCAGAGGCCTGCCAATCCCTAAGCCCAACTTCTGGAATCGTCCAGATTTTTCGTGGGTCATTAAGGGTTTTTACCGGCAGTTGATGAATTCGATCGACATCAAATTGGCAATGAAGGGGCTGACGTGCAGAAGACTTCCTGAACTTTCGGCCAAACCTGCCACTAAGCCAGCCAGAGGAGAAACGACTGCCCGAATCATGGCTTTGAAGGCTATTTTTGAGAGTGGAGCGCAGCACACGCGCGAATCTGTTAAACTCTCGGGTTTTGTCGAGTGCAGGTCATTCAAACCAGCGATTCCATGAACTCGGTCGAGGTCAAGAATCGCCGGTGAATATGACTTGGCCGTGGAAGACAATTCTGCGATCAACGCCTCAGAAGGTCATTGATATCGGGATCTGTTTCCACGGATGCTTCCCCGGCTGGCTGGTTTTTACAAATGACCAGCACCAGGGCAGATAAACCACACGATCAGTAGACGACATCACGAACAGCATTTGGAATCAAAACAGCTCTCGCCAGAGTGAGGTTTTGATTCCCAGGTATTTCCAGCGATTGGGAAGTGCCTGAATTCACTGCGAACAACTTGAGGGTAACGGTCTATGGGCGCCTTTCTCGGGATCGACATCGGCACAAGCGGCACAAAGACAATCGTCATGCGGGCTGACGGCGAAATTCTAGGCTCAGCCACCGTCGAGTACCCACTTTCCAGCCCGAAACCTGGGTGGTCTGAACAGGATCCCGAAGACTGGTGGAATGCTGTCGTCGAAAGCACCAAAAAGGCCATTAAGTCGGCGAAAATCAAGGCCGAAGAAATCAGCGGGATTGGTCTGAGTGGCCAGATGCATGGCAGTGTCTTTCTGGATAAATCCAGCGACGTGCTCCGCCCTGCCATTCTCTGGAATGATCAGCGAACTGCCGCCGAGTGCCTCGATATCGAAAAGAAGGCCGGCGGCCGCGAAAAACTGATCGAAATGGTCGCCAATCCGGCACTCACAGGATTTACCGCTCCCAAGATTATGTGGGTCAAGAAAAACGAACCCAAAATCTTCGACAAGACAGCCCAGATCTTATTACCGAAAGATTACATTCGCTTCCGGCTGACCGGGACATATGCGACCGAAGTCAGCGATGCTTCCGGCACATTGCTGCTCGATGTCAGCCAGCGAGTCTGGTGCAAACCACTCCTCGACAAGCTCGATATTCCACTTTCGTTGCTCCCAAAGATGCACGAATCGGAAGAGGTCACCGGGACTGTCAGCGCAATTGCTGCCAAACAACTGGGACTCAAAGCCGGGATCGCTGTCGTGGGTGGGGCCGGTGACCAGGCTGCCGGTGCTGTCGGAAACGGCATTGTCAAACGCGGCGTGATCTCTGCCACCATGGGAACCAGCGGCGTGGTCTTCGCTCACTCCGATGAAATGCAGCTTGACCCTCAAGGGCGTGTGCATACTTTCTGCCATGCCGTTAAAGGAAAATGGCATGTCATGGGCTGTGTCCTTTCCGCTGGCGGCAGTCTCCAGTGGTATCGAAATACACTGGGCCTCGTCGAAGTGGCCGATGCCCGCAGATTGAAAACAGATCCTTACAATCTGATTACCGAACAGGCAGCAGAAGCTCCTGCAGGTTGCGAAGGACTCTTCTTCCTGCCTTATCTGACGGGCGAGCGCACGCCGCATGCCGATCCACTGGCTCGCGGCGCCTGGGTGGGGCTGACGATTCGGCATGGCCGGGCACACCTCATTCGAGCTGTGATGGAAGGTGCCACATATGCGATGCGGGATTGCCTGGAAATCATCAATGAATTGAAGATTCCCATTCGCGAAATCCGCGTTTCTGGCGGTGGGGCACGCAGCCAGTTCTGGCGACAGATGCAGGCAGATGTCTATGGACGCCGCGTGGTCACGATCAATGCGGAAGAGGGGCCTGCCTATGGTGTGGCACTTTTGGCTGCCGCTGGTACTGGCGAATACAAGAGCGTGGTCGAAGCCTGTACTGCCACCATTCGTGTGAACGGTGCGACCGATCCGAACTCCGAGGCCAAACGCGTTTACAACAAGTCGTACCCCATGTTCGGTAAGCTCTATCGATCGCTCAAGCCCGACTTTCCAGAACTGGCCAAGCTGGTCGATGTCTAAAGCCGCTGGAGCTGCATAGATCTGGCTCGATGACGAACAATTCCCCTCCTAGAGACAACCATCATGACGGCATTCTTTCTCTCAGAAGGGGACGTTCGATTTGTAGCCGATATGCCTCTGGCATTGGCAGCGGCCGAACAGGCGTTTCGGGAACTGGCGACTGAGCGCGCGGTGAATATTCCGCGCAGCCGGGCGACAATTCCCGGAGTGATTCTCCACAGTATGTCGGCAGCCTCGACCGGGGTGAAAATTCTGGGGACCAAGTCGTATACCACAACGAAGCAAGGTGCCCAGTTCCTGGTCACTTTGTGGGATGCCGAAACCGGAAAACCTTTATGTGTCATGGAAGCGGATTATCTCGGTCAGCTACGCACCGGGGCGGCCTCAGGACTTTCCTGCAGGTTGATGTCCAATCCTGAATCGCAGGTGGTCGGTTGCTTCGGCTCAGGGCTGCAGGCGCGAACCCAGTTGCAGGCCATCTGCATGAGCCGCCCTATCGAGCGTATTGAAGTCTACTCGCGGAACAGTGAGAAATGTTCGCAGTTTGCCGATGAAGTCTCACAGCTTTGCGATGTCCCGACGATTCCGGTACACAGCCCCGATGATGCTGCCAGTGAGAAGGACATTGTGGTGTGTGCCACCACCAGTAAAAGCCCGGTATTTCAAGGCGCTTCGTTAACACCCGGCACACACCTGTGCGTGGTGGGAAGTAATCATCTTTCGCGAGCCGAGATCGATCTGGAAACAATACGCCGCAGTGACTGGATTGCCTGTGATGATCTGGCTGCCTGTCAGAACGAAGCGGGCGATTTTGTCGCAGCGATTGAGGCCGGCTGCCTGGAATGGCAGCGTGTGCAGGAACTGGGACGAGTCCTGGTGGGTGAACAGACAGGCCGGGCTCACGAAGACGACATCACGCTCTTCAAATCAGTGGGCCTGGCGATTCAGGATATCATCCTTGGGACACAGGTCTATATTCGTGCTAGAGAAGAAGGCCTCGGCCAACCACTGCCATTCTGAACGGCAGGTCCGATCGAGAGCGTGCATGCTGGTAGGTGAGCTTAAAGCAACTCTCAGATCGTGCTGTAGAAATACCGTGTGAAATGAAAGAAGAACGGCGCCGCGAAGCAGAATGAGTCGAGCCGATCCAGTATTCCGCCATGACCTGCAATGGCATGCCCCCAGTCTTTAACGCCCCGATCTCGTTTGATGGCAGACATAACGAGACCTCCACCAAAGCCGGCCAGGCAAATCGTGAGAGACATCCCTGCTGCAGTTTGCGGCGAGAATGGGGTCACCCACCAGAGCGCGGTCCCCAGACCAACGGTTAATGCCACTCCACCGATCAATCCTTCCCACGTTTTTGAAGGGCTGACCTTGGGGGCTACGGGATGCTTACCGAACAGCTTCCCGCAAACATATTGCAAGACATCGCTCGCCTCACAGACGAGAACAAGATAGCAAAGAAGTTTTCCGTCGCGTGTCGGATAGCCGGGTATTTCGAGCATCGTGAGGAGTGCCGGGCCATGACTCAGGCAGTAAACACAGATCATGAGCCCCCATTGAATAATGGCTGTTCTCGTGAGGAAGTTCTGGACATCTCCTGCTGCCGCGCTGCGAATAGGGAGAATGAGGTACACATAGACCGGAATAAAGATCGAAAAAAACGCATACCAGTGGATTCCAAGAATGATGTACTGAATGGGAAGAACCACAAAAAATGCCCAGAATAGGGCACGATGATCGCCCAGTCGTGTGGGTGTCAGTGTGAGAAATTCGCGGAGTGCCAGTAATGAAAGTAATCCAAACAGCACCACAACCACGATCGGGCCTGAAAGTACTGCTCCCAGAAAAACCAGGATCATGAACCACCAGGCCATGATGCGGGAATTGAGATTTTCAATCGTCTTTGTGGCACCGCATCGCCACCTGAGAATCAATCCCACGAGGCTGGCGCAGCCTAATGCCATGAATGTGCCGATGATTAACCAGCCGAGTTCGCGATCAGGCCAATTCATTCGCAAAGGTCTCGGCTGGGTGAAGGGGGGCGTTTTCCATTGGTTCGATTAACGTTTGCTGCATGATCTCGACAATACTTTGCCTGGCGCGATTGAGAAAATCGTGCCTGCCCTCGGATGCGATCCGTCCCAGCGGAGCTCCAAACGTGGCCCGTGCAATGATTGGTAACGGGATGAACTCACCCTTGGGCAGAATTCGATTCAGGTTTTCGAGGTAAACCGGGATAAATTCCACATGTGGCAAATCGCGGGCGAGGTGGTAAAGCCCACTCTTGAATTCCTGAATCTGGCCATCGGGCGAACGGGTTCCCTCCGGAAAAACGATCACCGAAGCCCCTTCTTCAATGGCCTGCCGAATGAACGTCACCGGATTGTTGCGAGCCGTAGGGAGTTTACGATCAATCAGAATCGCATTCATCACGCGGCTGGCAATAAATCGCCTGACAGGCCCTGCCGTCCAGTAGTCTTGAGCAGCCACAGGGCGTGTGGTTGCCCGGCAAATCGAAGGAAGCGACGCCCAGATGGCAGGGGCATCCAGGTGGCTGGTGTGATTAGCAAAATAGACACGAGGCTCGGGTGAAGGAAGACAGCCTTGCCATTCGGCTCGAAGTCCAGTCAGCAGTCGCAGGCATGCGGCAGAAATCTGTTGCATATCTTTAGACTCCTTCCTGCGGTGAAGATGCGGCTGGTGTGGACATCTCTTCCAGAGGAGCGTTTTCGAGAATCATGGCGATATTTCTCGCCCGACGAAATATGGTGATCAGGCTCCCCAGGGCGATGATGATCAGTGACCATGTCATGATCCAGCCATGAAGCCATGTTGCCACAAAAATTGCTTCCCCCACACAGGCAGTCGTCAGAACCGCCATGCGTTGAGGTTTTGCCATGGGGCCTTCGAAGTGCTGGCCGGCACCCGTGGAAGCACCGAGAGCCCGCACATAAGCCGTAATAATTGCCAGAGCAGCAGCCAGCCAGCCGACATCGACCACCCAGGGCATTGCCGAAACATAATAACCAGCCCCTGCGAGTGAGAGGGCATCTGAAAATCGATCCGGGATCTCGTTAAACAGTTCGCCTGATCGCGTCGACTTTCCCCCTTCGACAGCCACCATCCCATCAAAAAGGTTGCAGAGCAGCCGACACTGTATTCCCAGTGCTGCCATAAAAAGGCAGGCAATCTGAAGAGACGGCATTTCGCTTTGTCCACCGAGAACCAATGCGAATGCAGCAAGTATCGAGAAGCCAATACCTGCGACCGAGATCGTGTTCGGTGCAATGTTCCACGTGGTCAACAGGTGAGCAAAACGCCTAGCCCAACGCGTCTTGCGAACTTCCAATGGTCTGCGGGAGAGGGGAGGCTCTGTCGGAGGCGATGTGTTCAAAAGACTCTTTCGCCATGCGAGGAACGTTCAATGGTCTCAGCAACAAATCACTTCATGAGGAGACAACTGATCATTGCACAGTGAGAGTCGCTAATGCAAGCTGGATGTTCCAGTGCTATGCAATGCCATCGAACTGGCATAGACCTCTCAATTATGGTTGTAGTGAATATTGACCATCATCGATGATCTGTTTCAATCCCAGCAGAGATTGATCGAGCTGAATTGTGAGCTCTGGCAGGAGAGAACGGGAGGTTTCAAAATCTCCTGCAGCAATCAGTTTTTCGATCCTGGAGGCAGTCGCTTCACAGCGAGTGCAGCCGACGGTCGCCACCAGGCCTTTCAGGCTGTGGGCATGCCGGTGGGCTGATTCGAGATCTTCCAATGTTAGCGAGGTCTTCAGTTGCCCCAGGACAATCGGGGCATCTGTCATTGTCATTGAGGCGAGTTCTTCTGCCAGATCCCAGAGACCACCGAGGCGTTCCATCATCGATTTGAAGTCAATTTCGTGGCGATAATCAGTCACGGGAAATCCTTAAATCATCTGCTGAATGAATCAACGGCGGGAACTCAACGCGGAGGATCGATGGAGACATTCTTGTCGAGATTGATCCCGAAGGCGGCAATCCGATCACGCACTTTACCGCGAGTGATCCCCAGGATTTCGGCTGCTTTGGATTGATTGGCCTGGCTGGCCTGCAGAACGCGGGTGAGGAGATACTTCTCCATCATTTCGAGAGCTTCGGCATAAAGATTGGTCGAACCGGCCTGGAGCCTTGCTTCAATCAACTGGCCGATATCCGAGCTTGGCAGGTCGCTCATTCCAGAAGCCTGGGTATGCGTCTGCGGAATCCCATGAGGTATTGGAGCAACACCCGCAACAGACGTTTCCTCCGGAAGTTGCGAAAGAGGTCGCACTCCGGCAGTGGAAGAGGGATCTCGATTGATCGATGCAGGAGTGTTGTCTGGAAAGAAAACTCGGTTCGTAGCTTCACCATGGGGAGCAGCTTGGTAATCGAGAATCGCTACTGGCAGAAAATCCGGAACGATCACGGGCCCCGTACATTTGAGAAGACATTGCCGCACAACACTTTGCAGTTCTCGGATGTTTCCCGGCCAAGGGTAGGCCATCAGCAATGCCAGCGCATCGGGTGAGAGTCCTTCGACATCTGGCTTATCCAACTCGCGCCTGGCACGCGAAAATGAGTATTTGAGGAGCAGTGGAATATCCTCGACACGTTCTCTGAGTGGCGGCAAAGAGATCGTGACGACATTCAGCCGGTAGAACAGATCCGCACGAAAGCGGCCATCCTGTACCATCTGCTCGAGGGGACGATTGGTGGCAGCGACGAGACGGACGTTCGTTTCAATGGTGTCGTTGCTGCCCACTCGTTCAAACCGCTGCTCTTGCAGCAAGCGGAGTACTTTGCCCTGCGTTAAGGGAGACATGTCGCCGACTTCGTCGAGGAACAACGTACCTCCATTACACTGTTCGAACTTGCCAATGCGGCGACGATCAGCACTGGTGAAGGCCCCTTTCTCGTGCCCGAAAAGTTCAGACTCCAGCAATGTATCTGGCAAGGCAGCGCAGTTGACTGCCATAAACGGACGCGTCGAGCGGCTGCCAAACTGATAGATCGCCCGGGCGACGAGTTCTTTTCCGGTACCACTTTCTCCGCGCACAAGGACTGTGACATTCTGTTGAGCGACACGACCGATTTCTTTGAAGACTTCGAGCATCCGCGGGCTGCGACCGACAAAAAAATCGCCCTGGTCGCCGGCTTTATCATCATCAGCCACCGAGACCGCTACCGGGACACTCATCAGCCTCCGCGTTTCCAACGCTTTGGAAACAAGTTGCTGTAACTGGGCCAGATGCAAAGGTTTGGCTACATAGTCGTAGGCCCCCAGGCTGATGGCACCAATCGCCGATTCGCTGGCGGCATCAGCCGTGATGAAGATGACCGGTAACCGCCGGTCGAGATCTTTAATACGCTGGAAGAGTTCCATGCCCGAAATTTGCGGTAGCACCAGATCCAAAAGCACGACAGAGGGTTTCAATGTGCGAATGGCTTCGAGGCCAGCCTGTGCCGTCGTGACCCCCTCGACTTGAACGTTTAACGGTTCCAACGCGCGAGAAATCTGCAACAGAATCGTACGGTCATCATCAATCACCAGCACAGTTGGTGTCACTGTTTTCAAACTTTCTATGGTCGGGGTTTCTGAGGCATCCTGTAAAATCGTCTTTAACTTGGAACCATCAATGATGCCCGACAACATTCATCGTTCAGCAGGGCCTCTGATTCATTTTATCAGGATTATGTGCCTGACTACGGATGCGAGGAGATCGTCTTCCCCGTGTGTTGTGACATTTCTGCTCCTGATGTTATCGCAGATGATGAAGCCCCAGATGGGAGGGACTCTGGCTGCGGCTGGATAATTTTCAAAGCTCGTTCAATGACTCGAATGTGGATCAAGCTGGCTTTGAAACTTTCGCCATCAGCAGTGCATGGCCAGGGTTCCTGAGAGTTGATCGTAACGGATTTTCCACGGCTCGTGTGAATCAGCGGATGTTCGGGAACTTCTCCACGGAAGTAACTCGCGGGGAGCGAAACGAGTTCTGTGGGTGGGCCATCGGCAATCGCCAGAAGATTTAATGTGCCATCAAAAGGAGTTGCATTCGAAGCGACTTCCTGGCCACCGCCAGAGTATTTGCCATTGGCCACGAAGAGATTGAGCCACGACTCTCCCTCAATTTTCTGGCCATCAATTTCAATCTGGCCCTCGTAAACCTGCAGGTTGGCCACGACATCCACGACTCCTCGAAGGTAACACAGCGGGCCCCAGCGCGCTTTGATCTCCTCTGTCAGATTTTCGAGGTACTTTCCGGTATTGCCGGCTGTGAACATATTCAGAGCCACCCGCGAATGACCATCGGCCTCAAGTTGCAACAGGTCGCAATCGATGAGGGAACCTTGCTCAATGGCTTCCCAGGAAGCGAGCGGTTCGATTGGCGAATTCAATGTACGGGCAAAATCATTTCCACTCCCCAAAGGGAGTATTCCCAAGGAAAATTCGCGATCGGGAGAAGACTGTTGATGAGCATAAACCCGACCTGCAACCGTACTGGCAGTTCCGTCGCCTCCAGCAGCAATCAAGCACTGAAAACCATCAGCAAATGCCTGCTCGATCAACTGATCTAACGTTCGCCCTCTCGCGGTGGAATAGAATCCAATCTCAGGATTCTCTCGAAACTGCTGTTCCAAATCTCTGGCGTGAGCAATGGATCCGGCGTGTGCATTCCAGAGCACTGCTTTGCGAGTCGGGATGGGCATGACCATATCTTTTGTTTGGCTAAAGTTCCAAACTTATCGTGTTGTCAGTTTGTGAAGTTCGACTGCAAGGTGCAGTTCAGTCAAAAGCAGGCTCTGGGCGTTTTGTCCTATCGATAGGACAAAATATGCAACGAACATGCCAGAGTGCCATTTTCAGCAGGAATGAGCCAGAAGCAGTCGAATTTGAGTGAGCCATCACATGACTGATCGTTGATCGCTCACTCTGGTGGGTTATCCGCCAGAACCCTCTGCTGCACCGCCGGCAATCAAGCTTAGCCCGCGTGAATGGATGGACTCGCAAAATGAGCGCGTGCCTCCTGGCAATCGCGATGAAGTTGTGCCAGCAATGCCTCTTTATCCGCGAACTTCGTCACCCCGCGAATACGGGCCTGCAGATCAACAGAAAGCATCTGGCCATACAAATCGCCTGTAAAGTCGAGAATATGGACTTCAATCTTCGATTCCTGCTCGCCGAACGTCGGGTTGGGCCCAATGTGAATTGCTGCCGGATAGCTTCGATCCAGGCGAACTCGACCCGAATAAACACCATGAGCAGGAATCAGATTCGGGCATTGAGTGAGATTCGCTGTCGGGAAGCCAATTGTCCGGCCGCGCTGCATCCCTGTACCCACGAGACCACTGATCTGATAAGGATGCCCCAGCAGATCGACAGCTTCTTTCATCTGGCCTGCACCGAGCAGTGAGCGAATCACACTGGAACTGACCAGTTGATCTGCCACAAGAATCGGCGGGACAATATCCAGCAAAAGCCCGGCTTTCTCGCACAATTGCTTCAGGAGCGTGATATTCCCTTCGCGTTCTCTGCCGAAAAAAAAGTTCGGCCCCTCGATCAATCCACGGGCATCCAACGTTTCGATAATGATTTGCTGAAAAAAGTCGCTGGCAGAGAGCTTGAGGAGTTCGTGGGTGGTTCGGCAGACCAGCACGTCATCAGCACCGTAGCGTTTGAGCAATTCGACGCGATGCTCTAACGTCATCAAGCTGGGAGGCGCACCACTCGGTCTGAGAAGTTCCCACGGATGGGGATCAAATGTCATCGCTAAAGCCCTGCCCCCCAGCTCTCGCGCACGCTGAGCAAGCAATGCCATCATGGCCTGATGACCGCGATGAACACCATCGAAGTTTCCAATCGCTACAAAACCGCGACGGCATTCTGGCGTGAAAGAGATCAGTTCTGTGGGCAATTGTGGCAAGTTGTTTGCAGCCAAAAGTCGCCTTTCCCTCATGCCGTTGAATCAACGAGTCACGCCCAGTGCCGAAGAGCTGTCAGGAACGATGCTCTCTGTATGTTCGTACCGAAAATGAGCAGCGAAATCACAGGCAGATCTCCCTGAGCCGCAGGCATGGCATATTCCATGCTGCTCAATTTTGGAATTCGTACATAATCATTTTAGTCAGGACGAACTCAAAGAGTTACTGATTTCATCCGGCGGGGATTACTCTTGAGGAGTGAGTACTTCCGTCAAGACACGTCCATCGGTTTGCGGGAGTTTGAGTTTCAACAGATGGGCAATGGTGGGGGCAACATCGACATTTCGAACAATCCCCGGGTTATTTTCTGTGCCAAAACTGGCACCGGTCCGAATACCGCGACCAGCCATAACGAGGATGGCGTTCATTTTCGGATTGGTCGAAAGAAAACCGTGCGTACCCAGTGTGGTGTCGCTTTCGACAATCGTTTCATCACCTGTGGCGACAGCACTGAAGCCATATCCATCTTTGGCAACGAGAATCAAATCGGCCATGCCGGGATGATCCGCAGGGTCTGGCAGACCATAGGCAGCGAATTCCGCAGGTTGCAGAATCGACAAGATACCTTCGGAGTCCTTGAACAGTTCGACGACTTTCTGCCGGTCAGCAGCTTTCGATTCGGGAACCGTCAGGAAGACCATGGCAATCCCACCTTCAGGGATGGCGTAGGCCCGGGCAGAATCCACCCGGTTTCCTGATGTCGTCAAAAGACCTGCCTGTTTCAATTTGACGTTCGGACGAATCGATTGGGGAATCGAGATAAAGCCATGGTCAGCGGTGACAATGATCGTCGTATTCCCGGCATTTCCCGAAGATTCGATCGCGTCCAGAATCCGGCCCAGGCAAGTATCGATGTACGCCACGGCGGCATCGCCACCGGGAGTTCGCGGCCCATATTTGTGATGGACGCCATCCACATTCAGAAGATGGATTGTCATGAACTGTGGCATACGGTGGCGAATAATGTAGGTCGCGGCAGCCGTCCACATGTCATCGCGGATTGTTCCACTGTATTTATAGAAATTCTTGATGAGTTCTTCCGTGAGTATCTGATTCTGCTTGAGGTCGTTGATCAGCCCTGGAGTCGATGATTCGAAGAATTCAGGAACATCGGGCATGTTGTCGTCCACCGACTCGATGTTTCGAGTGCAAGGCCAGTTAATCCCTGCAGTCGCCAGCCCGGCATGCTTGGCAAAATCGAATAATGTCGGCACAGCAACAAGTTCGCGGCCATCTTTTTTGGCTTCAGTCTTGGGTGGCAAACCCAGGCCCGGTCGTTGCAGGACACCGTTAAAGAGGACGCCGTGAGTTGCCGGGTAAACACCGGTAATCAAGGTTGTATGATTGGGCCAGGTAACCGATGGATTCGCCACGATCATGCCTTCGGCAGCCACCCCTTGCTGAGCCAGTCTTCTCAGATTCGGCAGCGAAACTGCCGGGTCTCGCAAAAATGTGGCGGGTAACCCATCGAGTGTGATCAGGACGACCGAAGGTTGACCTTTGGCCGGTGCAGGTGCTGTTTTCGCTTGAACGACAGGGCCATCAGCCAGCACTTGAGTCACTTGTCCCGGCAGTAACTGAGAAGCCAGAGAGAGTGCCAGCAGACTCCAGAAGACGCCTTTTAAAGCGAAGCCAATCCCACACGAGCCAAAAGATCTGTGATTGAGTCTCTGCATCGTCTTGAGCTTCACCCTGAAAGTTTGGGAAAGACCGGGAAGCAGGCCTTCCTGCAGGTTCACCATTAATAACGATTCTTGCCGTCAATAACGATTTATGAGAGTGGGCAGGAAATTGCGGTGAAACTGAATACTGCTGGTAAGACCAATCATTGCGGGAGGAGGGACTCGAACCCACACGCCTTGCGGCACCAGATCCTAAGTCTGGCGCGTCTGCCAATTCCGCCACTCCCGCGAGTCTGACCAAAGTAGTCTAATTGAATTTTCTTGCCCTGCCAAATCACTTGATTCGCAATTCACTCAACTGCAAGTTCGCGGCAGGCTATCGAAAAGCCGCCAAAACTGGCCTCAGACCCCCAATTGGCGCCGCAGATCGTCAAGAGCGTCCTTCAGTGCCGACACCTGTGCTTCCAGCGCACTCAGGCGGCTTTTCATCTCTTCGTGAGACTCCTCCAGACGATTGAACGCCGAATTCGTAGCCACTGCAGCAGCCACAGGCTGACTAGCACTGTGGCCACTGACACCGTGGCCGCTGACACTCGGAGAGACTGACTCAACCTTGTTGGTTATCGCTGGTACCGGCAGCTCATCGGCGAGTTGTGCGAGCGGTTCGTGATTCTCGCCCGGTGCGTAAAGATTATGATCCACCTCCACACCACGTCGGTCGAGCGGGCCATTGGCACGAATCCACTGGCGATCTAACAAACCTTTCAGTTGTGTCTTCAACTCGTCTTGAGAGTCAATCGCACACATCCGGCTGGCTCGAGTTCTCAATTCTCCCAGTTGCTGGCGACCGCGTAACAGGAGTTCCGTGAGTATGGCCAGTTGTGGCTCGCTGATGGCAAGCTTCTGGCGGCAATAGTGCCGATAACGCTCGGTGCGACCAGTTTCGGTCTGAATAAACGCCACCAGCCCCATCTCGCGAAGTTCATCAAGTACCTGATAGACAGCGTCTTCCTCGTAGTTGGAAATCGGCTCTCGATTATTCTTCTGATTGCAACCAGTGACTGTGGCCTTGAGGGTCAGCGGATACTGTTCCGGCGTCGTAATTCCCTTCTCAATCAGCGTGCCGAGAATTCGACGCTGCTTTCTGGAGAGCGACTTGAGGGGAAAAACTTCTGTGTGGGAGGTGTCCATGCCGAAAGCCCTGTCCTCTGGATGTACTGATCAGTTGAAGCTCTTTGAGTATTGCCGCCTTTTTCCTCGTGTGGATGCGGGCGTATTCTGACGCAACCTCTGCCCCCTTGCCAACATCAGTCTGCTCACGAACGCACGAGGATTTCAAAGATCCTGACGAGTTTCCAGCAGGTGGAAATCTCCCCTTGACCCTTTGGCGATGTTCGACAACAACCAGTGGGAAAATCTGTCGAGATCGATTGAGGCAGACGTGCATGGCCCGGCTGAAACGATGGGGCCGCTGGAGGCAACATGCCCAGGTTCTGGCCATTTGCAAATCGTTTGCCTGCTGCATTGCCGCCGACATGCAAGGCCTGGGTGCTGAATGTCATGAGTCGCACCGGGATACGCCTCGGAATGTCGGCTCTCTTTGTTTCTGCGAACGCCCCCGCATATGCCGGCGATCAATCGGCTGGGGCCAAAGCCCTGGAAGAACTCGGTTGGGAAGTCACTTATTCCGGTATGGTCAATCAGAAAACTCATCGACCAATCGTTTCAACGGAACCGGCACCTGCAGTTCTGGCTCATCCAGGTTTTACGCCACCGCACCCTGGGGCGGTCGATGACCACTTGTTTTGTAACGATTTCGACGAACACCAGAAATTCGATCTGATTGTTCTGCCGGGTGCGATCGATGGAGAGAACCTGCTCTCGCGCCGGTTGCGATTGCAGACCGCCGGGTGGCTGTCACTGCTGGCTCCAGGGGGATTTTTTGTCATCCCCCAGTTAGGGATTTCAACACAGGGAGTTTCAATACAGGGAGTTTCGGCAGAGGGAACTTCAGCCGAGAACCATGGTCTGGAGTGTTACCTTCGTCATCTCACCTGCTTTCCCGGGGATGTCCAGATTCTGCAGGAACAGCCACGCTTGCGGGACCTTTTCTCAGCGGGCGGCTGGCGGAAATCTGCACATCGACAACAGCCCTCCACTTCGTTGTCTCCTTTGAAGACACAGGGATTGGAAATCGCCTCCCAGCGAAATCATGCTCATCTGGTGCTGCAGATTCCCCCGATTTCCCACAGCCTGAGTAATTGGGAGAATTACGTCGAGAAAGGCTTACTCACCGAAATGGCGGCCTGTTGTCGTGGCCATCAGCAACTCCATAGTGCCGCGAGTGACCGGCAAAATCGCGTGGCCGCCGGGGCAAGCTCTCCAGAAAAAAGCCCGTTCTTCAATGAGCGTCGCAAGGCTGCCTGATCAAACGCAGCTTTTCTCGCAGCCTCTTTGTGTCGACCTGCATGTCGAATCCACTCGGCCTCACTATCATGCGGAGGGTTGCCTGATGGAGCAACTTGACCGATGATGCGTGTGCAGACTCTGTTGCGAGATGCTTTTCAGGTTGTGAGAAGCTTCTCGAATTCTCTCAACTGTTTCTCTCAACTGTCGCCAGGAATGATCCTCATGAAGCTGCTGTTGCCTATCATTTTCGCTGTGATGACGGGTTTGTTCTGGGGCACATATGGCCCAGCTGTCGGTTTAGCACGAGAAGCACTTCCGGGAGATAAAAGCCCGTTCAAACCTTACCTGATGATCGGGCTGGCTTATCTGGTCTGGGGTGTGATTGGCGGCGCTGTCGCCATGCGTGCCACAGGGGCCACGTTCACCTACAACGGCGGACAGGCTACCTGGGGCTTTATTGCCGGTTCGCTGGGAGCGTTTGGTGCACTGTCGTTGACGATTGCCATGTTCTCCGGGGGGATGGCAATGCCCCAGGTTGTGATGCCCATTGTGTTCGGCACGGCGGTCTCCGTCAGTGCTATTGTGGCGACATTGACCATTAAAAATGTTGAAGTGAATCCGATGCTTTACGTCGGGATTGTGGGGATGGCCATCTGCATTGTGATTGTGGCCTACTTTACGCCTCATCCCAAAAAACACGGCCCACCCCCAACTCCCGCAGCACAGGTCACAACTCCCTCGTCCAGTCACCAGGCCTGATTGAACTGGGTTGCAAACGATCGCCGTCGAGTGAGCCAGAATTTGTGGAGCATACCTGCGGATCGATGCAGGCATGCTCCACAGTCTTTTGTGAGGGATCATCGTGACCCTGATTATAGACTGAATGCCATACTCGGAAAGAATAGCTCGTCGTGCCATGCTCACGGCTCGGAGTGAGCATGCCGGATTTGCGATTGGTATTGTTCGCAGAAGAAAGAAAACACATGCTTGCTCAGAGCCGCAAGCATGGCACGGATTTTCGAAGGTTTTCAACTGCCAAAGATGCCATTTGGCCCGAGATTCAGCTCGAATGGCATCGATAGATGACCCTCAGCAAGCTCACCAGAAACGACCGCTGGGCGAGCCAGCAATGCCACCCAGACGACACACAGGTTGTCCAGCAGACGGTACATAACGGTGCCGACTTTCAGCCAAGGGATTTATCAGGTGGGGGCACGAAAAATCCGCTGGGCGAAGTGGTAGAGATCGCTCTTCCAGACTTTGAAATCGTGGGCACCACCCGGGATCACTCGATAGAGATGCGGCACATTCTCTTCATCGAGTTTTTTGTGGACACCTTCGCTGATGCGAAAGAGGCTGTCCTGATCGCCACAGGCCACGTAAAGCAGCTTGAGCTTCTGCCTCGCTGCCGCGGGATCACTCAGCAGTTCCGCAGGTCGTCTCGTATTGGGAGCTGACGAAAAGCCACCGACCCACGCAAAGGTATCGAGGTTTTTCAGGCCAATGTTCAACGATTGACCACCACCCATCGACAAGCCGGCCAGTGCTCGGGATTCTCGATCTGATTGGACGGAATAGGCCCTTTCGATCCACGGAATCAGATCGTCGAGTAGATCCTGTTCGAAAGCTGCAAAGGCAGGTGATTGTCTGGGAATCGGATCTCGTGGCCCGACATCCTTAGCCGCCCGGCCATTGGGCAAAACCACAATCATGGGCATCAGTTTTCCCTCGGCGTAGAGATTATCAAGAATCACTTCGGGGGTGCCCTGGCGATACCACTCATTCTCATCGCCACCGATGCCGTGGAGCAGATAGAGCACGGGATACTTTTTCTCAGGCGAGTACCCGGGTGGCGTATAGACGCGAGCTTTGCGTTTGATGCCCACCGTTTTCGAATCGTATTCGATGAGTTCGATCTTCCCGTGCTCAATCCCTTCCCGCCGCACATCGTAGCCTTCTGGCGGCGCGGTGAGCTTGGTTTCATCGGCTGTCGAATTCGCAGAGATTGCGAGTACCGTGAGCAGAGTCAGAGCCAGATATCGCCAAGTTAACATGTTCATAACGCATCCTCTGGAGAGCCGGGGAAAGTGTGTCAAGAGACCGTTTCAAGGTCTGTGTGTAGGTCAGTATTCAGACCAGTGGCCACACATTGAAGCAGCCGGACGAGATCCTGAATTGTGCCGGGTGGAAGTGAGTTTTGAATCTGTTTGCGGATGGGTTCACCAGCCTGCCAGAGCTTTTGAAACAATTTCTCACCCTGCGGAGTCAGTGCGACGGTTCTGGCACGAGCATCGGTGGGATGAGTTTTTCTTTGAATCAACCCCTGCTTTTCGAGCAGTACGAGCATGGCTCGGACAGTACTGGGATCTGAGGGCATCCGCCGCGCCAGTTCGCGCTGGGTAAGAGCTTCACCTCGCTGCAATGTGGCAAGGAGGACAAACTGATCGGCTGTGACGTTGTACTCAGCAAAGCGATGATCCGATTGCCGATGGAGTGCCAGATAAGCGGCACGCAGCACCATGGGTAGTTGGTCTCTGGCGGTCTTCATACGATCAGTCTCTGCGGTTTTCATGCGTATACGCACGAAGTTAGCGGCTGAACAACACGATCGCAAGAATTTTTTATCGGGTGATTGGGATGTGCTGGCACAGGTGGCTGGAAAGAATTGACCGTGGCCTCCATTTGAGAGCACCGACTGATCGCATTCGTCGAGACGAAGATTGCGTCAAAGAACTCGGGGCGGCAGACTGAAGTCTTGAGTTTTTCACCAGCAAGCTAAGGCGAGTGACGTTTGGGGCGGATTACTCTGGAATAGCCCTGAATGTTTGCTTTAGCCGATGAGAGTTATGGAACAACAAGATGATGGATCAGTTTTTTCCCCATCGTGGTTGCCAGATTCAAGAGGGTCATCCCGCGAGACGAGACTCACATTTGGGAAGATTGTGGCTGGTATTCGCTGGGTTCGTCTGGCTGATCGCTGCTCAGGTTCTGGGGGCTGATCCACAAGCTGCCAGCAGGCCGAATTTTGTCTTTGCATTCGCCGATGACTGGGGCCGGATTGCGTCGATTTATCAGGAAACTGGTCAAGGGAAAGATCCCATTGCGCTGCATCAATTTGTCAAAACACCGGCTTTTGACGAAGTGGCTCGAAGTGGTGTGCTCTTTACGCATGCTTTTGTGAATGCCCCTTCATGTACTCCTTGCCGGAGTTCGTTGCTTTCTGGCCAGCATTTCTGGCGAACGGGAATGGGTGCCATTCTGGTGGGTGCTCAGTGGGATGATGCCATCCCTGCCTGGCCGCTGCTGTTGAACAAAGCGGGCTATCATATCGGAAAATCGTACAAAGTCTGGAGTCCGGGGACTCCGGCCGATGCTCCATATGGAGGACGCCGCTTCGCTTATGAACAGCGTGGGCGGAGAATCAACAATTTCTCTGAAACAGCCACCAAACTGGTAAGTGAGGGAGCCACGATCGAAGCGGCCCGCCAGGAGTTGCTGGCGGAAACTTCGGGGAACTTCGACGATTTTCTCAAAGCCCGGCCGGAAGATCGCCCTTTCTGTTACTGGTATGGCCCGACCAACGTTCACAGGTTGTGGGTGCGAGGCTCGGGCCAGGCTCTCTGGGGGATCAATCCTGATTCTCTCAAGGGGCAACTCCCTCCATTTTTCCCGGATGTTCCCGAAGTTCGTGAGGATGTAGCCGACTATCTGGGTGAGATCCAGGCCTTCGACGCGCAGGTGGCAGTCTTGATTCAGCAACTCAAGGACAAGGGGCTGTGGGAAAATACCGTCTTCATCATCAGCGGCGATCACGGCCCCCCCGGCTTTCCCTATGGAAAATGTAACCTCTACGATTTTGGTACGCGGGTTCCCTTAGCCATGTGCGGGCCTGGTATCAAAAGGTTGGCCTTGGCAAAGCCAGATGCAACTGCTGAACCGAGAGTTGTGCACGATCTGGTTTCACTCCCGGATCTGGCACCTACGATTTTGCAGATGGCGGGTGTCCCTGTCCCTGAAGTGATGACTGCCAGAAGTCTGCTGCCGATTCTGAAGTCGGATGCTGCAGGGCATGTTGATCCGCAGAGGTCGCATGTGCTGATTGGTCGAGAGCGGCACGTGCAGAATGCCCGTGCGGGACGATTGCCTTATCCACAAAGAGCGATTCGCACGCCGGAGCATCTACTGGTAGTAAACTATCATCCCGAGCGGGCACCCATGGGCGATGGCGCGCCGACTCCACCAGCAGGATGGGATTTCAATGCTCTGGCCGAAAACACACGCGCGACGTTTGCGGATATGGATGCGGGGATTACGAAAGCGTGGATCGTGATGAATCCCTCTTCGGCAGGTCTGGCTTATACTCTTTCGTTTAACCAGCGGCCAGAAGTCGAACTTTACGACTTGAAAAACGATCCCCATCAGATGGTGAATCTGGCCATCGGTGCCAGTGCAGAGGATCCTCAAGTGAAGGCGACCATTCGAGAGTTGCGAGAACGCATGGAGCAGGAATTGATTTCGACCGGTGATCCACGTCTGACGGGGACGAAAGACACGTTTGATAAGCCGCCATTTACGAATGAAGGTCGTTAAACGTTCTATAGAGTCTTGAGTCGGCAAGACTGCCGGAGTGTTGAAATCCAGGAGAGAGTCATGAGTGAGCCTGTCCGACAGCGTCCTTTGCAATCGGCAGGTTTTGTCATGCTGGCGATTGCTGCGACCGACTTTATCATCAAGCTGATTGAATACATGGCGGGGGATACACCGCTCTGGAAGATGATGCTCGGAGCCGGGATTGCTGTGCTGCTGGTTGATCTTGTGGCTTATGATCGATCGTCTATGGGGGCCAACCTGCGTTTTGCCACTCAATGGCTCTGGCAGGGCCTGAGGCAAGGTTTTACAACGATCTGGCAAACCATCGCACCACTCTTCCGTAGAACACCACCTGGGACGAATGGATGAGAGGCAGTCACAGGAGTTATCTGCTACGCCACCAGAGATCTTCTACGAATTGATGTTCCCGGCAATAAGCAGATATCTCCTCTCGAAAACGTCTTGCATCCTGCGGATAACCCTGGGTGGGTTTAATCATCGGGAGCTGCTGTTTCCACCAGTGATTAAAAGCGTACATACAGCACTCGCGCAGATACTTACAAACGAGTGATGCGGCAGCCACAGGCAGGTAAGACTCACTCCTTGGAGCAAACGAGGCCAAGATCGGATCTGCGAGGTAGTAGCTTCCTTCACCGGTTGCTGGCAACGTGATCCACCAGGCATCTGGAAAGTAGTTGGCAAAAAGAGCCTCATAGTTTTTGCGGCCACCATGCTGATCACTCAGCAGAAGGATCGGCGCAGCGGGATCGATCGCCAGTATCTCTTGAACAGCTTGTTGCATTAATTCGAAGGCGATTTCTGAGACAGCGGTTGATTTATTGCCTGTACTTTTCACTCGACGATTGAATTCCGGAGTAAAGACGACTCGGGAATGAATCGCTGTCAACTCGATCTGTGCCTCGCAGCAGACATTGAGCCAATTCGAGATGGCACTTTCCTGAACTGGATTCAGCTGTTGACCTGGTAATGGAATCGCCTTCAAGTCAGCAAACCAGGGCTCGATGATTTCGTTGATTTGATGTTTTGCGACCGAGGATTGTTCGACGAGTTCAATCAGCTCACCGATACTGGCCGGCAGGTTTTTGCATGGTGAAGTGACACCTTCATGACAAACATTGTCTTGCGAAACAGTGTCATGCCATAAGTGCAGCAGCCCATTGACAGATGCTGCCAGTGAATCGAGGCCGCGTGATGTCGAGTAGACGGCTTTCGAATCGGCAATGTGAAGGCGTGTCTCCTCACGCGAAGTCGTCTGGGTGATGGCGCTACTTTGGAATTCCCAGAATTTGCTCGATGCGGCATTCAGACTCTGAGGAATTTGACCTTGAGTTGAGGAAGGCCACCAGGCAAGGGGGGTTTCCCAGACCGTGGCGGTAATCACGAGCGGCCCCAGGTTCGGTCCCAGCCCCGCTTCATCCAGGCCAATCCAGCGTAGTTTTCCTTGTTTTAAGCCTGCCAGTTTGTTTCCGGTTTGCAGAAAGTTCATCAATGATCCCAGGATCCAGGTCGGCGAAAAACAAGGAAATCAGTGGTGCTTGTTACGAGATGATTCTCGGTGCTGATGAAAGGTTGGTATGTCACAGGGCGTTGCTCTGCACTTTTTCAGTTCG
>JAIXUU010000005.1 GCA_027483405.1 Planctomyces sp. | reverse complement strand
CGCGAAAGCCAGGGCAGGCCGACCGATCTAGTCAGGGAAAGGATTCACTTATGTCTGATTCTGATTCAACGTCTTCCCAGGAAGGTGCCTTCCCCGCGGGCTCGCTGCGCGTGGGAACACGCGCCGTCGATGGTCAATTGACCCCACGTTTTGACGGCCCGCACTTTTCCATGCGCGGCTCACGCCATGCCAGTGCATCTTCAGCGGATACTCTGGCCACGCGTCAACACCACGAAACTCATCATCCCGAGACCACCCCATTTCCGGAGTCTCCACTTCCAGAATTTCCACAGAGACCGGATTCACAGCTTTTGTGGCAGGCCGGGCAGCTTGTCGAAACGTTGCAGCAGCAGATTGCGGATATCGCCCGCCGCGAAGAACTGGTGGCCTCGCAGATCCAGCAATTCGAAGAAGATCAGCGTCACTTCCGGTTACTCATGGCCAGTCAGCAGGCGAGCCTGCATGAACGCGAACTCGAACTGCGCGAGCGGGAACGAGAAGTGGCAATTCGCTGGGGAAGTTTTGAAGCACAGATCGGCCAGCTCGAGAAGCGACGCCGGGAACTGGAAGCTGCTGCCGGAGAGGTCGAACGTCAGCGCTCGCAATTGCGTCAGCAGATGCAGGCCGAGTTGGAAACGAGGCGTAAAGAACTGGCGCAAGGGGAAGAAAAGCTCGCGCGAGGTCAGCAGCAACTCAACCAGTTGATCGAGATTCACGAGCTGCAACTGGCTGAACGTGCCGAGAAGCTCGAAAAAGACTTCCGCAAGGAGCGGGAAGATCTCTGGAAAAAGCTCGCCGATGAATGGGAAGAACAGCGTATCAAATTCGAACGGCAGCAGGCCGAATGGTGTACCGAACGGGATGCCGAACGCGAGCGGCTCGACCGCCAGAAAGAAATTTACGATCGAGCATTAGGCGAGATCGATAACGAACTGAGTGCTGCCCGTCAGGCTCAGTTGCAGGAATTTGCCGCCTTGCGTGAAGAGCAAACGGCCCGCCTGCGCGAAGAGCAGGTCGCCTGGGAGCAAAAGCTCGCGTTGGATGAACAGAACTATCATCGCGAGCGGGCACTGCTCGACAATCGATTGAAGTTTCAGCAGGATCATCTCGAAAAGGTCAAACAGGAACTGGAAGCTGCACAAAATCAGTTCCGCGAGACACGTCAGCGTGAACGTCAGCGGCTCGAAGACGACACGATGCAGCTCGAACGACGTTCCAGGCAACTGGCGGCTTATCGGGAAGCGCTCGACGAAAAAGCCGGTTCGCTGGCTCGTGAACGCGAACTGTTGGCACAGCAGCGGGGTTCGATTGAGAACAGTGTCCATAAAGACCGCCAGAGCTTTTTGATGGAGAAGCAGGCCTGGGAACAAGAGCGTTCACTCCAGCAGGCCGAAGTTCGCCGTCAGCAGGAGCTGCTCACGGTTCATGCAGAAAGTCTCGAAACACGCCGGGTGCGTTTGGAGGCGTTAAGGGCTGAATTGGAAGTGACTCATCGCTCGACACTCGAATTGCGCCTGGCTCTGGAAGAGACCTGGATGCAGCTTTCGGAAAGCCTGGGCGAGCAGCGCACGAAAGAACGCGTTGAACGTTCAAGATTATCGATTGCTCAGCATTACGAGATGCTGCAGAACTCACTCGAAGAACAGCGTATGGAAATGCGGGCAGCCTTCGAGCGATTTGAACAGCAAAGGCTCGAATTCCAGCAGGAGCGGCAACAGCTCATGCGCTGGATTACTGAACGCGATGAATCGATTCGTCTGAGAGAAAGTGAACTCGCTACCAAAGCGATTGCACAGGCCGAGGCCGACGCCATTCGAGAAAACGAGCGGCAGCGCTGGCTGCAGGAAAAACTTTCGAGTGAACTCAAGATCCGCCAGCTCGTCGAGCAGCTCAACCAGCTACCCACTCAACGACCGATGTTCGATCTGTAATTCACTGATTGCTCTCGCCCTGACCCCTTCTCCCGTTCTAACGGGAGAAGGCCGGGATGAGGGAGAGCCCGAACGTATGGGGCATGCGATTAACAGGCGGTCTCATCGCGGGATGCTCTTTGTCTCTGGCCAAGAGCAGATCATTGGCGCTCCTGCGGATACCTCGATCACTGATACACATCGCTTGGGAAGGCCCTCACCCGGCACTTCGTGCCACCCTCTCCCACGCAGACGCGGGCGAGGGTTTTTTCTCCTTCTACAGTTCTGACGGGAGAAGACGGGGATGAGAGCGAGTCGTCTCCATGTTTCATAATTGAAACAAATTACAATTGCCAGCTCAATTGGCATGTCGCTTGCATCATTGGCACTTGGCAATGTGTTTCCAAGAAAACTGCGAGATAATGCCATGCAGACTCATCACAAACTGCTCAAAAGTTTTGCACCCACTGGTCAGAAATCAGAAATTCCAGTCGTCGCCAATCTGCCGCGTGCTGGTCGCCGTTTCGCCCGTTAAGCGAAAATGAATCACAAATTCGCTGGATCGTCTCCTGTGGTGCGTTGATCATCAGGGAGCTTTCGAGGATTGAGTACGTCTTTCGCTGGCTCAAGTGAAGCGGTGGGCTGCGAAATCGTTACAATCCGTGTGCAGCCGCATCGATTTATTCAGCGGCCAGTCTGTGATTCGCTTTTGAGTTGTGAGAAGATTGTTGACGGACGATCTTTGATCGGTGATGTGCTTGTATTGAGAGAAAGCCAGGACAGCTTTTTTTCTTTTGGCAAACTTTGATCGGCATGAGTGAAAGTGCCGATCAATCGAATTCGCTCCAGGGATGATCCGAGGCAAAAGGACGGTTGCCAGACCTTACCTTCAGTCCGCAATGATGTCGGACCCGGATCATGCTCGCCGGACTTTTGGCGCGCAGCCAATCT
>JAIXUU010000311.1 GCA_027483405.1 Planctomyces sp. | reverse complement strand
TTGTGCAATAAACAGATCGCAGAGTGGCATAGGTTGCTCGTCGTCGAGCTACCTGTATTCCTTATTCAGTAGAGGTTTGTATCCTCTCCGCTGGCCGTTTATGTGAGTGGGCAATTTGAAGCGTTCAGGATGCGTATCGACGCGACCTCGGCGATGAGTTGGATCATGAACGATCTGGCGCGGAGGCGCTGTGCCAGAAACCGCCGCTCATCTACAGGTTCCCGCTTCATAAAATCCCAAACCGCCACACAGCCGGGTATGTTCACCACAGCCGCCACCCGCTGCGTAGGTTCGTCCTGGGCAACAAACGGAGAAACCAACAACCACAAACAGCCAATCAGCAGCCAGACACGCATGGGAAGACCTGAAAAAGTGAGGTAGAGAGCTGCATTCCTCATCAGCTCTTCGCTGCGCTTCGAAGGATGTCTATCCGCCGGTTTTACTTGGACGGGAAGATCGTTTTCCAGTCGTTCTTCATATCGACGACGGTCCAATTCTCCTTCTTGGCAAGTGGCAAAACTTTATCGGTGTGCGTGTCGTAGGCGTACTCCCGTTCGGCATCGGTGTGATGAACGAGCAGGGACATCGAGCGACGTTCCTGCCGGGCGGTCCATTGCAGCATGTGTTCGTCTCCGTTCGAGTTGCCAGCTGCGAAAATCGGACGGGCGCCGATGACCTGCTCGATCAGGCGAGGTTTGCCGGCCCAGTTATTGATGTAATCAACCCGATAAGAGCGGACTAACCCTGCTTTGTCTCCTTCGGCCAAATAGTCTGTCCGCACGTGCGAGCCATACACTCGGTCGGGCGGGAGACCGTAAAGCTCCTGTGAGACGAGCCGCAGGAATGTGCCTTCGTCTGCCGTGAAGATGAAGACCTTGAATTCGTTCACCTCAAGATAGCGGATCAACTCGACCATGGGCTGGTACGTCAGCGATTGGACGCCAACACCGAATTTGGGATGCTTCCACTTCTTCAACCAGGCGCGGTTCCAGTCGGCGTATTCCTCGGTGGTCATGCCACCGAACGGCAGTGCGACCAGCTCGTCAGCCAATGTGTCCAGTTCTTGATTTTCGTAGAGCGCTGCGAAGTATTCCTTGTCTTTAGCGGCAATGGATTTATAAGGCTGCCGATCTTTGAGCGTCTGGTCGGTAGCTATTTGCTCCTTTACGCGATCCAGCAACGCAAAGGCGTGTGTGTAGACAGGTTTTTCGGTCCAGAGCGTGCCATCGTTGTCAAATGTGGCAATACGTTCGTTGGGTTTTACGAAGTCCGGCCCGCCTTTGGTCGTAACGATGGTGACAAAGTCGGTGATTGCCTTCTTGGTCGGCCCGTCGTTCCAAGATGGGAGCGGGTCGGTCTCAGCGCGAATGGTTGAGGCCAAGAATAGAATCACGCATACCGTCGCGGCAAAGACGTTGATTAGGAACGATTTCATAATTGTTGCCAGTGTTCGTGGAATGAGAGTCGCAATTAGCAGCGGGGCGGCTGATGTTAACCGCCCCGCTCGTGATGTCACACTCGCCCGGCGTCTTATTTGCTCGGGTGATTTTTGCCCATCTCCCGTACCTGCTGGAGAACCTGTTCGAGGTTGTAGCTCGCGGCGAGCTGGAGCGGTGGGTAGTCGATGTAGGACATGAGTTCCTTCTCCCAGAGAAGCTGGCCTATGGGCAGGAGATTCCAGTCATACAGATACGCGGTGCTCGGTGCGGCCAAGGCACCGCCGATCGCCATTGCACCCTTTTGTTCGGCCCCGACATTATCCTCGAAGGGATCCCTCATGATGTTTTGAACCTGGGTCCAGTGGAATGTCATGGGTGCATTAAGCGCATCAATGCCCTCAGACCCCATCATGGTGTAGTAGAACTTCCAGTTCTTGTAACGCACGGCCGAGGGGACGGTGCCCTGATAGTAGAAGAAAGTGTCGCGAGCCGATTTCTCCGACTTGCCGGTGAGGTAGGCGAGTTGGTTGGTGCCATCAAGCTTGGTCTTGACGATCCCTTCATATTTTCCGGCCATGATCTGTTTGTTCAGCTCGTCACCTTTAGGGCCGCCGGCGATTTCCACTAAGGTAGGCAGCCAATCCAACGAGGCGAACATCTCCTTGTAGACCGTGCCCGGCTTGATGACGCCCGGCCAGCGGACAACGCAGGGAGCGCGCATGCCACCTTCCCAAGTGCTAAGTTTCCCAGCTTTGAACGGGGTAACGCCGCCGTCCGGGAAGGTCTGCACCTCTGCGCCGTTGTCAGTGGTGAAGACGATAATGGTGTTGTCCAGCTCGCCCATATCTTCGAGCTTCTTGAGGACGACGCCTATGTTGTCATCCATCTGCTTCATACCGACTTCGTTGATGCCCCAATCCTTGCCGCCCTTGGTGCCGAGCATGTCCAGGTACTTCTGCGACAGCACGGTCGTAACATGCATCCGGGCGGGATTATACCAGCAGAAAAATGGCTTGTTGGTCTTCTCGGGGTCATTGCGATCCAAGAAATCGACAACGTGCGCGGAGATTTCCTCGTCTATTGTCTTGGAGCGCTCGAGAGTCAGCGGACCTTCGTCTTTGCCCATCTGATTCTTGGCGGTGCCGTCCGAAGACTTCATCCAAAGAACCGGCCTAGGAGCAGCCATGCAAACGCCGTCTTTCGGATCGATCTCACCGGGCGTTGGCGGGATGCCGGGAATTGGAACCATCTTCATCGGTGGCACGACGCCCTGCACGAGCGGGCTGCTGTTGACGTCCGGGAAACTGACCTGCTGCATCGCGTCGAGGTGGTAGAGGTAGCCCCAGAACTCTTGGAAGCCATGCGCGGTGGGCAAGGAATCAGGATGGTCGCCGAGATGGTTTTTGCCAAACTGCCCGGTGTTGTAGCCGAGGTTCAATAGGAATTTTGCCAGACACGGTGTGCCGGGGCGCAAATACGAGATCGCGCCGGGCAACTGCGGCATGACCATGCCCGCGCGATAGGGGTGCATGCCGGTGATGAACGCGGTGCGTCCCGCCGTGCAGCTCGACTCGGCGTAGTAATGCATGAACATCCCGCCTTCGTTAGCGATCCGGTCGATGTTCGGTGTCTCGCCCACCATCAGTCCGCGGTGATAGCAACTGGGCTGCATCCAGCCAATGTCATCGCCCATGATGAAGAGAATGTTCGGTTTCTTGCCGGTGGCCGGTGGCTGCTTCTGGGCTGCTGCCTTGGTTTCGGCCTGCGCGATCAAAACGCCTCGTGCGTCTTCGTCCGTGCCGTAGGGGGAAGGCGAGGATTCACTCGCCTTGCTGCTCGCCAACTGCGACTTGGGGGGAGAGGCGTCCGCAGGCCGGCCTGGAAGGACGTTGCTGGATGCGGCCGCGTATCCCAACAGCGCACCGGCTGCAAGAACTAGGATGGCGTGGATTTTCATACTCCGCAACATGTTGGTTCACCTTCGTTAATGAGAGAAACATTCTCTGTCCGCGACAGCCAAGTAGAATCGCCTTGGCAACCAGAATCGTAAGCACTCGATGTCAAAATCCCTAATTATTTCGGCGAAAAAAGATGAACCGCCGAATACGAAGTCACGACGGTGTATTGCGGCAACAGTCGCTGTGTGCCGAGGGCAAACGACGTCCATGCGGTCGCAACTGGCTCTTGGTGTGGATGGTGCCTTTGAATTCGCGATCAAGTTCTTTGACCAATTCCAGATCCCGTTCGACGGCGTCTTCCTGCAGCATGAGAAAGTCGAAACGATACGGGTTTTCAAGCGATTGCTGGGCCAGGTCGGACTGAGGCACGGGCAACGTCCCCGCGAAGTTGCTGATCGCCTTCCCCTGTCGTCCGAAGAGATCGCTTTCGATCTGCACCGTGAGGACCGCCCGGCTCCAACCATGCTCGAGTATCTTGGAGGCATACCACAGCCGTTGGGCCGGATCCTTCACCTTCTGCATAAGGACGATGTTGCGCCGCCAGGGAATCCTGGCGACGGCTGGCGGAGGTTAGGAGTTGGTCAATTCCGGCACAGCCTGTGCCGGAATTTGTGAATCGCATAAAGAAGCCTTCGTTGACATGCGAAAACCTGATTGAGCAGCTTTCCAAGTGATGGGTGTGAAAGCTCTTTCGTTAAATGTCCCTTAAGGGATCGTTTTTGAACATGGATAACGTGACACCTCTAAGGCCGGATCACAGTTTGGGAATTTGCCATGAAGCTCAGTGGTGACGCGCTTCTTGAAGTTTTTGAAGTTCTCTCTGAATCTCGAAAACCTGTTGATTTGGTGGTTGGCCGATCCGTTCAAACCACATGGCATATTCGATCTGCGAAATCAGCCGTGAGACAACTTCAAACTGCTCACGCGGTATCTCCTCCAAGAACGGAGACTTTAAGAGACTAACCTTTTCGACGCATGGCCATTGAGCCAAATGCTTAAATAAAGCGGGATTGCATGCGGGATAACTATGTTGTCCGACTTTACAACTCGTAACGCTTTGTTTCTGGGGAAACTGATCAATCAAAGGAATGATTTGTAGAGCGACTTCTATGGGATCAAATCTCTGTTGTTTCTCGATTTGGAATGTCACCGCATGAGGATGGGCATCAAACCAGTGAGTGACCTCTCTGGGAAATTGGCCATAAAGTGACGCTGGCAGATAGCTCTTTTGCGAAGTCTGGACGACCAAACCCTGGCTCTGGGCGTATGTGATGTAACGATTCAATTGGATGCGATCATAAATTTGCTTAATCACCAGGCAGGAAATTACGATTAAGCAGATCGTCAATATCAAGCGAACAGCGAAGAACTTATTCTCGGTCATACCCACGTATCTCTCATGCCTGACGACTGGTCGTATCGGGGAAATGGCTGAAGTTGCTCATCGCGTATTCACCATCGCTGGAGCCGATTTTCACTCCAGCAGGGCGGCTTCTCCAATCGTGCGGGATTTTTGGATGGCGGCTTGAGTGGTGGGCCAGGGGATGTTTTGCGGGAGTTGTTTCGTTTCTGCCGCGAGAGCTGCGACGGTGCCGGCGGCTTCGCCCATTGCGACGGCGTTCCCCGTCACGCGGTAACTGGCATGTGAAATGAAATCGCCACTGATACAGCGGCCAGCCATTAACAGGCCATCGACATCGCGGGCAATGAGAGCCCTGATGGGGATATCATAAGGCTTCGCTTTTACCCCCGCATTGCTATAGGCAGACTTGCGGTTTTCTTCGAGCGTTAGTGCGTGGATATCGACCGGGAACTTCGCCCTGACAACGGCATCGTCCTGGGTGGCACCGCGAATCAAGTCATCGGCAGTCATGATGTAGCGGCCGCGAATCCGTCGGCCATCGCGAATGCCAATCTGTTCGGGAGTCGCCACAATTTCTGTCCCTTGCCAGGGGCCGCCGAGTTTGGCCAGAGCCTTCACAATCTGGTGAAGTTCTGCCCGGGCGTGAAGTGTCGCCGTCGTGACTTGAGCGGCATTGGTGGCGTTGATGCCGTATTCATGATTTGCCATCAGGAGAACAAGCTGGCCCGAGATCGGGAACAGGCTGGCTTTGCCATAGCTGGGCTGAACTCCTGCCGATTTGAGAAGTTCCTGAAAGACTTTCGGCCCGACATGCTGGCCATCATTTCCGACGCCGTGAAGGTACGGGGCGATCTCTGCCAGGTTCCTGACGACAAGCAGGGCGTACATTGTCATGGGTTGGCAGGGGCAAGCTTGATCGCGACCAATCTCGAATTCACAGCCCGCCTGAGCACCCAGATCACCATCACCTGTCGTATCGATGAAGATGGGAGCCTGCCAGGCTTCCCGGCCCGATTTCGATTCTGTGATGATTGTTGAGAGCCGGTTCCCTTCGCGATAGGCGGCTGTCACGCGGCTATGGAGCTGGAGATGGACGTTCGTACGCGTGCAAAGCTCTTCGAGAATCAGCTTCATTTCTTCGGGGTGATAGGTGAGGCCGTTCATCCCTTCACCACGAATGGCACCGCGCTGACGGAGGTGGCGAACAAGTTCTACGTTGAAGCCGGGCTTATCAAAATCAAGGAGATAGCCCAGGAGCGAACTTGTCCAGACTCCGCCGAGTGACCCATGCGCTTCGAAAAGTCGCACACGAGCACCGAGACGGGCAGCGGTGATGGCTGCAGTGACGCCAGCCGGTCCTGCGCCACACACGATGACATCGGCATCGCGTTGAACCGGGAGCGTACGGGCTGGTTCCACGAATTCGCCGGGGTTTGCAGCGACGCTCTGATCAGTGGCGCTCTGAGCAGTGGCCAGCAGCCAGCCTGCGGATGTCGTTGTGACGGCCGCTGTCAGGAAGCTGCGACGTGTGGGGATGTGATGCGACATCGTTCACTCTGCCAGGTTGTTCATGTGTTTAGCGACTCTCAAGTCGTCATGAGAGAGGCATGGCTCAACGGAGTTCGATCCACTGATTGAACCACAAGCGGGATCAACCCATCAACCGCCACACATATTTTCCCCGGCAGTGGAAAGCGAACGGCATCAGCAATCGACGACGTTGACCGCGAGTCCGCCGATGGAGGTTTCTTTGTATTTGACCTGCATATCGACACCTGTCTGTCGCATAGTTTCGATGACGCGGTCGAGCGATACGCGGTGTGTACCATCTCCATGCAGCACAGCGAGGCGGGCAGCGTTAATGGCTTTGGCAGCCCCCATCGTGTTGCGTTCGATGCATGGAACCTGCACCAACCCTTTGATGGGATCGCAGGTCAGGCCCAGGTTATGTTCCATACCAATTTCCGCAGCGTTCTCGATCTGTTCGTTCGAGCCACCCATGACGGCAGCGAGGCCACCAGCGGCCATCGAACAGGCGACGCCCACTTCACCCTGACAACCCATCTCGGCAGCAGAGAGTGAAGCATTACGCTTATAGAGCATACCAATGGCACCTGCCGTCAACAGGAAAGTGCGAACACCATCCTGTGTGGCACCTGCCAATAAACGTTTGTAGTAGGCAATGACCGCAGGAATGACTCCCGCAGCGCCATTTGTGGGTGCCGTCACCACCTGACCACCGGCAGCGTTTTCTTCATTGACGGCGAGTGCAAACAGACTCACCCAATCGAGGCTTTGCAGCGGATCAATCGGACGAGGACCAGAGGTCATGAGTGTGCGGCACATGCTCGCGGCACGGCGTTTGACGTTCAGGCCACCAGGAAGAATCCCTTCGGTGCGGCAACCTCGATCGATGGAACTTTGCATGACTTCCCAGATGCGGTCGAGACCAGCATCGATCTCAGCATCCGTGCGGAAGGCTCGCTCATTCTCGCGGACAATGGCAGCAATCGACTTTTTCTCACGGATACCGATTTCGAGAAGTTCGGCAGCCGTCGTGAAAGGGAAGGGAATTTCGACTTGTGGTGAGTTTGATGTCTGTGCCTGGTCTTCCCCTTCAAAAATGACAAATCCGCCGCCGACGGAGAACGCACTGTCCATCGCCAGTGGGAGGCCATTCTTGTCGAGAGCAACGAACTTCATGCCGTTGGGGTGTTGTGGCAAGACCTCGTTGTAGTGGAAGAAGATGTCCCGATCGGGGAGGAACTCGATCTCGTGATCTGTCCCTCCAATGGGAAGACGATGTTCCTTCTGGACTCGATCGAGAATTCTGGCGAGATTCTCAGACTGGGCTGTGGCTGGCATTTCACCAGCCAGCCCCCAGATGACTGCCGAATCCGTCGCATGGCCTTTGCCTGTGAGTGCCAGCGAACCAAACAGGTGAGCCTGCACCATCCCCAGCTTTTCCAGGTGGCCCTGGTCGACCAGTCGCTGAGCAAAGATTTGAGCTGCTTTCATAGGGCCGACGGTGTGAGAACTGGACGGTCCAATCCCTACTTTGAACAGATCAAACACGCTGACATACATGGAAGTTGGCATCTATTGCTTTAGAGAGGAGTTTGATCGAGAAGCGCAGACAAGGCGGCCTTTCAATGGCTGCCGAATCGTGCGAAGTGCCACCAGAAATTCAGGAGGCTTCATCGATGCGTTTAATGATGAGCAACGTCATGTCGTCTGGAAAGGGATGTTCTGTGGAGAAATCGAAAACTTCACGTTTCAGAATCTGAGATAACGTTTCAACGGACTCATGTGCATGTTTTGCTATGAGTTCTTCCAGGCGTTGCATGCCAAAAATTTTGCCAGTTCGGTCGTGAACTTCAATGAGTCCATCCGTACCGAGAATCAAAAGATCGCCAGGCTGCATGACGGGATAGATGGGCATTCGTAAGGATTGATTGACTGGAAATCCCAGTGGCGTGCGAGTGGCTTCGAGCCGTCTGCAGGAGCGTTTGGACGATTGATAGTAGATGGCAGGTGCATGGCCCGCATTGGCAAATTCTACGCAATGAGTCACGGGATCGATGGTCAGAAGTAAAAGTGTCAGAAATCGACCATCGACGAGATCGGCCTGCACGACATCCTGCAAAAGTTCCATCATATCGGCTGGTGTGGTTGCCAATCTTCCCAGCGCATGAATCATGGCCCGCACCGACGCCATGATCAGACTGGCAGCCATGCCATGACCGCTGACATCCCCCACAGCGATGCCCAGGCGACCATCGGGAGCCACGAGCCAGTCGTAATAGTCACCACTCACATACTCGGCAGGTTCCCACCAGGCCGTCACTTCGTACTGCGGGAAGCGGGGGCGTTCTTTCGGCAAAAAACCCATTTGAATCTGTCGTGCCATTTCCATCGAGCGGCGGTAATCCTCCGCTTGCCTGGCAGCCGATTGCAGCCACTGCCTTTCAATGGCGGCTCCCGCATGCACGGCAAAGGCCTGCATCAATTGAACATCGAAGTCTTCGAAACAGTCTGCATGCTTGTTGAGCAGTTGGAGAACACCGAGAAGTCGATTCTCCGATTTGGAAACCACGGGCACAGCCAGAATGTTTCGAGTTCGATAGCCCGTCTGCTGGTCAAACACGGGTGACCATCGCGAATCGTCATGAGGTTGTGCGACAACCAATGGAACGCGCTCCCGGGCGACATGTCCAATGATGCCACTATCGATGGGGAGGCGAATCTCGCGGATTTCCAATTCAGTCGTCGAGTGAGAGTAGAGTACGTCCGCTTGCGAATCGTAGAGGAAAAGACTGGCTCGATCACATTCCACTGCCTGACAGGCACCGTGGGTAATCGCGTTCAGGACGGCAGCGAGGTCGTTGACATCATTGAGCTTGAGTACCAGTTCCAGCATGCGGCTCAAGGCAAGAATGCGATGCTGGCTGGCGTGGTCGTGAGTGATGTCGTGCATGGTGAGGCCTCTGTTTGATGACGAGCATCTTATCAGGCATTGACTGGTTTTCCGATGTGGAGTGGAACCAAAATGCGTATCGCATTCATTAGATACGACTTACGGCAATCACTCACAGGCAACTGAACTCATTGAGTCAATACCAGCCCACAATATGAAGCATCGTGGAGCAAGGGCCAAAAGTTCTGGCGGAGCCAACTTGAGTGGAAAAACGTGACCAGAGGGTGAAATGCAAAAACAGCCTGTGATCCGCCAGTAAATTCGTTGCATTCTTCACATTCTCGCCAGCAGTGTGAGTCATGCAGATTTTGGGCAAACTTCGTAGACCTCCAGGTCTCTTCAGTCCGAAAAGTAGGGTGTGATGTCCGTTGTGACACGCAGGGTTGGGCCAGGGGTTCAGATGGCGGGACAAGGTGTCCTGTTTCGCTCCTGGTTCCTCACGTTCCCTTGGATTTGTTTAGGAGAGATTGAGATGAAGTTTGCATGGATTTCCGCTGTGCTGCTGTGTATCGCCGGTTTGAACTCGGCTGACGCCGGTTTCCACTGGCTCAAGAAGAGCGACTGCGGTTGCGCTCCTGAGCCTACCTGCGCTGCACCTGCTGCATGTGCCCCATCGTGTGCCGCTCCTGCGGCTTGTGCCCCGAGCTGCGCTGCTCCTGTTGCCTGTGCACCTGCTCCTGCAGCCTGTGCTCCAACTTGCGCTGCTCCTGTTGCTTGTGCTCCAGCTCCAGCCGCTTGTGCTCCTACATGTGCAGCTCCAGCTGCCTGTGCACCAGCTCCTGCCGCTTGTGCTCCTAGCTGTGCTGCTCCTGTTGCCTGTGCTCCAGCCACCTGTGCACCAACATGTGCTCCAGCTTGCGATCCTTGCGCCAAGAAGCGCTGCCACCTCAAGGAAAAGTTTGCTGCCATGAAGTGCAAGCTCCGCAAGGCCTGCAGCCGCAAGACCTCTTGCTGCTCAGTGGCCCCAAGCTGCGCTGCCCCAGCCGCCTGTGCTCCAACATGTGCTGCTCCAGCCGCTTGTGCTCCAACATGTGCCGCTCCTATGGCCACACCTTGCCACTAAGTTGAAAACGACTGGTTCGTAAAACAAAGCGTGTCGATTGGGCGGATTTCAGCCGCAACTGGTTTCCGCCTGATCACATGATAAGTCGAACATACTGGTCACACCCGATCAAAAATCGACATAGCCGACTCTGGCTGTTGTTAACTGAGTACGAGACAAATCCATCAACTTGCACATGCCAGGCAATTGATGGAATCTAGTCTAAGCGATGTCAGGGGCAACGAAAGATTTGGTTGCTGATCGAGATGGAAACAGACACTCACTTCAGAGTCTGTTGTCGTCCAAAAGCCTGGTTAGAATGAATCCAGCTTGAAGCCCGGCGGATCCGGGAACGTGAGGCCAAACCTGGGGAGAGCTACGGCTCTCCTCAGGGGCTCCTCTCGCGAAAGACTTCCGGCTCGAGAGGACACACAACTCTCCAACATGACGAGTCGTCCTGGATAGGCCTGCTGATTAAAGCTCTCCTGTCCCCAGCTCTTAAAGCCACGTCGAACCAAACATACAACAGGCAATCCGGCCATGATCGGATTGCCTGTTTTGTTTTATGCACATCGGCATTGTCAAGGCTTGCCGGGTGGTGGAGTTTTGCCTTGAGTTATGAGATCCTTTCGAACGGATTTCATCGCTGAGATCTCTCGCAAACGTACCGTTCTATTGCTTGTCGCACAGAAGGCCACCTCGTATGCAGCCTTATTGGAAATACTGGCGAATCTCGATCCTGCTGTTGCCCCTACTGTTTCTGGCACTTCTAGTGGGACTCGATGTCTCGCAGTACTTGCAGAGAGAAGCTCGTCAATTGGCGGTAGGGATCGTCGATATTGAACGAGAATGGAAAGTGGCCAGTGAGGCGAAAAATCTTCCTGAGCTGAAGTCGATCAATGATCGTCTGGAAAAAGTGATGGAGGAATTTCGACGGTTGCGTGCTCAGGGATTGGCCTGCAACTGGGTGCTGTTTGCGCTCACGATTCCGCTCGCCTGGGTTACCTGGCAACTAACGCGCGAACGGCTCAGTCAACTCGAGATGGCCGGTCGGTTTGCCTCGATCCTGTTACCTCTATTGAGTGTGATTCTGATGCTGATGCCAGACCCTGGCCAAAGGTGGCTGGTGGTGCAGGTTCTGGCGATGCTGCTCTGGCTGGGTGTGACAGCCGCCCTGCAGAAAGTGGCTGTCTACAGAATGGATCAATCACTACTGGAGGCCTACGCGAAAATGGCCAAGATCATCAATATCCTCGTGATTGCGATGCTGGCTGTCCGGTTTTTTCCACAGATGATTCCTCCAGCAGCGGTTCCCACTGTGATCTGGGGATTCTGGATCGCACAATACGTGATTGTATTTGTTCTGGCACAATTTTGCTGGAAACTCGCCCAGGCACTTAGCCCCGTCGAATCTGGACAACTCCCGCTGCTCTCACCAGCCGAACAGACATTGCTCATCCGGGAATTCGAGCGGCAGTCTGTTGACAAAGAACACGAAACAGACCCTGGCTATGAAGAAGACGACGGGGAGCCATCGCAAATCCCACGCGGGGGCCGGAATTCTCGTATCAATGACTTGTGATGCGAACCTGGAGGAGGTTAGCCTAGTTACAGGGTCACCTGCTCAAGTATCCCAGCTTAATGACATCCAGCCCGATCTCTGTTCCCGTTTTGAGGATCCCTCCTGATGAATCCTGAGAATTCACCATCCGCTAATCATGCTTCCGGCACATCACAACCGCCCCGTTCGAATTCAGTGGTCAGTCGCCGCGATGTCCTGAGAGCCACGGGAGCATTGGCGACGACATCGATGATTGCGAGCATGGCGATCCCGCAGACGGTTTATGCTGGTGAAGACAATACGATCAAGGTGGCGCTGGTGGGTTGCGGTGGACGTGGAACCGGTGCGGCAGCCAATGCTCTTTCGGTGAAGAATCAAGGGCCCATCAAGCTCGTCGCAATGGCCGATGTCTTCCCCAATCGACTGAACAGCAGTTATGAGGGACTCAAAGGTCAGTTCAAAGATCAGGTCGATGTGCCGGAAGATCGCCGATTCGTGGGCTTTGAGGCTTACAAGCAGGCCATCGATTGCCTCTCGCCCGGCGATGTCGTGATTATGGCGACGCCTCCCGCCTTCCGCTGGGTACAGTTTACCTATGCAATTGCCAAGGACGTGAACACGTTCATGGAAAAGCCTGTCACCGTAGATGGCCCTTCCACAAAGCGTATGCTGCAACTGGCCGATGAATCCGAAAAGAAGAATCTCAAGGTCGGTGTCGGCCTGATGTGCCGGCACTGCGATGCCCGTGGCGAGTTGTTCAAGCGGATTCAGGATGGTGAGATTGGCGACCTGCTGCTGCTGCGGGCTTATCGTATGGCCGGTCCTACCGCGACTGCCTTTGCGAAAAAGAAGCCGGAAAATCAGAAGGAACTGATGTACCAGATCCAGAATTTCCATGCCTTCCTGTGGGCCTCTGGGGGCGGCTTCAGCGACTTCCTCATTCACAACATTGACGAGTGCTGCTGGATGAAGAATGCCTGGCCAGTGAAAGCCCAGGCAACGGGTGGACGTCACTTCCGCGGCGATTATGTCGATCAGAACTTCGATCAGTATGCCGTTGAGTACACCTTTGCTGATGGCACGAAACTGTTGATGGAAGGCCGCACCATGCCCGGCTGCCATCAGGAGTTCGCCAGCTATGCTCATGGTTCGAAGGGTGCTGCAGTGATTTCGCAATCCGGCCATGCTCCTTCGCGTGCCCGCACTTACAAGAGCCAGGATATGTCCAGCAAGGATAACATTCTCTGGCAGTTCGGTCCGAAAGAGCCCAGCCCCTACCAGCTCGAATGGGATCATCTGGTAGAAGCCATTCGCAAGGATCGACCTTACAATGAAGTTCGCCGTGGTGCTGAAGCCAGTCTGGTGACCTCCATGGGACGCATGGCAGCTCACACCGGACAGGTCATCACCTACGATGCCATGCTCAACTGTGATCACGAATTCGCACCGAATGTCGACTCTCTCACAGAAGACGGCCCAGCTCCCGTGGTGGCCGATGCCGAAGGCAAGTATCCAGTGCCGATGCCTGGCCTGAAGACAACTCGCGAGTATTAAGCCGAAGTGTGACTTGGTGGGTTGTGCAGATTTTCTGACAGCCTGTCACACCAGCATGGCTTATGGATGAATTGTGAAACGGGGTTAGATCGAAGGATCTGATCCCGGTTCATCATTTGTTGGGAGTTGTTTGTTGGGAGTTGAGCGGAAAAAATGCAGGCATGGCACGAATCGGCTGTGTACCATGGTGCAGCGCTAGCCGGCTTATCACACACATCTTCGCTGGAGTGCTCATGGGATGAGTGGCTGGGGTCAAACGTCCTCGTTTGCCCCCAGTTCATGGGGCGTTAATGTTCATGGCAATCATGGGAAGGAACGTAACAGGTGCAATCGTGCTTGCAAACATTGATGAACAGGGGGCGGATGCAGACATCCGACCCCTTCCACCCGGGCTAAATTAAATCTGACGTTCAAGGGCGAAAAGACCACGCCCTTCCGCAAAGCCTCCAGGGTCGTGCCACCCAGGGTCGTGCCAGTCAAGGTCGTGCTACCCATAGTTGGGTGAAAAGATGTTTGTCATAGACAGCTCAAAGCCGCGAGGCATGGCACGAAGCCAGATGCGTGTGGCCATGAATGATTTACTTCTCCATCGCTCGATACAGTAGTGAAAACAGCCTTGGTGAGCATCTCACCAAGGCTGAATCTATTGAGACTGCTCATCGAACGCTGAGGCAGATTACTGCTGAGCTGCTGCCCGCTTGATGTGTCCACTGGCAGCCGAGTCGAGCATAGGTGCTGGTGGCACTTCTGTCCCAGGAACTTGTGGCACCATAGGTGCTGGAACTGGCTGCAGGCCGTTTCCGTCGATCGGTGTGGGCTGAGCACCATTGGTCGCCGGGGCTGTGGTGGAATCAAGGACTTGCACTTCCTGCCAGCCCTGGTTGCCAGCACCGGCATGCATACGATGGAAGTCCGACGAGTAAACCACAGGAGCGTGGATGTGCCACTGTGAAGGTACTGGACGTGGTGGCAGCATATTGGGATTGGGCCGCCAGAATGGCACATGCTGGGAGTAGAAGCCAAGCTGTGTGGTATCAGTGGGCATGTAGACCATGGGATAGTTCTGCTGGTAAGTCAGGCCAGCACCATACCACTGTGGCGGGAAGTAGTTTTCGTACTCGACACCACGACGTTGAAGTGGGAATTTCGCAGGAACAGAGTAGCCATGATCTGGTGGCAGATGCATCCGCCAGGCATTGCCACCGTGTCCGCCGCGGCGGTCGCAGTTATCGCAGTACTGACCAGAACCATCAGCAGGAATGGTGGTCGTCATGACCGGACCGTGAGCATAGTGCTTGTGCCCCACAGGTGTGGTCTGCACGCTGGATGGAGAGCGGTCAGAAATTCGCACAAGGCCAACTTCCTGAGCACTGGCGATGGTGGGTTCAACAAGACCACCGCACAAGCTCGTTGCAGCCGAAACGGCCGCGAGTGCCAGCCATCGAGTATCCTGGGAAGTCATAAGAGAATCCTCTTTACGCAGGCCGGATTAAGGCGCTGTTGTTCCTTGTGAAAATCGACTTATTACAGACTCACGGACACGACCCGGTAACCACCCTGTGGTCACCGCGCCGCCACCTTCTCACATCAGTTCGCAGGATGAGAAATCGGTGTTAAGCGGCTGGAAGGAATTCCCCAACCGTAGTTGTACTGGTGACCCACAACTGGCGCCAGAGGGACAGAAACTGGCACTCCGTAGCCTTGAGCGGAATAAAGCTGACCATCCCGCTGATCGAAGTAGCCAGGATCCTGTGGATAGACGCGATGGTATTTGCCAAACAGCGGAGTCCCTGTCCCCCCGTTACCTGTGGGAATGAAGTAGCCAAACTTGTATTTGAGCCACTCGTGAAATCGCTCTTTGCAGTATCCGTGACGATCACATTCGCCGTTCGGGCAATCGGTGTAGACTGTTTCGACAGGATAGCTGTGAGCCTGACCATGCATCGCGACGGGTTGTGCCGCATAACCTTGTGAGGAGTAAGGCTGAGCATAAGCCTGAGTCATCGTCACAGGGCGGGCTGGTGTCTGAAAGGATTCAAACCCTTCCGAGATCGCATCGCGGAAACCGACGGGAGCCACCGGCCCGCTGACGGGAGCTTGTGACTGCACTGCCTGAGTTCGCTCTTTGCGAATTCGAACGACACCGGCAGATTGGCTGGATACTGCCGCTGGCGCCGTTACAGCCGGTGCTGCATCGGTTGGCATTGGTGCAGGTTCGGCAGCCTGGGCCATGGGCCACTCACAGGCACCGCACAAAGCAAGTGCTAAAACCAACCTTGTTGTCGGGTGTGTGAATGCATTCATGACAAATCACTTCCTGTGTACTGGTCGAGCAATTAACCAGGCGATCAAAGTTCAGAGTGTTGTGGTAAGTGCCAGAATTCAGGGTTCATTATCAGGCCGAACGGTGGCCTGTTCGCAGGCAGGCCGCCAACCTTTTTATGCCGTCGTTACTTAGCGCCAAGGGCCATGATTTTGCGAAGTATGGGGTTTTGTAAACTTCGGGAGCAGTGGATAGTGGCTGTGATAATTCACTTCGACCATCGTCCCCTGCAGTTCCCATCGCTCATGCGATTTAACGCCAAACGGAGTCAGTAACCAGTGGCCTTTCACCTTGTGATAGTAAGGTGGATAAAGAGCCTTGTACTTATGGGCATACAGCATTTCGTGAGGTGCAAAGGCCTGATTGGTAATCATGCTTCCACCCGTCCAGACTGGCACGTGTGGTGAGGGTGATGGATAGAGCGGTGCACCCAGGCGAACATATCCGCTTTGTGGAGCTTCCGAAACAACTGCCCCCTGTGGGATCGTGGTCGTCGCAGCAGGAGGTGGAGTCACCTGGCGAGAGATGACCGGTGTATGGATCGATGGGGCTTTGGGAATGGGAGCGAACTCCGATTCAGCAGCTGTGGGGTATGCATACAGTGGAGAAGGTGGAACCTGCTCGGCTGGTGCAGTCACCACGGGCATGTTACCAAAGGATGCTGCCTGAGGTGCGGGTGCAACCACTTCGGCCGGCAGGTAGATCGGATCATTGGCAATTGCCGAATGACAGATGACTGCAGGCAGGATCAAGACAGACAATTTCAGGAATTGCATTTCATCCCCTCCGTGGGACGGATTCATCAGCAACAATTGAATTGAGGCCCATACGCAACGGGATTTGCCTTCGTGGCGAGTCGTCGCGGAGACTACAAATCAGACTCGCTTCTCTTTTCGGAATTTGGCCCGTCGAGAAATGAACGATTCCCGGGCTGGAACGTCCAAGTTCTCCAAGCCAACAAGCTGTTGGCAATTCATGCCTTACGTCGAGTTGCAAATCTCGTAAGAGTGGTGTATTCCCGCTTATCGGCAAAAACCCGCTGAACGGAAAAGTTTGCCAAAGAAGCGAAATCCGTCATGATCCCCGGCAAAAGCAACCTGCTTTTCCCAGCCGATAAGAGCGTCAAGCTCTCCCAGGAAGGTTGATTGAGTGCCAAAACGAAACAGTTCGACACCAGGATCCTCCGTGACAGAAAATCAGGAAGACCGTATTCAGTTTCGGGAAATCTCTTCTGAGACCCGGCGGAGATACCTTAACTACGCGATGTCTGTCATTCAGTCGCGTGCTTTGCCCGATGTTCGAGATGGTCTCAAACCCGTCCAGCGCCGCATCCTCTACGTCATGTACGAAGAATTGCGGCTGATGGCGGATGCTAAAACGCGCAAGTGCGCGAAGATCTCCGGCGATACCACCGGCAATTATCACCCTCACGGCAATCAATCGGTCTACGACACACTCGTTCGCCTCGCTCAAGATTTCACCTTGAGATATCCGCTCGTCGACGGGCAAGGAAACTTTGGCTCCATCATGGGCCTGCCCGCTGCCGCCGAGCGATATACCGAAGCCAGGCTGACGGGCATTGCCGAACAACTCATGAACGAGCTGCGGTTCGATACTGTCGAAATGCGGCCCAATTATGACGGCACCCGCAAAGAACCCGTGGTCCTGCCGACCCGATTTCCCAATCTGCTGGTCAATGGGACTGCCGGCATTGCCGTGGGGATGGCGACGAATATGCCGCCCCATAACTTAAAAGAAGTGCTCGAAGCCTGTATTCACCTCATTACAAATCCTGAGGCTTCTACCAAGGAACTGCTCAAGTTCATCAAGGGCCCCGATTTCCCGTTGGGTGGCCGCATGATTACCGATCGAAAAGCGATGCTCCCCATTTATGAGGAAGGGCGAGGCGCTTTCAAAGTGCGGGCCGAATGGCGGATGGATAAAGAGAAACGCGCTGAGGTTGAAGACCGGGTGGTGATCTACTCAGTACCTTATGGTGTCGAGACAGGGCCGTTGCTGGCAGAGATTGGCAATGTGATCGCCAGCCGCAAGCTGCCTCAACTGATTAATGCGGCTGATGAAACCGACGATAAACATGGCCTGCGCGTAGTGCTTGAACTGAAGAAAGGGAGTGACCCGGAATCGGTGATGGCGTTCCTCTACAAGAAGACGCCACTGGAGCAGAACTTCAACTACAACAGCACGGTCTTGATCCCGGATGATCAGGGGTTGTTAACTCCAGCACGACTGCCGCTCCATCGTCTGCTGAGCGAGTTTCTCAAGTTCCGCTTGAAGGTGGTCAAGAAACGTTTCCAGTTCCAACTCGATCAACTGCAGGCGCGGATTCATATCCTGCGCGGCCTGGAAATCATCTTTAACGGGATCGATAAGGCCATCAAGATCATTCGCAACAGCAATGGCAAGCGAGATGCCTGCGACAAGTTGATGGCGGCCTTCCCACTCGATGAACCGCAGACCATGGCGATTCTCGAAATGCAGTTGTACCGCATTTCCCAACTGGAAATTGATACCGTCCTCGCGGAACTGAATACCAAACAGAAAGAGGCCGACCGGATCACGCGCATTCTTGCCAAAGACGATCGCATCTGGAATGTCATCGAAGGCGAACTGCGCGAGCTGAGTGAGCAGTTTGGCGATAAGCGGCGAACGACTTTGGGCTCTTCCGACGAAGTGACTGAGTTTGATGAATCGCACTATATCGTTCGCGAGAACACGAACGTAGTGCTCAGCAAAGATGGATGGATCAAACGTGTCGGCCGGCTGCAAAGTGTGGAATCGACGCGCGTCCGTGAAGGCGACCAGGTGCTCGATGTCCTCCCAGGGAGCACGGTCGATCATGTGATCTTCTTTGCGAGCGACGGGATTGCCTACACGATGCCCATTTCTCAAGTGCCCGTTTCTTCGGGGTACGGCGAACCACTCACCAAGCACTACAAGTTCAAAGATGGAGTGCAGGTGATCGCTGCCGTCACGACAGACCCTCGCTTTACGGCGGTTGCCGAAGAGACAGCCGAAGGAGCCGAACCTGCGCCACCACATCTGTTTGTCACCACAGCCCAGGGGCAGGTGATGCGGGTGCCTTTGCAGCCATTTCGGACAGCGAGCACGAGATCGGGCCGCAAGTTCTGTAAGCTGCAGGAAGGTGACGTGGTGGCCAAGGTCGAATTGATCGTTGATCAGACATCGGTCTTTCTCGTCACTCGCGAAGCTCGGCTCATACATTTCTCACTCGAAGAGATTCCTGTCCTTTCTGGAGCAGGGAAAGGTGTGCGCGGCATTCGCCTGGAAGAGAAAGAGAAGGATCTCGTCCTGGGTGCGGCACTGATGTCGCGACCCAGCGATGTGTTGAGGCTCAAGCTGGCTAACGAAAAAGAACTGACCTGCGGGCAGATGAAATATGCATTGACGACACGTGGAGGCAAAGGGGTCAAGGTCAGCCATCGCAGTCAGGTGGGCGAAATTGTGCGACCCGAGATTGCACTGGTGGATTGGAACAGCATTGAAGGTTGATCCATTGGAAGGAAGACCCTCACTAGCCCGTGTTGATCATCTCGAAGACATGCTTGCCCAGAGCTGCGGGCATGGCACAAAGCGGTAGTATTCAAGCGAAAAACTCAGTCGATCAGGAAGTGACATGGCGACAGCCTATACCGCATCAGATATTGAAGTCATCGAAGGTCTGGAGGCCGTGCGCCGCCGACCCAGCATGTACATCGGCGGTGTCGATACCCGCGGGCTGCATCACCTCTTATGGGAGATTGTCGATAACAGTGTCGATGAATGCCTGGCAGGCGAGGCGACCGAGATCACGGTCACTTTGCATAAAGATGGCGAGTCATGTTCGGTGAGTGATAACGGTCGCGGCATTCCCGTCGATCTGCATCCCAAAACGAAAAAGTCGGCGCTCGAAACCATTCTCACCACGCTCCACTCGGGTGGGAAATTCAGCAAGAATGCCTATGCCCGCAGTGGTGGTCTGCATGGTGTGGGCTCATCGGTGGTTAACGCGCTTTCAGAAGAAATGGTGGCCACCATCCATCGTGATGGCTTCGAATGGCAGCAGCGCTTCAAACGCGGCAAACCCACGACTGCTCTCAAGCAGGTACGTCCATTCCGAGGTCGCGGAACCGATGTTTTCTTCCGTCCTGATAAAGAAATCTTCGCACGAACTGTCTTCAGCATCGAGACCATCAAGGCTCATCTGGAAGACATTTCGTACATTCATGCCGGGCTGAAGATCACGTTGATCGACGAAGCCAAGAAAGAAACGGTCGTCCTGCATCATCCCGATGGATTACAGACCTACCTCGCCCGCCTGATGACCGAAGGGCAGCGCAAACCTGTCCATGAGAATCTGTTTCAATTCTCGAAAGATGATGGCAATTACAAAGTCGAGGCGGTCTTTCGCTGGTCAGAATCGACAGATGAGCACCTGCGAAGTTACGTGAACGGCATTCGCACACATGCCGGCGGCACTCACGAAAGTGGCCTCAAAAGTGCCATAGGCAAAGCCGTTCGCAATTACATGGAAGTGCACGATATCAAGGTCAAAGGTCTCACGATCCAGAACGACGACATTCGTGAAGGAATTGTGGGTCTGCTTTCGGTCTTTCTGGCAGAGCCCATGTTCCAGGGCCAAACTAAAGAAAAACTCAATAACCCTGAGATGTCGAGCGTCGTCGAAGGGCAGATCCGGCCTGCACTCGAGAACTGGCTATCGAGTAACAAGACGACGGCCGACGCGATTGTCGGGCGAATTGTGCTGGCAGCGAGAGCTCGGGCTGCCAGTCGTGAGGCAGCCAGTGAAGTCCGCCGGAAATCTCCCGCGGCCCGCAGACTGAGTCTGCCTGGTAAGCTCCTCGATTGTCGATCCACCAATGCGGATGAATCCGAGCTCTTCATCGTCGAAGGTCTTTCGGCTGGTGGGACTGCCGGCATGGGCCGCGACAGTCGAACTCAGGCGGTTCTGCCACTTCGAGGCAAGGTGCTCAACACCCAGAATATGACGACGGCAAAGATCCTGGATAATCAGGAAATCAAGGATCTGGTGGAGACATTAGGGACAGGGATCGGGCCGAACTTTGATCTGCATCGCTTGCGCTACGGCAAGATCATTCTGATGATGGATGCCGATTCGGACGGGTATCACATCAGTACGCTGTTGCTGACCTTCTTTTTTGGGCACATGCCCGTGTTGATTACACAGGGAAAATTGTTTCTGGCACAGCCCCCGTTATATCGCATTCAGTCTGGCAATCAGATCTTCTATGCCCGCGATGATCTGCATAAGGAAGAGATTCTCGATTCACTTCCAGCAAATCGAAACCCGGATGTGCTGCGATTTAAAGGTCTGGGTGAAATGACTCCTTCCCAGTTGAAAGAGACGACACTCGATCCGAAGACGCGCATCCTGCTCCGTATCGATATCGACAATCAGCTGGAAGCCGACCAGACGTTTGAAAAACTCCTCGGGAAGGAACCGGCCGAGCGCTACAAGCTGATCATGGAACAGGCGAATCAGGTGGACGATCTCGATGTGTGAGCAGTGATGGAGTTGGTTCGGCTTTCGGTCATGGGCGATGAGACTGCACGGAGATCGATTATCCGTGACGTTGGGACTCCCCTCATCCCGGCCTTCTCCCGTCGGAACGGGAGAAGGTGCAAGAGCTGGTGCAATCCGCAAAACTCCTTGCACCCTACCGCACAATCATCACTGAACGGCTGAGCCTACTCAGGAATCGTTTCGTAAATGCGTTGAGCAAAGATCAACGTGGTGATGACCAGCCCGCCCAGAATGGTGACGAAGCTGGCTGCGAAACAGAGCGCCTCGGTCTGATGTGTCACTTCGGTGAGTGGTGTGCGTTTTTCATGAGGGCGGTGAGCTAGCAGTGCCAGTCGGCGAATTGCCTGGCTGAGGAGTTCCACAGTCAACACGATCATCAGAGTGGCTGTCAGGGCCACCCATTGCCACAAATGCAAACCCAGCACAGCCCCACTGGCCATGATGATCGAATCGAAGAATAGATGCATAAAGAGCGTGCTGTCTGTGCGCAGGGCAGTGGCTAATCCCTTTTCAATTTCCACCAGACGCTGACGCCATTCGGGACGATCAACGGCCGACTGATGAATCCGAATCTTCAAGGGATCGAGAGGGACTGTCTCTGTGGCCTGGTCTCGAACCGCCGACGATCCCGGCGCGAGCTTCGGTAACGATCCGGGCAACGGGGATGCGCTCAAGCGGGTGATCATCGGACTGTCCGCTCGTGGATGAGAATCAACAGCGGAGGCGTGATTTTCTTCCGTCCTGCCGCCAGTCGAATTGGCCAGTGCTTTCAAGGATGCTGGGTTCATGGATTCCGTTCCTCGCAGCCCGCTCAGTTAGAAGCCTGCCCCCATCAAAGGGCTGATCATGGTCGGGGATGTCTTGCGATTGCCCAGCTTGGGTTCAATCGAAATGGCGATCCCGGGGTTGTTTTTGCTGGCATCGTAGCTGGCTCCCAGATGAACCAGGAACGATTCACCGACACGAGTAATTGTGAGCGACTGGCCGCGATTCTGACCTTCACCCACGTCATAAGCTGTTCCCGCCGTGGAGATCCACTTGGGACTCATCTGGTAGCTGTAACTGGCGGTCAAAATCTGGCTGAGCAGGGCTCCGCCATCGACCTGTCGGAAGCCAACATAAGCACTGCCGCGAACGCTGCGCTGAGTGAGCACGCCCACGTTGAAAATCTTCTGGCCATCATCAAAGAAGTCGAGCAATGTACTGGCATGAATGCTGGTTCGATCACCCACATACCAGGCATAGCGGGCATTGAAGAGGCCGAACGATTCGCCAAAGTTATCCCGACTTGCATCGGGATAGTAGTTGACCCCCAGATCGAGTGTCATCCAGTCTTTAATTCGCAATCGTTCCGGAGGACCGACCTTCGTCTGCAGTCGATGTGTCCACGCGAGTGCCAGCACCTGCTGGTCATCCACCAGCTCGTGGTAGGGGTCAGCGACACCTGTGGCTGCACCCGATCGAACTGCATAATTTCGCGGTTCGAAGACATTGGGCAGGATGCCACCGAAAGTATTCACGACCAAACGTTCGCGGAATCGCTCCTGCGAGTTGTCGTCAAATTCGTTCCACTGAGGGATCTCACTGAGACTTTTGCTGCTGGCCGCATAACCATAGTCGGCTCCGAAGTTCATGCGGTGAGCCAGGCCATTCAGGTTGTAGAGATCGCTCTGCACATAGGGGTAGACCCGCCACATCTGCAGATTAGCCCTTAAGCCCGCCCGGCCATAGAACCGGTCAACCGAATCATTCGTAAAGCCATCACTCCAGAAAGCCGCTTCGCCCATGGCGTAAGGAGCGAGCATCAACTCTCCCAGCTGGAATGGTGCTTCGATTGCATGCCTGGTCATGGCTACCAGACCATTGGCATCGGTGTAATAAGGAAGCGGTGTGAAGAGATCGTTGGGGTCCGGTGGTGGTGCCGCATTATCGAGCTGGGCATAACCGACGGAACTGTGCGAGCTGTAGCTCAGTATGTTGGAGAGCAGGGGAGTACCCAGCACGAACAGATCGCCTCGAGGTAACCACTGGGTGGTGTATTCGAAATCATTCACACTCGGCCGACCCCAGATGGACCATGCGAGCTGATCGTATCTTTGAGTCATCCCCAGATACATTTCGAGATCTTTGCCCGTGTCGAACTGCTGCTCGTAATACTGTTCGCGGAAGTTGCGGTCGCTGGCATAGCCGGCTTCCGCCTGGAGTTCGATCCCGTTGAGAAACTGATGCCGATGCTGGGCATCAACAATCCCGCGGTTGGCATTCGGGAAGGCGAGATCGCGCCGGTTAAGACCAAGGTTATCGACACCGCCATCATTGACATAAGCCGCCAGGCCCTGGCCAAAGAAGCTGTTGCCGTAATTATCAAGTCCACGGTACTTACCATCGGTGGCCAGGAATGGGCCGCGATCCGACAGGTAATCTGCTTCCAACGTCCAGCGAGTATCGGCTGGTTTTTGCAGCCCAAAGATCTGGAAGGCATCCCATCGGGTGCGAATCTGCGAGCCGAAAATATTGTCCTGGCCGAAGGTGAAGCCTTGAATCGGGATGTTCGGATCTTCAGCCGGTCCTGAGATCACCGGAGCATAGAGCAGCGGCACACTTCCAAAAACAAAGGCATTGTTCTGAGCTGTGACCCACGGGATCGTATTTGGCTTCAGTAAACCTGTCTCTGGATCGACCGTGGGCTGTGACCAGGGAGACCATGTCCTTTGATCGATGAAGATATCGCTCGATTGAATCCGGTAAACCGGTTCGCCCAACTGACTCGTCGTGACGTAGGCATTGCGGGCCTGGAACGTATCGCGTGAAAGCTGGCGAATGGATTCGGCCCGGACTCGTACCGTCAGCCCCTGCTGATCAGGAATGATGCTTTTCAGTTCGGCATCGAGAATGAGAGCGCGATCTTCGCGGGCATCGTAGAAGGCACGCGTGGCCCGAACAATGTTCTCACCTTGCCGGATGACAATGTTCCCTTCGAGGTAGACCTGATAAGGCGTATCCCCTGTCTGGAGAGATTCTGTCGAGAACTCTTCTTTACCCAGGGCCGTTGTCCAGATGACCGCGTTATCCGCGGAAAGGTCGATCACCCCCACGCGCTCAATCCCATCGACGATGATCGTCACGCCACCGGTCAACTGCACGACCTGCTCAGGCGGTAATGTGTTCTCATTGCGGAAGCTGCGAACATCGAAAGGAACGGCACTACGCGGGAAGATCCTCACTCGCCGCATAGCAGCTGGAGCGGGTGAATTGTTCATCAGTGGAGCAGGCTGACCAAGCTGTGGCGTCATGACACCTGGATTGGCAAACCCGGAATTCCCGGAACCCGGCGGTATGGTGAGGGCCGGAGGATCGACCGTCAGTTGTGTCTGGAGGAGTTCACTGCGTGCCAGGGCAGCTTCAGGAGTCCCGGCTAACCGCTGCTTGAGCGCCCTTATATATAGTGCGTCATCAATCGCGGGCTGATCACTGACTCGACCTCGAACCGAGAGGTCAACCCCCTCAATCGTCCTCAGCTTCAGCAGCCTGGAAGAATCGTTACGATGACCAGTGGCCGAGATTTCCTGGACGTTTCCTTCCAGCCAGATCACCAGTCGATCTTCGACGACCTGACTATCGACGTCGGCACTTTCGACCCAGACGACCATTTTGTCGGCCTGCCACGTGGTCGCCCCTTGAGTGATCTGGCAGTGACCACGGAACAGCCCAATGTGTTCACGTCCCTGTTCCCATTCCTGGAGCCAGTCCGCCGAGAGACTGATGGATTCTTGAAGAGCTGTTGTGCGTGCCCAGAGGTGCGCACCGCCACCGATCCCCGTGATTGCCAGCAGCAATCCCACGAGTCCTATGCAGACCCAGATCGATAGTCTGAGATAGCCCTTCACGGGCACTCCTGTCTTGTCACATCCGTCCTTGGATGTGTCACCGAAAGACCCCGGCGAAAATTGGCAAGAACTGCCAAACGATGACCTTCCCTGGCAACTTGTTGGAAGACTGCGGCCATCTTCAGGTTGTCAGCCTGCAGATTGGGCAGTATTCCAACGTCCGGGAGTATATGTCTGGGCCGGAAAATGGGTCAATCTGGCTTCCAGAACCAGACAAGCGACTTCACGAAGAGTCCTAAAACTGCGTAAACTGATGTCGAAATGCATGTTACGCCAGCTCGACAGAGGTTTTTCTCCGCTGGATCACCCCTGAAAATCAACCCCCTATTTTGCCTGGATTACTTGATGCCACAGGATTCTCCAATCTCTGGTGAGCAGCCGGAAGAAGGCCAGTCGGCGAGTGAGCAGGCATTTCCTCGCGAAGGGTGTCTCCTGGGAGTTGACTATGGCCAGAAGCGGGTGGGTCTGGCGATCTCGACATTCGAGCAGACTTTGGCTATGCCCATGGAGATCTATCAGCGTAAGTCTGAGTCGGTCGATCGGGAATGGTTTAAGGCGACCTGCCTCGATTACCGCGTCGCAGGTTTAGTTGTGGGTCTGCCACTCCATACCAGTGGTGAAGAAAGTGAGCTCTCGCGGGAAGCCCGACAATTCGGTGAATGGCTGGCTCGCTGCACGAGCCTGCCACTTCGATACTGGGATGAGCGATACACCTCGGTCTCGGCAGAACTGCTGTTGTGGCAGGATGGAGTTTTTCCACGCTCTGGCAACAAACCAGCCAGTGGGCGAACCTCTAAAAAATCCCCAGGTGCTGGTCACTCCTCACCTCAGAATCGTGCGAAGAAAAAAACTCCCGTCAGCCCGGTGGATAAGCTCGCTGCTCATATGATTTTGACCGCGTTTCTGGCAGCCGAAAATCGGGAACTTTGGTCGAACTCGCGGTGAGCCGTTGGAGACTGACGCCATTGTGCGATGGATGCCACTCCATACTATTGATCACCAAGAGTTTGATTGGCTGAAGCCGTCAGTCGTGATCGCGACTGCATCAGGCATCGGTTTCCCCTTCTCTCGTTTCGACGGGAGAAGGCCGGGATGAGGGTGAGCCCGAACGTATTGGGCGTTCTATCAACGAGGTACTTTGACCCCGACTCGTCATCAATAAGTTCTGACGCCGAAAACATCGTGGGATGAGCACTGCTGGCAAGCCAGCAGTGGCACCCAGCGGAAGTGTAAGTGGCTGCTCCACATCGCCACGAAAAAACCTCACCCGGCACTCCGTACCCCCCTCTCACCCGCAGACGTGGGCGAGGGTTACGCAGCTACACCAGTGCTGGTTTCGTACTGGCGTTGGCAGGAGCCGGATCCTGAGTGATTGCTTCTCCGAGCACACGGGCCACATGCTGTTCGCTCACACCCATCGAGAGAGTCATGCCATTCCCACCGATGCCGGTCAGGATTTCGACGTGTGGTTCGGCAGCCGCTTCAAACCACAGCTTGCCGGGGTGCTTCAGATAAACTCCGAACCATCGCTCGGCAATCTCCAGATCGGGTGCGACCATGATGGTTTTCAGATAGCTCATGATCAGGTCGTCGATCTGCCGGGTATTGAATGGCGACACGTTGCCGAAGGGTTCTTCGGGCGGGTTGTATTCGTGCGAATCACCAATCGTGAGTTCGCCGCGCCCATTCTGCGAAGCCATCACATGAATTCCAAAGTGATCCATCAGAGGCATTTCGCGAGCCACTCGCGCCTTGAGTTCAGCGAGTGTCGGGCAGGCTGCAAACGATGTGTAGTGCCGGAGTGTCAGTCCACCAGCCAGGTGTGGTCCGATTTTCCAATCACCCGTTTGAGCCGCCGTGCGGAGCATCTGCAGTTTGCAGGGGAACATCCCTTGCCGGGTCAAAATTTCCGGGTACAGAATCTGTGTTTCATCACCCGTGCAGAGCCAGACGCGCCGGGCCGACCATTGACCTGCAGACGTCTTGACCTTCTGTCCATCAATGGAACGCACCATCTGACCATACTCAAATCGCACACCATAGTTGGCCCGCAGATAGCCTGGCAGTTTCGCAATGACCTCGCGTGGATCGACAGCAATCTCATGCCGGCTGTAAAGCGAAAGTTTGAGTCCCTCTGGATTGACGGCCCGTGAGCAGGCGGTCGTCGCCCGCGCATCCAGCAGTTCAAGTTCATAGCCAGCCTGGGTCGCCAGTTCGTGAAACTCGCGCAATACCTGAGCTTCATCATCGTGATGAGCCACATGCAGCGAGCCCCCTTGATGATGCCAGATCCCTGATCGTTCCAGCAGCCCGGCCCAGATCTGGCGACTGTCGAGGGCCAGGTTCATGTTTGTGCCCAGGGTCTGGCCAATCGGCCAGATCATGCCGAAGTTGCGAACTGAGGCGCCCAAGGCCCGGGCATGCCGCTCGATGACCAGCACCTTGCGGCCACGACGTGCCAGCGCGTAGGCATGTGCCAGACCAATCACACCCGCTCCGACGACAATGTCATCAAAGGTGGGCCCGGAGGTGTCGGCTGACTTCGGGCTGAAGTCGGTGTGGTCGGGAGATGGCATGGTCGTCGTCAGATCAAGAGTCACGGGTTCGTCCAGCTTACGAGGCATTGAGCGTAGCTCAAACAGGTGGGGATGATCAATCAGTCAATTATGCTAATTTAGTCATGAAGATTGATCATTGACGAAACGCGCAGTTTTATTGACCACGCCGGCATTTCTCACAAAGTTCATGGATCGTGGCCTCGAAGCACAGTTCCGACGAGATGAGATCTTTCAGGATGCGGCGCAACTGGTCTCTGATTTTCGTAGGATGAATTTGGGCAGATCGACCTCGCTGCCGGTAGATCGATTCGAAGATGAACCTTCGACGCACCACGATTCTAAACAGAGTTGACGATGCCACATTCTGGAGCCGCCTCGCTTCACCATTCACTGTTGATCAAAGCCAGCCTCCGTTACTACTGGCGAACCTCGTTGGCCGTCTGGCTGGGCGTCATTGCGGCGACAGCCGTCGTGACGGGTGCACTGCTGGTGGGCGACTCCATGCGTGGCAGTCTGCGGGCCATGACGTTGCGCCGGCTGGGCGAAGTCGATGCTGTCATCACTGGGCCCCGGTTTGTTCGTGAAGATCTCACCTCCCGATTGCAGGCGAAACTCAAAGATCAGGGCATCGAGATCGCCCCAGGACTGATCCTGCGCGGAGGCGTTGAACATCAACAATCGTCGAAATCCGGAACTGACTCGCTCGTTCGCCGGGCAGGGCAGGTGATGGCTTATGGCGTCGATGAACGGCTCTGGCCCTGGCTGGATCGATCTGCACCCGGCACCAGCATTTCGTCAGCAGCTTCGCGAGTGGCACCTCCTGCTGGGCGAGAAGCTCTCATCACCACGGCACTGGCTGAAGCACTTCAAGCGAGGGCGGGAGACACAATCACACTCTGGGTCGAGCTGCCGTCGGCTGTTCCCCGCGATACTCTGCTGGGGCAGAAAGACAACGATTCGCAGGAGGTGACGCTCACGGTTCGCGAGATTCTTCCTCAGGAGGTGACCGCAGCCCACTTTGGACTGGCACCCAGCCAGCTCGATCCTCTCAGCCTGTTCATGAGTCTTAAGACATTACAAGCGGATCTGGGGCTGGGTGAAGTTCGGCCCAGTCGCCGGGATCCTCAAGGCTCACCGGCTCGAGTCAATGCGATCTTCTTTCATGACTCCCGGGCGACTTCTCCAGAGAGTGCCTTGGCCTCACAAGAAGACCGAGCCGCCGTTGAGGAGGCTTTGCGAAGCGTTGTTTCGTTCAGCGATCTGCAGCTGCGAGTCATCAATGATGCTGCAATCGGGGGCCTGAGTATTGACAGCGAGCGGATGCTGCTCGAAGACCCGCTGGCCCAGGCCATTCAGTCAGCAGCCGACAAGCTGAAGCTGGCCAGTTCGCCAGTCATGGTTTACCTGGCGAACTCGATTCGAAAAGTGGGTGGGGAACCCCGGCAGTACTCCATGTACTCGACTGTCGCCGGGATCAATGCGAAAGCGCTGGAACCACCCTTTGGCCCATTCCCTCTTGTCGAGCCTAAGGCAGTCGTCGGTGGTCAACCCGTGACAGCGTTCAAGCTCTCCGGGCGTGGGGTGATGATCAACACTTATCTTGCAGAAGACCTGGGCGCAAAAGTCGGCGACGAGCTTGAACTGAAATGGCATCAGGTCGGGGCACATGGCGAGCTTCCCGAAGAATCGGGACTATTCAAGGTTGAGGCGATCACAAAGATCGAGGGGCCAGCGGCTGACCGTCATCTGACTCCTGAAGTGAAGGGGATTACGGATGTCGATTCGCTGTCGGATTGGGATCAGCCTTTTCCGATGAAGCTCGATCTGGTGACGACCCGTGATGATGAGTACTGGGATCAGTACAAGGCCCTCCCGAAACTCTTCCTGTCGCTTGAGACCGCCCAGGAACTCTGGCCCAGCCGGTACGGGACGCTGACATCGATTCGTCTGGCATTGCCAGCAGGCACAACTCGTGAGGCGATCGAAACAGAACTTGTTTCACAAATGGTTGAGCAGCTCGATCTGTCGGCGGCGGGCTTATCGCTCCAGCCACTCAAAGCCTACGGCCTGAAGACGGCAGCAGGAGCAACCGATTTCACTGGGCTGTTTATTGGCTTCAGCTTCTTCCTGATTGTGGCCGCCTTGATACTCATCAGCCTGCTCTTCCGGCTCGGTGTCGAGCAGCGCACCCGCGAACTGGGTCTACTGGCCGCCACGGGATTCACACCCACATCGATCCGCTGGCTGCTGTTGTGCGAAGGCTTCTGGCTGGCATGCCTGGGTTCACTCATGGGCCTGCTGCTGGGAACCGCGTATGCCCGGCTCATGATTTACGGTCTCACCAACTGGTGGAAGGGGGCGATTCGCACCAGTGCCATTGACCTGTATGTCCTCCCTGGAAGTCTCGTCATGGGGGCCGCGATTGCCATTGCCGGTGCGATGTTCAGCGTCTGGTGGGCACTGCGGGATCTCTCCCGGATCGAGATCCGGGACCTCCTTGCTGGACAGAGCAACCTCATGGAAGATCAACCATCGAGGTATTTGCAGGCACGCTGGAAGGCCATGACCAGTGGTGGAATCTCAGCTGTGATGATCCTCCTCCTGGTGGCCGGGGTAGTTCCCGCCAGTGAAGCCTTTGGCGGATTGTCGTGGCAGATCGTGGGATTCTTCGTTTGCGGGATGCTGCTGCTGGCCACCTCCCTCTGGACGCTGAGTGCGTGGCTGGATCGGCCTGTGATCAGTGTCCTCCAAGGGAGTGGCTTGGCGGGGATCACCAGACTGGCAGAGCGAAACGTCACTCGAGCGAGGCAGCGCAGTCTGCTCACAGTAGGGATGATCTCCGCAGCCACCTTTGTGATTGTGACCGTGGCTGCCGGGCAAAGAAATCCTGCCGCTGACCGACCGATGAAGTCGAGTGGGAATGGCGGCTTCGCTCTCGTGGGAGAATCAGCCAGTCCCATTCTGTACGACTTGAACACACCCGCAGGGAGGCAATCGCTCCAGCTCCAGTTCCCCGCAGGTTCGAAAGAAGCCAGCCTGCTCGATGCGATGCGGGCTTATCAATTCCGCGTGAAGCCGGGAGAAGATGCCAGTTGCATCAACCTGTTCCAGGCGACGGCTCCCACGATTCTGGGTGTGCCGCGATCATTCATCGAACGCGGGGGTTTTAAGTTTGTCGGTGCGAGAGAAGCGAATCCATGGGAGCTACTGCTGGGCACCAGTACCGAAACGATCCCTGTGATTGGCGATATCAACACTTTGCTCTACAGCCTGAAAAAGGGGCCGGGAGCCACGCTTCCTGCACCAGAAGCACCCTCTGGTTCGCCCCCTTTGAAGATTGCCGGGATGCTTGATGGCTCGGTGCTGCAAGGTGTACTGCTGATGTCCGAGGAAAACTTCCTGAGGCTTTATCCCGAGCAGAAGGGATACGGCTACTTTCTCATCGAAGTGCCTCCAGCCGAGGAACAACCCGCGATCGACCTGTTGGAATCCCGTCTGGTGGAGTACGGCCTCGACCTCGAACCGGTGGGTGTGCGGATCGCCCGCTTTCTGGCCGTACAGAACACTTATCTGGCCGCCTTCCAGGCTCTGGGTGGCTTAGGGCTGCTGCTGGGAACCATCGGGCTGGCGACGGTCATGCTGAGAAACGTCTGGGAGCGGCAAGCCGAGCTTTCGCTGATGAGAGCGATTGGCTTTGGCAACGGGCTGATCACCCGCATGATTCTGTGCGAGAATGCTCTGCTGCTGGTCTGGGGGTTGTGCTTTGGAACGGTCGCGGCTCTGGTCTCGATGTTGCCTCAACTTCTTTCCGCCGGGGCAGATGTCCCATGGGGCACAGGTGGCATTTGGCTCCTGCTGGTCTTCGTGGTCGGAATGCTCTCGGCCCTGGCTGCCGTGCGACTGGCTGTGCGTCTTCCTCTCCTCGTGAGAGCTTGAATCAGGATTCAGCACGCAGGCCCACGACTTCCAGCCAGCACGAAGAAGGGGTTTCGACACCTCACGCCAGGTGGTAGGCTGAGAGGGAGTGAATCTTCAATCGAGGAGGCATAACGATGTCGATTGCCGAACTTCCCCTGAGCCCAGTGACAAGGCGCATGACGGCCGCTGAGTTCCTGGCACTTCCGGACGAGCAACCGTGTGAACTGGTCAAGGGAGTCATTGTCGAGATGAATCCACCATCCCCGCGTCATGCCATCGTGATTTCCAATTTGAACTATCTCTTGACGACCTGAGCTCGCACTCATAATTGCGGCCTGGCTGGTGGGCACGAGACGGCTCTACAAACAAAGTCCGAACCAGACACCGTTCGCGGCGTTGACGGCTTCTACATTTCGTTTGCACGCCTCAAAGGGAACGTGCTTCCCGAAGGTCCGTTGCTCCCGGCTCCCGAGCTATGCATTGAGGTCAGGTCACCTTCAAACCGCTGGACTGACCTGTTGGAGAAGGCGGTTGAGTACCTGAAGATTGGCGTCGAAGAAGTCTGGCTGGTCGAACCCACTTTGGCCCCTGCCGACCGGTTCATCGAATCGCACCGGCTCGATCGCGATCCCATCCGCTTCCGCATGGGTGAGACACTCACATCGCCATCGCTCAAAGAGTTTCAGATGGAGGTGGGGCAGGCGTTCTCTGGCATCTGACTCGCAGGTTTCACGTGGAACGAAGCGTTCCTAGCACGTGTTGCGTCCTGACAAAATCCACAAACTGGCCAGTGCCGATCAACGCCCCCCAAGCCATCAGCCGGGTGGCAGGGGTCGGATGTCTTCATCCGCCCCCTGGTCAATACGGTTCTCCACCACAGATGCAGCTGTAGACTTCCTCACAACCCCCATCAACATGGCCGT